>CAYLNH010000057.1:0-31556 GCA_964384625.1 uncultured Lentisphaerales bacterium
CACGGAAAAGACATTGCCTGTCCCAAGATCATCTTAATTCAGCGCCATTCACGGCAGGGCCTACTACAACGCCTTCAGCGTTGAACCGTATCTCCCCCCATCCTGGGGTAGGCTTCGCCAACCCCAGGCTCAAGACGATCACGCCTTCAGCGTGAGGAGTGGCGGCTACAGAATAGCTTAAAACGCTCTAGAAGTTATCGTTGCCAGGCGCCGACAGGCTGTAGATGTCCAATCCGTAACCGCCGAGATTCTCGGCATAGACCGACGTGTCTTTGACGCTCTCGCCGTGGCCGTCCAGGAAGACAATGTTCATCCCGGCGCCCACAATGTCCTGACGGTGCAGCAGTGGGTCGACCTCCGCCGCTCGCCACCAGTCATTGAACTCGTTGCGGGCAGTCGGCGGCGGATGCGATTCCGTCCATTGGTCGGCGAAGGCATTGGTGTGGAAGGAGAAATTGCTGGACCGTGATTCTACCAGCCAGGGGATCTGGTCTTCAGAGAGCTTGCCGTTGCCGAAGGCTTCGGATTTGCGGCTGGCATTCAGCAGCATCTGATTGAACCGGATGCGGCCGGAGGGAATCGTCCACGTTGTTCCCTGTCCAGTCCCCGTGTGTGTTTTGCCGGATGTGAAGTGTGTGTTGCCGGCGTAGCTCGGCCGATCCCAGCCGTCGTACCGGTAAAGGTTCCGATCCTTACTCGAATCGATCGCATGCAGATCATTGTGCCCGCCGCGCGGATCGGAAGGACACCGAAACAGCGACCAGTCCCCTGTCATGTAGCCCGCGTGCATGAGAAAGTAGACGAAGTTCAGATGCCAGTTCGTCGTCGTTGGATCGAAACCCGAATGAGCCGCGTAGCCCTCGATCTGGCCGTCGGCCCCGTAGATTGCCTGCGTCGCGGCCGGCGCGCTGCCTTTGAACAGATGCACACCGTTGTGCACTTGAGTCGGAAGCCACTCCGCGTCATTCTCGTCGGCATCCATCAAAACCGCCATCATGATCTGCTTCTCGTTGCTCAAGCAAAGGACCTGCCGACTGCGTTCTCGGGCGTTGCTCAATACCGGCAGCAGCATGGCGGCCAGGATCGCGATAATCGCCACCACCACCAACAATTCAATCAGCGTGAAACGCAATGAATGCGTTTCCCCTCTCGGCACGGAAGCTTCAGCGAGACGGGTTGCCTGCCAAACCCCGCCCCGGCAGACCATCAATTCGATGGCCGTGGACCTTGATGCTTGCAGCATTGCCCGTCCTCCATGTTGGGTCCGGTTCCGACTCCGAGAACCGGTTTCACAGCACATAACGTCAACCGGATCAGACAGTAATATACTTGGATCCGGCTGATTCTGCAAGTCGGCACTGGCGGGGATTCAGGGATCATGCAACAGCATTCGACCATGTCCTGACGGGCTGCCGCACGGCTTGCCTGCGGCCTGTCAGGACCGGGCATCCCGCTGCAGTTCAACGGCGCCGCTCGACTGCCTGGCGCCGAATACGCACCTTCTTGCTGGTTCTCGGACTGCGATTTCTGGATCGTTGGATGTTCTGCGGTTGAGGCGTTCGCCGGGATCGGCCGACAACGAGCACCAATGCAACCACAGCGAGGCCCAGAATGCCGGCGCCGATCGCCGCCAGTGTCGTACTGGTGAGCGATCCTCTGGTTGCTGCATCGGTGTTTGTCTGCGGCGCTGCCGGGGGAGCAGGCATTGCCGTTGTCGCTGTCGACCAGCGGCCCGACTGTTCCATATGTCGTCGCACCTGTTTGCCCAATGCACCGGCGAGTGCCGGATCGCCTTCGAACGCGGCAAGCGGGATCACCGGTGTCAACCGGTTCCGGAGCAGGAATTCCGCGGCGGAGTAATTCGCGCCGTCGGGCTGCTGCAGGCCGTCCGGCGGCAGGCGGACATAGATCGGCAACTCGGGGTCGAGCCAGCGTGCGAGGGCGAATTCGGCGAGTCCGCCGCGATCGAACACAAAGCGTCGCTGTTCCTTCGACCACGCGACCGACGTGTATACCGAAGCCAGCGGCCACGTCAGGTCCGACGCACCATCAGCGACGAAGAAGACGTTGGCCCCGAACTCCTTCGTTGCTTCGTGCGTCTCAAGTTCCCGGCGCAGACGCGCCGTAAGCCGGCCGTCGGTCGGATGCGTCCCCAGCCCGCGAAGCAGGAACCCCCGCGCCTTCCAACCATGTGCGCCGACGGCATAGATATAGGTCCACCGGACAGTATCAAAGCAGGCGAAGGGATCGAACGAAGTGGTCGTGGTGCGATCCCAGGCGACCGGGGTCTGCGCGGCTCTCGGCCAGGCCTCGACCGCCGTGGCAATGTCATTCTCGGCCAGTCGCGCGACGAACTTCTTGACACCGCGGTCGGCGGCTTCCGGCAGGATGTGCCAGTTCATCACCCAGCCGGTTGACGGGTCGTACCGCGGCAAATCGGTGAGAAAAACCGTCCGCGCGCCGATGGTGCGGGCAAGTACCGCAACGCGATTGGCGAGCTGGACGCCGCCGCCGGCGCGATCAATGCGCCGTGCGGCCGGCAGTCCCAGCGGCGAGTCGTCGGTCGGCTTGGCGCCGGCAGGCACGAGTGAAACCTTGATCACGGGACGATGGTCCCCGCGCGGAACAGTCTTCTTGGATGCGGTGATCGGTTGGCAACGACGCTTGTACGGCGCCATCGCAGCGTGCCAGTCGTCCCCGCGGCTGAAGGTGACGGCGAGGGAAACAGTGTCCGCACCGCCCGGCGGCACGGTCATGTCGCACGCCAGCGACAGTTCGTAGCGGCCGTTGTCCAGGCATTTCCAGGTGGCCAGCGACCCGCGTGGCGCCGGCGGCGCCTCGGTTGACGGAGCAGTCTTCCCGGAGAGCGCCGGAGGCGGCGCGGGCGCCGGCCGATCGTACCACGTGAGACCAAGCACAAAGCCCTTGCCAATCGCGTAGCTGCCGGCGAGACCGGAGTTCGACGGATACAGCAGATCCCGCTTGGACGCCGTGACCAGGGCCCCGCGGGGTGTGCCGTCGAAGTCAACCACCAGTCCGGAAAACACCATCGGGCCGACGGCCCGGTCGGTGTCGTTGATCACCTGGGACTCGATGAAGAGCGTCTCGCCGGCGAACCGATAGCTGTGCTGCACACGCAGCGGACCGTTACCGTGGGTCGCGACGAGAGCCTTGCCGGCACCGGAAGATGCGGTTCGGGTGCCGCCGATGTCTTCCGACGCCTTGTCCCCGCCGACGTTGACCGCCGCGTGCCAGTCGCCGGTCAGCACGGTCCGATCGCCGAGGGTTACCTGCTCCAGGCCGTCGGCAGTAATCGAAAAGACAAACCCGGACGGCGTGCGATGGGTCAATGTCGCACCCGGTTCGGCAGCGTTCACGGAATGAAACACTGCGCCGCTCGCCAGTGCCGCCGCAACTAAACATGTGAGGGCATATCTCATTTCCATTGCCCCTCCGTTGTAAGGTGTTTCTCGACCAGCGCCGCAATCCCATCGGCAATCTTGCGGTTGTTGCGGACCTTATAGTCCTCCACCAGCGGCGTGATGCGGTGCTGCAGCATCCACTCGACGACCGGAAGGTACTGCTCGGCGGGGACGGCAAGTTTGCCGATAAAGGTTGCCTTGGGATACACCCACTGCATCCGCTCGATGTCCCCGGGCTTCGTCCACATGAAGTGCGCAACCCTGTTCTTCGCGTCCCATTTGTGACAGTGCAGGTAGACGCCGGTCAGCGCCAGGAACGCGTCGGAGGCGTACTCAGAATACGTCTGCACGCGCGGCCCGAGCACTTCGCGGTAGCGCTGCATCCGCTTGAAGTCGTCAACGCCGTTGAGACCGAGGCAGTCGAGATAGAAATGCGCCGCGCCGAGGTCGACGAGGTCTTCCATCCGCCCGGCCGCTCTGTTCAGTGCGGTCGGGTCATCAACGTGCTGGCGCAGCGCCCAGTCCCGCGTGAGATCACGCGGGACGGCGATCGAGGCCGGCCGGGCGGTGGCGCCCAGCCACATCCCCTTCTCCTTCAGCATCGCCGCCAGCCGGGGGAAGTTCTCCTTGTTCTCCGGCGGCAGCACATCGCAGTCGGGGCGATACATGCACTCGCGCGCGTGCGAGCCCTGCTGCCCCCAGACAAGCAGGCCCTGGATCTTTGCCCGCAGCATCGACGGCGTCCAGTACTTGACCAGATGCCTGGTCTTTTCCAGTGAGTGGATCATCCGGTGGTCGTGCATGGCGTATGGGTTTTTCGGACTCGCGTATTTCGGCGCCTTCGACATCACCATCTGCATGATCGGCCGATGATCGGCCTCCTCGTATTGCGGCGTTTTGCCGAAACGCGCATGGATCACGTCGCGGTAGTGGCCGAGCGCCGCGCGCCAGTCGGCTGTGGGAGTGACGCGGATGCCGACCGTCACGGTTCGGGCCGAGCCGGGGCGGACACGGACGCCGACCCAGATCCTCGCGCGCTGCGGGTTCGTTTCTTTGTCGGTGGCGAGGCCGCCCTGGCGGCCGGCCCACCACGCGCTGGCATGGTAGCGGCCGACGTCGTCGGGCGAAATGCCGATCGCATGCGTCTTCGAAACGCACCACGCTGCGAAGGTGCGCCGGCTGTGCCGCACGCGCGGCAGGATGCCGAACTGCTGAGTGACGGCCCCGCGGGCGAAGTCCGGCGTCTCGATCACAATGTAAGGGACCGTCGCCGTTCGGTGGCGATTCTCGAGACGCACTTTGACAATGACATCTTCGCCGTTGAGCGTGTAGCGGTAGCGCGCCGTTGCGGCGTCAAAGGTGTGAACCACTTCGGCCTCGTGATCCGAGGTGACGGTGATCGATTTGCGGCGCACGGGCAGGCTTGGCCCGACGCGCAGGAATCGATCCGCCTTGAAGCAGGGCCGGCACTCCAGCCGCCCGCCGGCGACCTGTCTATCGCCGAGGTCGACCCGCGACAGTCCGTCTTCGGTGATCGTGAAGACCGGACCGTTGTCGGGCGCGGCGTATTTGAGCACCTTCTGGCCGGCAACTGCCGGTGGCGCGCACACAGCGGCAACGGTACAAACCGCGGCCAGAGCCCCGCAGGCTCCCGTGCGCCGCGCGATTGCGCCCGGCAAACGGCCGACAAAAAATCGGATTGCATTCAGCATTGTTGGGTGTTCTCCTCGAGTTCGCGCGATGCCGCTGCTGAGTCCAGCGGGCGCCGCAGTGATGTTCCCAGATTCGTCGTCCCCCGGCTGGTGAACCGCAGGTGCAGCCACGCCCCATCGATTCGTTTATCCGTGACGTCGCTGAATTCCTCGGCGGCGCTCAGGTAGCACCGCGGCAGCGAGATCACCCGGTCGAGCACGCGGCCCTCGGCTTCGGTGATCTGCAGCACAGTCAGGACCCCCTGCTCGACACGGACCGTGACGCGCCCGCCGAGGTGGACCGGCAATTCGAAACCAAAGGCCTGCCAGCCCGCCGGGATGCCGGGCAGCAGGACAATCTCTTCATTCCTCGCATACACCAGCATGCGCGTCAACGCCCGGACATAGGCGCCCGCAGCGGTGTTGAACCACGGATGATGCACGTCGGTCAGATCGGTCCTGGCGCTTTCGTTCAAGGCGCCGAAATCCATCAGCGTCGTCAGGGCTTTCCGCAAATTGTCCATCGCTTTCTCCGGCAGCTGCTGCATGGCTGCACTGTGTGCCGCCTGCAGGGGGCCCCAACTCCAAAACGGCAGGTGTTGGGCTTCGCCGGAGACGTTAGTCTTGCCGTCCTCCATCTGGCTCTCCGGCGCAAAACGCTTGCGATACTCATCGCGCCAGGCGCGGACCTCGGTGTCGACATCCAGGTCGCCCGCCGGGACATCGGACAGTTCGTAATCGATCCACACCGATGCCGGGTTGTCCGCCGTGGTCGCGCCGGACTCACGGTCCAAGCTGCCGCCGCCGCAAAGGTGATCGGCCAGCCGCAAGGTCATGGCGCCCGCCCGTTCCCATTCCGAAAGCTCGGCTTCGTTGATCTCCAAGCGTTTGGCTGTCTCGGCGGCAACCTGGAAGATGCGCGCCGCTCCGCAAGTGGCAAACGGCCCGTCCTGCACCGGATAGAAGGTCTCGTTCACATCGACCAGCCAGGTCAGCATGATGTTGTTGCCCGGCAATTCGATCAGCAGCCAGCGCCGGAAAAACTCCGCACTCTCCCGGAAAATCGGATAATACCGCCGCCAGATGTCCTCCTGATCAACCTGGCGACAGTACTCGTACAGGTAGTTGACGATCACGCCGATGGTGAAGAACTCGTAATACTGCGTCGCATTGCGATCGGCAATCTGCGATCCCGGCTCCACCGCTGACGGCACGTAACGGGCGCCGCGGCCGCCGGTCATCATCGTCGAAAACGGCAGGATCGCCCGCCGCCATTCGGCCGTCCGCGTCGGCATGTCCATGATGCCCAGGCGCATCAGGCCCTCAGTCGGAAAGCGTTCGTCCCAGAAGTATGGCGCGCCCCAACTGGTGTTGAATGGGTTCGCCGGCGACGACCACTGCGTGTACGAACACCGCATGGTGTACAACTGCGTATCCAATACCGCGCGCAGTTCTTCCTCATCGGGCGGGAGTTCGAGTTTCACCTGGTCGAACCACTGCTGCCAGGCCTGCGTATGCGATTGCAGGACCCCCTGAAAGCCGGCGTCCGCGAACTCGGCAAGGACCTCCCTGGTGATCTGCACATAATCCGCCGGCGTCCACGAGTCCAGCCGTCTTTGGTTGTCGGCATGCACCTCTTTGACCGCGTCAGTCATCCATCCGGCGTGCGGGATAGCCAGAATCTGTGGGTGGTCGCCCAAATCATCGACCAGACTGAGACAGACCGTCACCACGTTGGTCGCGGGCAAATCAAATTCGAGTTCCAAACGGTTCCCAACGTTCAAAGCGGTTGCGTCGGTGTCGGCAAACAACGTCGCCCTGCCCCGGTACATCCACATGCCGTCGGCCTCGGTGTCAGCGCTGATGCCGTTGGCAAACGGCTCATTCGGTGTCCACCGCACGCGAAACGGCAAATCGTCGGTGCCCACGTGACAAAGTGTGTACACCGCATTCATGCTTCGATTGACCGCTTCCGGTAGGTTCTTATACTCCCGGTGGAAGACAATCAGGTTTGTCTCCAGATGGACAAAGCTGATCGTCCGTTCGATCACGTCGCCGCGTTGAATCTCGGTCTCGACATAGCCCTCCCTGGGATGCAGTTGCTGCCGCCAATGAGTCACCGCCGGCAGTTCGGTTTCACCACGCAACTGCAGGTCGACGAATCCCCATTCAAACAGATTGCTGTTATACCGGTCGTAGCGGCGGTCATGCCGGCGGCCGCTCCAGCTGATCCGCGGCGGCGGATGACTGCCCCAGATGTGGTCGAAATCGTGCATCATGCCGCGGGCATCGACGCACAGCTTCAATTCGTCATTCCCGATCAACGGCAGGATCCGGCGCGAATCATCCGGCAGGTGATCCGCCTGGACTTCGTGATATCCGTTGCGTGTGATCAATGGTCTACTCCAGTCGAATCAGGCGCACGCCGTAGGGGAACAGCGGCACAGACAGTTTGCCGGTTTGCGCGTTGAATTTCATCGGGCCCTGCCAGCCGTTCGGATCGCGCATCTTCTTCGCGATCTTCGCGTTGTCCTCGAAACCGAGATCCATGCCGTCATCGTCGTCTTCGGCGAGGGCCGCTTCCATCGCGTCGTCGACGGCGTCGGCCTTCGGATGTTCGACGTCAATCGCGCCTTTGGGGCGGACGCCCAGTTTGTCGAAGTCGAACTCGATCACGACGCGGTTGTCTTTGCGGTTCCAGGAGCAGAGCAGCAGGAGAAGCTTGCCCTTGCGTTTCAGCAACAGCCACTTACAGGCATCGTCGCTGACCGTGATCGGCGGTTGGGGCTGCCAGTAGTTGTAGACCGTGCAATCGTCGCGGCCGTAGCCGAATGTCGACAGGGATTTCGGCCATTTCTGCCCGCTCCATTCCATCCGGATCTCATGCACGGCAAAGCCCGCCCAACGGGTGCGTTCGGCCAGTTTCCGGTTGGTCTCGGACGCTTTGACGCCCTTGTTCTCAGTGTCGGAGATCGCCATCGGGATGCAGCCGGTCTGCAGCCCGGTGCTCTCAACGCGCAGCAGTTCCGGGGAGAACTTGGCCTGGAACGGGCGCGCGCCGAACTTCCATTCCAAGTCCAGGTTGACCTCGTTGAACGATTCCCACGGGATGATGTGCGCGTTGGTCATGTGGATCATCATGATCTGCGGCGTCTGCGGCAGGCGCAGTTGCTGGTGCAGTACCCAGATGCGTTTGAGATAGTCGCGTTTCGCCCAGAAGCAGGTGGACGGCTGGATCTTGCCGTCCTCACGAAAGAACGCCGTGGTCAGGTACGGATTGTTGGCCGGTGTCTTGACGAAGGCATTGTCGAAGTATAAGCCCACGCTGCGCTTCAGCCATTTCGCCCCGAACCAGCAGCAGAAGTCGACATAGCTCGGAACTGTAGCGCCGGAGCCGAAGTACCATTTCCAATGCCCCGGTTCCGTCACCTTGGTCCCGAAGCGTTCGTGGAAGTTCTGGATCTCCTTGAGCATAGTGTTGTGCACATCCCATGAGTTCCGGTAGTACGGATGCTCTTCGCAAAACGTGGTGGTCGCCCGGAACTCGTCGAAGTACGCGGTGAAGTGGTCCTTGGATCTGCCGCGGCTGACCGCGATCTTCACCAGGTTACGAAACGCATCCCGCAGTTCCCTGGTCGCTCCCTCGTGGCTGCAGTTGCGTTCCACCCAGTTCTCGGCAAAGGCCGAAGCGTCGACCTTCTTCCCCTGCCGCAGTTCATAGAACTTGTCGAACGACGAAAAGTCCTTGTTCATCGGATACTTCGCGGCGAAGGTTCCGGGCAGCCCGAAGTAGTGACCCATAGTGAAGTCGATGCCGCGTCGCTCCGGCCGGCCGATCGCGCGCCAGTCCTTCGGCATCGGCTTGGCCGGACTGGCCATCAAACCGAACACAATCGTTCGCGGCTCCTTCAATATGATCGGCTTCTGCACCAGGTGCACCCGGAAATGCAGCACACCATCCTTCCGCACCAGCGTCTGACAAGGCGGCTGCTTCTTCCAGTCCATCACCCAGCCCTTCTCGTTGTCGGCGAACCAGCTCAGTCCCCGCTCTTCCGCGCCGAACCAGAAATAGTGTTTGAAGTTCCCCGGCCAGTTGCCGTCGCGAAGCTTCTTCGAATTCCAGACCTCACCGGCGCCGCGCGGGATCTTGCCGGCGGGATTGCTGCGGATGTTGGTCTTGAGCACATGCCAGAGCGGCGCCATGTCGTCCTTGATCGGCACATCGAGCACCAGCGACTGGATCGCCGCCGGCCCGGCCGGCGCCAGCGTGAGTTCCACCTTCATGCAGCCGTCGTACTCGGTCGTGCAGCGCGTGCTGATGTTGCCGGCAGCGTGCTTGGCCGCACCGGCATAAACGACTTCGTGGCCGGCGGTACTCGTGAACGCGCCGCCGCCCTGGAGCGGCTCGCCGTTGAGCAAGAGTTGAATCGGACCGGCCAGGAGTTCACGGTAATCAGTTTCGTTGCCCTTCGCCTGCACCGCGTCCCACAGCCCCAGGCTGCCCTGCCGATATTTGCGCATGACGACTTCGACCGTTCGACCATCAACGCGGATGGCTTTGAACGGCGGCAGGACCTCCCTGGTGATCCCCAGTTTGTTGTGTTCCCACTCAAACTTCTTGCGCGCAAACCAGCGGACGTATTCCTTCTCACCGGCCGGCAGGCGAACAAAGACCTTGTACTTGCCGTCCGCCAACGCGCCGACCGTGACGGTGCCTTCGCCGTGCCGGTCGATCCGCGTTTCACGCTGGACGACGCCACGACCAGCGGCATCTGTCACGCGGACGCGTACCGGCCGGAGCGTATCCACGTCCGGTCGCTGCAGCAAGCGCCACTGCAGACGGCAGCCGGCGTCTCCGCGGAATTCGCGATACTGCAGCCGCAATGTGCGTGTTTCACCTTTGGCGAAGTTGACGACGGCCGTATTCGACCCCTTCTTGCCCCACGTATCGATGATCGCTTCGTCGTCGAGCAGTAGACGCACGCCATGATCATTGGCGACGGCGATTTCGTATTTTCCGGCATAGGGGATCGGACCGAGGACTCCCTGCCAGACGACGCCGAAATAGTCTTGCGGCACGTTGTGCAGGGGTGAGTCGCGCCAGGCAAACGAGACGCTGGGATCCACGCGGGTGAGGATCGGCGTGCCGTCGCATTCTGCATTGTCGAAGTACTCTCCGTGCAGCCCCGGCCTGCCGTCCGCCGTCCGCAGGAAGTCGGACCGGATGACGCCCCGTTGCCAGAGCGGCTGGAAGACGAAACGGAGCATCTGCGGATAGGGATAGAAGGCCATTCGATACGGCGGCGACTCGACATCGTCGGCAAAGGGCGGCGGCGGCACGTCCAACGACAGAGTTGCTTGCTGTTTCAGGGCGCCCTGGGCATCGCGATAGAAGAACGTCAATTCCGTTTTCGTGCCGTCCACGGCGCTGCCGTCCAACAGCCCCCAGGCGCGGTTGTCGTGGATCCGCGGCAGCGTTTGCTCGGCGCCGGCGCCGAGTTTGACGCCGACCTTGCGGATCTCTTCCTGCTGTAGAACGGTGGTGTCCACGAACACCAGCCGGCGGAGCGGGTCCATCGCTGCAGCATGATGCGCATACGGCAACGCCTTCACTGCCAGTTCCGGCACGTACCGGGCATAGGTATTGCGCACCTCCGGCGGCGTCAGGGGCCGGGCGTAGAAACGGACTTCGTCAACCAGGCTGCTGCGTTTGCGATCGACCACGCGTCCCTGTTTCCACGGGAAGCCGTGACCGAAAAGAATGCGGCTGACCTGATGAGCGGCCGGCGGCGGCAACGCGCGCACCACCAGTTCCTTCCCTTTGTAGCGCTCGCCGTTGAGATAGGTCCGGGCGATCCCGTGATCGAAGGTGACCACCACGTGATACCAGCGCCCCGGCTGCAGGATGAGCTGCGGCTCGCCGATCTCCGGCCAC
Organism: uncultured Lentisphaerales bacterium; assembly: GCA_964384625.1. Classification (GTDB taxonomy): domain Bacteria; phylum Verrucomicrobiota; class Lentisphaeria; order JABSQK01; family JABSQK01; genus CAYLNH01. The sequence goes on from CAYLNH010000057.1 coordinate 11,049, forward strand.
ATCACATGCGCGGCGATGGTCAGCAGCCAGTGATCTTTGCCGCCCTTGCCGCGACTGCCGACACCAACGACCGGCGCCATCTCCAGCGGCGGCTGTTCGTGAATCTGTTCTTTGCGATAGCGCAGTTTGCCGTTGTCCCAGTCGTGAGGGCTGAACCAGAACTCCAGCGTCCCGGAACGCGCCGACAGCTGTTTGGGTACAGCGGTCACCGGGTTGGGCCGGCCCGGGCCCACAATGGCGGCGGCGCCGTGAACACCGACCGCCAGCCGCGATTTCTTCGCCGCCGCTGTCATATCGACGTGCAACACCTGATCGCCGGCGCGCCGCACGGCCGGCGGACCCGACGGGAAATCCTTCCCGGCGGACGCCGCGAAGCGCTCCAGTGTGTGCTCGTAGTAGAGCCGGCCCTGACTGGAAACGCGGATCTCGTCGACATCACCGGCAAATCCCGCAGTGCGTTGGTGATTGTTGCCGATCCAGACGCCGCCGCTGAGCTGCTTCATGCGGCTCAACAGGTCGCGGTCGCTGTGCGCTTTCAGAATCCGGCCGTTCACCACGAGTCGCAGTTGCGGCGAATGCTCCGGTGCTTCGCGCTGAAACCGGCCGATCGCGCGGGGACCAAGGCCGTCCTTGCCGAAATCGCTGGTGCCGTACAGCGAGCGCAGTGACGTGGACCCGGGGACGACTGTCACGCCAACGTGCTGCCAGCGCTTCGCCACGATCACACCGGCATCTGTCTTCACCACCAGCTTGCCGAAGGTCGCCTGCAGTGCGCCGTCCGCCAGAATCGACACCGCCAGTGCCGGCCGACCCGGGAGATGGAACAGGACCCCCTTGCGGGCGGCGGGCCGGAACCAGGCCTCGACGCCGAACTGGCCGCGGCGGCGCAGACGCTGGTACGTCGGCGTGACAATGGCGCTGTCCTTGCCCTGCAGTCGGATACCGTCGCCGAAACGACCGGCCGTCGGGCCGCGTGTGAACGAGCCGATGACGAACGCCGGGGACGGGTGGGTCGAAGCGTCAGCCAGCTCCGTACGTTTGCCTTCGGCCAGGTCGGGGGCGGTCTTGCCGACGCCGCCGAGCCCCGCGCCCAAACCCTTGTCGTCATCAAGATCGCCTTCGAGATCGTCAAGCGCGTCGTCGGCGGACTGATCCAGGTGAAACAGGCCTTCGGTCGGTTCGTCCGCCGCATATCTCTGCCAACAGCGCGAATAGAGGCGATACGACTTGTTCGGGTCGTCATAACCCGCACTCGACAGCGACAAGACGAACAGGCCGCCGGCGAGTACGGTCGTGAATTTCCACAGATGTTTCATCGGACTGGCTCCAGTTTCGCATTCGTTTCGCCGGCTCGCGCGATCAGCCGCAGGGGTTCCCCGCGCGCCCAGATGCGTTCCACTTCCAGTGCCTCCCAACCGGCCGGCAACGCCGGCGGACGGACGCACCAGGATGCCGGTGCGCCGGGGCCGAGCTGCAGCCCGCCAAAGCCAAGCAGAGCAGCCGTCAGAAAGCCGCCCTGACCGGTGACGAAGTCCGTTACATTCGTCAGCCACGGTTGACTGCTCAGCTTCGGCGAAGCCTCGACAATCTGCATGAACGGATCGATCACGCGATCGGCAATCCCGGCTTCGAGCGCGCGCAGCGCTTCGTCGCGATCGCCCATCATCGCCGCCCAAACCGCACAGTACGAACTCGACATCGGCATGCCGTAGTAGCTGCTCATGGTCTTGTGAAAAAAGCTCCGGGTAGCCCGGTCGACATCCTCGCCACACGAGATGCCAAGTGGAAACAGGCCCCACATGGGTCCGACCGACGCGCGGCTGTCAGTCTGCAGCGGAAAATCTTCGAATTGGACCAGGGTGCCCTCGTCCGGGTCGATCGGCATGAACAGGTTCTCGGCGATCTCCTGCCAGACGGCCGGCGCCGGTTGCCTCATCTCGGCGGCACACCACACGGCTTCACGCAACGCGACCTTGGCGAAGAAGTGCATCTGCACGTCGTTATTGACATCGTGGTAGGTTTCGTTCGGGCTGGCCAGGTGCAGTGTCTCATAGCCCCGGTCGGTCTTGGTGACAAAGCTTGTGATCCATTCGGCTACGCCTTTGAGAATCGGCCAGCCGGTTTCGTGCATGAACAGTCGATCATCCGTTGCGTGCAGGTATTGGCCGATCGCGACGGCCACGGCCGGGTTGATGTGAAACTCCCGCGCGCTGTTGTAGTAGTTCGTGACTTCCTCGCCGCAAAGGCCGCTCTGCCAGGGGAACTGGATACCGCGATAGCCATGCATCCGCGCGTTGTGCGCGGCCATCTCCCGGCAACGGCCGCGATACGCCATCGATGCCTTCGCCGCATCCGGAGCAGTCAGTGCGACCGCCGGCAACATGAAGCTCTCATAGTCCCAGAAGACGTGGCCTTTGTAGTTACGGTCGGCCAGACCGAACGGCGCGATGCCGGTCAGCGAACTCCGATGAATCGTGCTGTGCGTATAGAAGAAACAGGAATCGCTGATGTCCTGCCAGCGGTCTTCGGCGCCGGCAAACACCGGACGCCCCTTCCAGAGATCGCTCCATGCCGCCCGATTGTCGGCACGCAAAGCATCGAAACCGTGCCAGCCGGCGTTCGCCACCATTCGCGCCGCCTGCCAATGCGGCTGGCCGTGCATCAGGCTGGGGACCGCAGAAGCAATCTGGTCCATCGTGTACTCCACCCCGGGCTTTGCCGCCAGACTGTAATTGGTCAGCGCCAGATCCGTTTCGTGACCATAATCGTTCCGCCGGCGATCCTCCAAGTCGTCGCTGCTCAAGATCGAATCATAGGCAATCCCAACCGTCGAGAGACCGCCGGGACTCCGCCAGTGGACGATCGCGTCACGATCCCGACCCGGCCGCGGTTGATCCGGACGCCCGGCCATCACGCGCTGCAGCAAAGTTCCCATGGCGCCGCGCCAATCAATCTTGGCCTGCACCACGAGCTCACAGGGCTGGTCAACGCACACCGTCGTGCGCTGCAAAACCACCATCGGCTGTGTTCGACTGCAGAACGTCAAAACCGTGACCGCCGCCGTTGCGGCCGGGCCGCGGACCCGGAAAACGCTGGTCAACTCGCCGCAGGAAAAGTCGTAGCGTTGCTCGACGAATTCGGCCCGGTGCGGATACGCGCTCAGCCACCAACCGTCCAGCGCCAGATCGCAACCCAACGGATACGGTATCGGAAGCATCTCCTCAACGCCGTCTTCCGGACCAACGCCGACGTAGCCCTGGACGAAAGCCGTGTCCGCCAGAAACGGGATCCGCGGCACGCGCAAGCCGATAACGCCATTGGCCAGATAAGCCGCAGGATCTGACGGGGCGGGGTTCGTATACGTGTATGTCTTCATGGAAACTGTGGGCTCTAGCTTGGGTTCGGCGCGTACGCCTTGATACGAATGTCATACTCCAACAACGCCTCGCGGTGCCGTTGGATCTCAGCCTGACAGGCATCGTCGCCGATCAGGTTCTCCAATTCATAGGGGTCCTTCTCCAGATCGTAGAATTCAAAGAACAGCGGCCGTTTGCGATCTCGATCCAGAACAGCGATCAGCTTGTAGCCCTCGGAACGGACCATCGCTGTGTACTCGGCGCACTTGCCCATCGCCCGCCAGTGTTCGGAAAAGACGAACTCGTTGCCGGCGACGCTACCGGCGAGGATGCCCTCGGAACGATCTTGCCCGGGGCAACGGCAAAGGTGCTCGTCGACACCGGCCAGACCAAGCACCGTCGGCAGCATGTCGATCTGTTCGATCTGTCCGGACACACGTTTACCCGCAGCGACGTGACCCGGCCAATTGACAATGAAGGGTACCCTGGTGGCGCCGTCGTACATCAGGTGTTTCTGAAAGCGATGGTGTTCGCCCATGAAGTCGCCGTGATCCGTGGTCAGGCAGATCAGGACGTCGTCGCCAAGTTTCAACCGGACCTGATCAATGACCCGCTGAATGTTATCGTCCATATGCCGGATCAAACCGGCGTACTGCGCCCGGATCGCTTGAATGGTCTCGTCGCTGATACCCTCTTCCGGAGCGCCGTGCAGTTGTTCCAGTTGCTGCCGCATCATCCGGTGCTTCTTGTCCAGTTGCGCCTCGGTTTCCCGCGGCGGCACCGGCATGTCTTTGGGATCGAACATCGTGTCATACGGCGCCGGCGGGCAATACGGACTGTGCGGCGCCACGAACGACAGGTACAGAAACAACGGCTGATCGGTTTCGTGGTTGTCCAGGTAATCCACCGCGGTGTCGGCCAGGAACGTACTTTCACAATGCTCATCATCGAGACGACATCGTCCCCAATGCAGGCGGTCCTTGTATCGGCGTTTCTCCGGCTCGTCGTCGACGTCGACGGCATACGCCAGGTCGTCTTCGTCAACGCCCTGTTCTATCAGCCATTTGCTGTAGATCGAGTACTTCCGTCGCGCCGGGAAGGTCCCATCGTGCAGCAGGACTTCCCGGAAACCAAACGGTTCCTCCGGCGGATTATGATGCAGCTTGCCGATCGCAACCGTGTGATAGTTGTTCTTGTTAAAAGCATCCAGCAGCGACGGTACCGCCGGATAGGCGCCATGGTTGTTGGTCAACGCACCATGGTTGGAAACATAATTCCCGGACAGCAGGGAATACCGCGCCGGCGTACAGATCGGACACTGGGTGAAGGCATTGTCAAAGCACATGCCCTCAGCAGCCAACCGGTCCATCGCCGGTGTCGTATCCGCAGGAAATCCGTAGCAGCCCAGGAAGTCGGTCTTGAGCTGGTCGGTGTTGATAAAGAGTATGTGCGGGTATGTCGTTCTATTCATGAATCCAGAAGACCTCTTCGTTGGCCTGCAGCCAGGCGTTCCACTCGTCGGCGGCCATCGTCGAACCGTGATTGGAGAGTTGATCCCAGGTGACGGTGCGGCCGCCGGCATTCAGCGGGATGTGCCCCTGCAGCAGGGGATCGTCGGTATCCTCCATCCATTGGCGCAACCGCTTCTGCAGGTCTGCTTTGATCTCCGCATGGTCGTCACACTCCGCCAGATTATTGCTTTCGGTCGGGTCGAAGGTCAGGTCATACAATTCTTCGCGGGCTTCTTCGCGTTCCAGCCAGCCCTGTTCGTCCCAGATGTCCCGGCTGTCGCACGGCGCCTGATTCGGCGGCACCGGAATCCGTCGTTGATAGAAGTGGCGAATGTATTTCCAGCGCTTCGTGCGGATGGCGCGCATCGGCTGATACGCAGCGTGGTAGTTCACTTCACCGTACACCGCATCGTTGACTTCCTCCGCGTCGCCGTCGACCAACCGCATCAATGATCTTCCCTGCAGCCAATCGGGATGCTCGCATCCGACAAAATCGCAAAGGGTCGGGAAGACATCGACATGACTGACCAGCGACTCCAGCACCCGGCCGCCGCGCCAGTTGCTGTCCTGCGGCCCGCGGATCATCAGGAAGACGCCCAGGCCGTCGTCCCGCAACGTGCATTTCATGTGCGGAAAATCGATCCCATGGTCGGTGGTGATCACGACGACCGTATTGTCGGCCAGCCCGGATGATTCGAGTCCGGCCAGGATCACGCCGAGGTTCTCGTCCAGTTCGGCGGCGAGCCGTTTGAAGCCGGCAAACTCGCGGCGCACCCGCGGCTCGTCCGGCAAGCACGCCGGACCGCGCTGCCAGCGTGGATCGTCCCGCGGCAAGCCGTCGGGGAAATCCCGCTGCCGCCGATGGCAGGCGCTGAACCCCACTTCGAGATAGAACGGTTGCGCCGGCGGCTCCCGGAACAGTTCAGCGGCGCGCTCTGCCCAGGCGTGCTCGCCGATGGCTTCCAGGATATGATGATAGCCAATGCTCTCGGTGCCCTCCGCGCCCGGCGCCAGATGCTGGCCCCCGGTGAAGTACGACGTGTAGCCGGCATCGTGCAGCGTGTGAATCCAATGCTGTTTCATATCGGTCAGGCCCCAGCCAAGATGCGCCAACCCCAGCATTCCCGAACTGTGCGGCGCCTGCCCGGTCAGCATCGCCGCCCGGCTCGGCGAGCACGTGGGATTCATGCAAAACGCGTTGCGGAACACCACGGCGTTCTCAGCAAAACGCTGCAGGTTCGGAGTGGACACGGGATAGCCATACGGCTGAATCCAGCGGCCGGTGTCGTGACTGTTCAGATAAATGATATTCGGTTTCATACGGTTCAGGCTGCAGTTAATTGTCACGCCGTGCCGCGGCTCAGTACGTTCGGACGCTGATGACCTCGAGCGTCTGCGGCTTCAGCCCGCGAACGGTGATGGCCGTGCCCTGAGCGTTCATGCGCGCGCCCTTGTTCTTCGGCGTCGCCGGCCAGATGGTGTGGGCCTGGACGAAGTCCTGCCACTTGCGTTTCTTGGTCAGCCCAAGCGCCTGCCGGTTGATTGACAGACTGACGTTCTTGGCGCGATCCGCGCCGTTGAAGACGGCGATCAGAATTCGATCCGGCAATTGCCACATGGAAACGGCGACGTTCGGGTTGTTCGACTTCACGTGCGGACTCTGCTTGTGGAAGACGACGTCCTGGCGCGCCATGCCCCAATCGACGATGGCGTCCGGCATCCGGGTCGGCGGCGTGGTCTTGGCGGCTTTGCAGGAGCGCAGGATCCAGTTCCACAGCGGTTCGGCCGTTTTCCTTTCCTGGACCGCGGCCGGCGGACTGCTGTATTGCCGCACACTGATCAGGCGGAGCGAGTGCGGCCGCAGCCGGGGGACGGCAAGCGTCGTACCGTTCAAGGCGGCAGCCGGATCCTTCGTGTCGGCCCGCCAGAGCGTGTGAGCGGCAATATTGCGCTTCAATCCGAGCGCCTTCAGATCGATCTGCATACGAGCGTCTTTCGGCTGTTTCCGGTTGTAATTGAAGACGCCGAGCAGGACGCGGTCGGGCAGTTGCCACAGGGAGACGAGGACCTCCTTGTCGCCGGTCTTCACGTGCGGGTTGCGCCAGTATGGATGGTAGACCACGTCTCGGCGGTTCATACCCCAGTTGAGGATGCCGTTCGGCATCTGTCGCAACTGCGGGATGTACGGGTTCCGCCAGGAATCATGCATCCAGACCCACATGCCCTGAAGCCGTTTGGCGGCGTTCGCCTTGGCCTTGTCGCCGGTGTCCATGTTGGCCATCCAGCAGATGGGTACGCCCCAGGTGTGCGGGCTGGACATCGAGCGCATGCGTTCGATGGGGTAGTAGTCGACCCAGTCGAGATCGGTGACGTCGAGGTTCCAGTTGCGTTCGCCGTCGAGGACGGCGTCGAGCCACGGCATGGCGACGGTGACGTAGGCGTTGGTCGAATGGCTGCCGGTGCAGAAGGGGTTGAGTCCATGCTCGTCGGCCAGAGCGTACAGCCGCATATAGAAGCGGCGCTGGTTCCAGCCGTTGTAGCCTTTCTGGATGCGGCCGTCCGGCAATTCGTAACAGAGCCCGGTCAGGGGATCCTTGAACGGCGTTGGGAACGTGATATCGAAGTAGAGCGAGTGGACGCCGCCTTCGCCGAAGGCGCGGTGGTACAGGTACATGGCATAGTCGATGACCGACTTGTTCCACGGCCGTTTGCCGCCGGTTTCCCACTCGCTGCCGAAGTAGTTGAACAGATGGCGTTCCAGCGAGATCGTGCCGTAGCCGCTCAACGTAAAGGACATGTGCCCCCATTCGATGCCGTTGCGCGCGGCGTAGGGGTCGGAGAGAATCCGGGCGGCTTCGGTTGCTTCCGCCGAGCGGTAGCGGGCGAAGCCTTTGGTCTTCTGTTGCGCCCACAGCGCCGCCCACTCCTCCGGGTACCGGGACTCAGGATGAATGATGTTGTTCTGCCGCCGTTGCGGGTTGACCATCTTGCCGGTCTTCGAGTCCTTGCGGACCCCCCGATGCGGCACAACAAACGTGCCGTCCTCGGTCGCCCCCACGGCGCGCCAGCCGTCCCACATGGGCTTGAACGGCGTGGCGATGTAGCTGAACGCAATCGTTCGCGGCCGGTCCAGTTCGACGGGCTTGCCGATGATATGATTCCGAAAGACAACCGTGTCTCCCTGCCGAACCAGGTCGTGCGCCGGCACCGCGTCGTCCGGAAACCAGCCCTTGTCGTTGTCGCCCCACCAGAGAAAGCCGCGGCGGTCGCCGCCGATGAAGACCGTTGGATAGAACGAACCGACGGTCATGCCGCTGCCGGGCCGCCCCGTCTCCAGCGTACTCCACAGCAACCCTTCAGGCTTCGCCCCGGCAGTCGGCAGGAGTTTCGCGGTCTTGCTCGAGAAATTGGCCCCCGGGCCGATGCAGACCAGGCTTTCAGCCCAGGTGCCGACCAGCGGATACTCCAGCCGCAGGGCGTCGATCGTCACGGCATCATGCTCCGGACCGTAGGTCAGTTCGACATAAACCAGACCGTCCTGTTCGACCCAACCCGCGGCATGCAGTTTCAGGCCGGCGCCGCGGCTCTCGCCCTGAAAGCGCACGCGATACGGCTTCGATTCGGTAAAGCGCGGACCGCCCTTCAACGGAATCAGGATCTCCTTGCCGCGGCGCACCACAACAACGCGTCCCGGCTCGGCCTGGACGGCTTCGCCCTGGCTTTCAATTCGACTCGGCATTCCCAGTTTCGACAGCTCATAGGTGCGGCCCCACGGCCCGACGGACGCGCCGTTATGTTTCATCGCCGTATACGGCGGAATGATGCGTTCGATGTTGCCGTGCTTGTTGTCCCACCAGAGAGCGTACTCTCGGGCTTCGTCCTTCTTGCTGAAGCTCTGCGTCATCGGCCCGAGTTCCCGGCCGTCCTGCAGCCGCATCGTGGCTTCGACGGTGTAGTCACCCGGCTTCAGTGTCGGCAGTTTCAGGATGGTGCGGAAATACCATTCGCTGATCCGTGTCACCGTGCCCTCGGCAATCGCTTTCGCGCTGCCCTTGAGCAGTACGCGATACTGCAGATTCTGCGCCTGTTTCGGGTCGTTGAGATAGTAGGTGTCGCCGCGGAGCGACAGCCAGCCGCGTACCGGGTTGAAACGCATCATGAACGGAAACTTGTTCGGATCACTCGGCTTCACCGGCGCCATCATGTGGGCAAACGCGCCGCGCTGAAATCGGACGGTGTACGACAACAGCGTTGTTTCGCCCTGCGTCACCCGCAGACTGGCCAACCCTTTCTTGACCGCATCCGGCAGTTTCTCGTCCAGTTTGAACGTCGCGTTTCCCAAGGCCGGCAGCGTCAGGACCTCCTGCTTCTTGACCGCCCCCGCAATATCGACGGCAACCGATACCTTCGTCGGTTTCGCGGTCGGATTCCAGGCGCTGACCGTCATGGACGCCGTGCCGTCGGTGGCCAGGTTCTGCAGGCTGTCCATCTTGAACTGCACGCCCGGCCTGTTCTCGACCAGGACGGCTTTGGTATAGCCGCCGCCGTGCGCGTCAAAGTAACTGCCCAGACAGGGCATCCGCGCCTGCATCCACATCGGCAGGTGGTTCATCCCGAGCATCAGTCGCCATTCGTCGCCGGCGCGATGGTCGCCGGTCAATTCGAAGTCGTCGGGCGCCGTACTCATCTCCATTTCCCACCAGCGACCGCCCGCCGGCGCGCTCCCAGGTTTCGTCAGACGCGCCTTCACCTTGAACTGCGGCGCCCAGTTCTTCAGTTGCTGCCCCAGGTCGAGCTTCGTCATGTCGCCCACATGTCCAAGACAGTTCACAAAGAGCTTGAACGCCGCGCGCTGGTTGTTGGTCGGGACGTTCTTCCCCTTCGGCTTGATCACCAGTTCGAGGCCTTCGTCGAAGACGTAGGCCAGTCCGTCGGAACGGCCGTCGCGGATCCGCGGTTTGTAGCCTTTGCGAATGTAGGTGCGGGCGGCCAGATAGAAATGCTGCCGGTCCCAGCCCAGGTAAAACGTCGTCGGCCGCGGCACCAGGAGGACCTTGCCCTGTTCGGCCAGGCCGCTGATCGCGACTGACTCCCGCCATTCCCGGGCGCCGATCACGCCGTCGATCAACGGCGCCTTCGACAGCTTCGGGACTTTGACGGCACTGACCTGTTCCGGCGTGATCGCGCCGCCTTTGCCGGCCGCGGCTGCCCCCCAGACCAGCCCGCTCAAAAGCGCGGTTGCAGCCCAACAACGAAGACTCTGAATCCATTGAACCATCATGTGTATTCCTTTGCCGTGAGCTCTGCGATTATCGTGCTTCCGAGGACTGAGACACCGGAAAGGTGAACCGGTTCACTGAAATCGGCGGGATTCCCGGGTTGACGGCGGCGACAGCCCGGAGACGACGGTGTTGATTGCGTTCCTGTTGCATGTTCAGTCCGGGGTTTCGGTGAAAAACGGTGAGGCATGGCCCAGAATCGGCCGCGGCAGGTCTGGCGCGCTTTCGGCTTCGGCGGTAACGCTGTACCAATGGCTGCCGGCCGGCGGCGCCGCGTCGACCAATTCCATCTCGGCCTGCTCAGCTTCCACCGGCTGCCAACCGAGGACCTCGCCGTCGCGCACCAGCGTGACACGCGTGATCGGGCGCGCTGCCGACAACCAGGTACGAACGCGAACCGGATCCGGGGTGTTGATCTCACTGCCGATCGGCTGTTTGTCGCATTCGGCCCAAATGCTGATCTTGCCGTTTGCCATGGCGATGGTTGTCCGGCTCCAGAGCGCATCCCAGACTGCGTCCGGGGTGAGGTTGTCCACCCAGAAGCCGGTCAGACAGAAATGATTGGGGCCCGGGTCGCTGCTGTGATCAGTGCCGCCGACCAGGCCGACCCTGCAACCGGCATTGAGGAAGTTGACCGGGAAGGCGGGCAACCCGGGATGCGCATCGGTTTCGCCCAGAAAAACGTTGCCGCGGATCTGCATGGCTTCCATGGCCGGTTCGATCGCCGGGATATGCGTATTCACGACCCTGGAATCGGCGACATTCCATTCGCCTTCGCCGCCGCCGTGAAAGTGGCGCAGGCAGGCGACTTCGCGATTCGGGAATTCCTTCTTGATCTCGCGCAGGATCTCACCCAGTCCGCGATGCCGCTGATAAATCAGACGCAATCGGGTAAACACATCGCGGTCGATCGCATAGAGGTTTGTGTCATGTCCATTCGACCAGGGCTCGGTGCCGTACAGCACCACACCGTCGGCGCCGGCCTCGGCCTCGATCTGATCCAGGTAGTAGGTGAACTCCGAATCGCTCATCATCGTGGTGTGCTCGCCGAACGAGAAGACGCGACACCCCAGGACATCGCGCTGATAACGCAGATTCTCGGTGCGCGTGCCGTCCACCGGCGACATGCATTTCGACCACAGGGTATGCTGATGCAGGTCGCCCCAGACCAGTTGCTTCGGCGCGCTGTCCGGGGCGTTCATCTCTGGTGTCGGCGCCGCATGCTGAACGCCGAGACTGATGTGGTATTCGCCCTGGACATGGTTCGGCAAGGCCGGTACCGGGCCGTGATCCGTGTCGCTGGGCAGCGATTCGAATTCGACCCAGGTATCGTTCACGCGCCCAGGCATGCCGCGGGCTTCGCGGCCGGCTTCGTAATCCTCCCGGGTCAACGGCGAGCGCGACGCGCAATACGTGAAACCGGCGAGGAGTCCCTCGTCTGCGGCCAGCACGGCGTAATCGGTTTCCGGCAATCCGTGCTGTGAGCTGATCCGCGCGGGCGGCGTCCAGGTTGCACCGTCGAAGCGCGTCAGATATACATGCCAACTGAACGGGCGCGAGGCGTAGTAGACGAAACGCCGGAAGGCCACCGCCGGTTGGCCGCCGACAAGCACCACCCGCGGCTGCACCGGCGGTTCATTCAGATCATGCGAGGCGCGATAGGCCGGCGGCAGGCGCCCCGGGGCGGCGACCGCATGATCCGCACCGGCGTCCAGACGCCATAAGTACAGATCGCGATGCCGGCCGAGGAAGTGATCATGGCCCCAGGCCGGGCAGCCTTCGTGCACGATGTACACACTGCCGTCCTCCGGATCCACCGTCAGATGCGGCGCCAGGTTGAGTTGATCGCCGGCCGGCAATGTGCACTGCCGCATGATCCCGACGCCGTCGAATTCCACGAGCTGCAACGAACAGGTATTGGCGTTGGGCTCTTCATACACCAGAACGCAACGGTCCAAATCGGCAGCCAGCCGCGGACAACGGCCGCTCGTCGCCAGGACCTCCCTGCCGTTCTCGGTCATGAATATGATCTGCGGCCCCCGCGCGGTCATCCGGCGAAAGGCAACCACAGCGGCGCCGTTGATCTCTGCCACCGCGGGTTCGCACATGATCTCCGGCGACTCCGCCACGACCTGTCGGGCGCCGTCCCGGCAGATAACGAACTGCCAGTTCCCATCGGTCTTCTGCGTCCACGCCAGTAATGATCCGGCGTGCGTGCGGTCAGCCGCGGCCGGTCCCCAGATGTGGTCGCCTTCGGCCAGGACCTGGGATTGTTCATCCTGTACGAGCACAACCCGCAAACCGACCGGCCCGCGCTGCGCGTCGAGCCAGGCCGCGTCGGTCTGTCCGGGACGCAGTTCGGCGCCGGTGTTCGGATCGATTTCACCGAGGTCTGCAACAAACGGTTTGTCGCGATCCGGCCGCACGAGGACCGTGCCGAACCAGCCGCTTTTGCCTTGCCCCGCCTGGACGGTGAACCCTTCTGGAACCTTCATGGAATCTACTCTTCCTGCACTGGTGTCAATCGTTTTGCATTGGCTGGCTTTCGCGTCCGCGTTCGGCGACAGGAGGTCCTGCTCAATGCACCGGATTCTTGGGGCCGGGGGCTTCGGGGACCGCCCAATAGACGGCGTGCCAGATCGATTTGGCCTGGGCCAGATTCGAGCTGAACCTGACGGAGCCGTCGATCAGCAGGACATGGCCGCCGGCCGGGATCAGGCTGGTGCCTTGGGTATGGCGCGTCACGCCGCCGCGTTTCGCCCAGCTCGTGCCGGGCGGATGGCCGAAGCCGTTGACGCGTTCATCCAGATAGAACTCCGACAGCAACTGGGCGCTGGGATGGATCCTGGACAGCCGCGGTTTGTCGGACTTCATCGGTTGGGAGGCCCAGGCCGCGGCCGGCGTGCGTTTGCCTCTTGCCAAACGGAAATCGCACCAGGCCCGGGCTGCCGTTCGGTCCCACCAGCCGTCCATGAACGAGGTGTAATGAGCGTAGGCCAGCCAGTACCAGATGCCGTCGTTCCCCCTGCGATACGCCGGCAGGTTGGGATAGTACCCGCCCATGTCGTCAGCCAGTTGTTTGGTGGTTTTGTTCTCGAGCAGTGGTGCGTGGACCGCGCCGCTGGCCGGCCCGAAACTCGGGCAGACCCACAGGTCGTAGGCGCCGCCGGTATACTCATAGAGCTCATTGCGGATCTGCGGCCGGATACCCCGGCCGAAGTCACTGCGGTCTTTGAACGGCAGGATCTCGTCGTAGTCGCCGGCGTACAGCAGATAGGACAGGCCCTGCTGACGGACATTGTTCAGGCACGACATGCGGATGGCCCTTTCCCGGGCCGTCCGCAAAACCGGCAGCACCAACGCCGCCAGGATCGCAATGATCGCGATCACGACCAGCAGTTCGATGAGAGTGAATCTCTTCCGGCTGGCTTTCGCCCCGACTCGAACGTTTGCTGAGGACATCGGCCGGCATGCCGGAGGTCCAAGCAGAGTGAGCGTCGTCGTTGTCATATTGTTTCCCTCAAGCATCAAGTTCATTTGAGTGCCTGTTTCAACTCGTTCATTTGCGCGTCGGACAGGTGTTTCGGCAGGACCAGACCGACCTCCGGGATCGCACCGAGAGCGCGCGTCTGTCGTACGTGTTCGGCAATTGCTGCGGGCTGATAGACGCAGTGCGCCTTGATCCACCAGCCGGGCATCCAAGCTTTCAGGGCGTCGACGGACTTGTTCAGGACCGACAGGTCGTCGCTGAAGTTCTCGGGAATGCCGGTGGTGAAACTCAGGTTTGCCATCTGTGGATTGCGTGGCTGTGAACTGATGGCGAACACGGTCTTGTGGCGCGCCGCGATCTTGCAGAAGAACCGCTGCATACGGACCAACTGGTTCTCCTCGCCGCGCCAATCCGGATCGATTACATCGGCTTGCGGCTGGATCCGCTCACAAAGCCAGTCAAGCTTGAGTCCGTCCAGGTCCCAGCCGTCGGGGCCGCTGCTGAAGAATCGATTCACTTTAGCCGCGATATAGTCGCGTACCGCCGGATTCGTGTAGTCCAGGGCGTGTTCATTGCCGCCGGGCAACGGGTAGGTGAAGCCCTGGCGCTGCAGCACGTCGGCACCCGTCTCGACCTGCAGCGGCGCCCACCACATGTGAACTTTGTAGCCCCAATTGTGGAGTTGCTCGACCATGCCGCGGACGTCCGGGAACTTGTCGGTACGCAGATTCCAGTCGCCGCGTTTGTCCTGCCAGCCGGCATCGATGACGATGGTGCCGATGTTCAAGTCCCACTCACGAATCCGCGTCACCGCGCGCATGACCAGGTCCTGCGTCAACACGGCGTTTGATGCACGCTGTCCCTGCCAGTCGGCATCGCCGGTAAGCGAGTTGGCCAGCAGCACCTGATCGGCCCAGGTGCAGTACCAAGGCCGTTGCCACGGCAGGTGCTCGGGGCGATAACGGTGTTCGGGGATGATGCCGTCGGCGATCATGGCTGCAGTGAAACGGGCGTATGCGGCCAGGGGCGCAAGTCCGGTGCTGCACTGGATCTGCAGACGCGGACCGATCTGCTCCTGCTGTGCCGGCGCGGGGTGCGGGGCGTCCGCCCCGCCGTAGTTGAAGCGCAGGTACGCGACCTCGCCGTCCACGCCGGTCTTTAACTCGAGACCGTAGTCGTTTGCCAACGTTGTGCCGCCGACCGCAACGGTCTGTTCGCCGTCAGTCAGCAGGAGTCGCGGCACCGCGTTCCAGTGTTGGAAGTTGTGACTTGCCGTGCTGAGTTCGAGATTGTCACGATCGAACATGGCGCCGCCGAGATTCTGCAAGCCCTGCCCCACGTTGGCATGGACGGACGGCAGACCAAGTCGACTGTGGGCGCCGAGGACCTGCCAATGCGTAATGTGGTGGTCGACGTCTGCGATGTAGCGCGCAGCACAGACGATGCGATCGTCCATCGCAATGATTTCGTTTTCGACCCAGCCGTTCAAATCGCCGGTCAACGGCGCGCGCAGACACAGGCTTCCACCCGCACTAAGCGGCTGAAAGTCGATTGGGTGCGGCGTGCCCACCCCGACGGATTCCGCGAATACCGGCAGCAGCAGCAGGCCGGTGTTCGATTCGAACACCGGCCGTTCTGTCCCCGGCAACTCGAGACAGCAGCCGTTATCCGCAACAATGAGTTTGCTGCAGGTATTGCTGAGTTGTCGTGTCGCCGCTTTCTGCATGCAAGGGGCCCTTACTCGAGCCGGAGGGCACGGACGCCGAAGCCGGGCAGGTCGACCGTGAAGCTGCCGCCGTTCAGCTCGGTTACGGCTTCATCGTTCTCGGCGTTGACTACCTTGTTGACGTTGACGCCCAGCTTCTTGAGATCCAGGTCGAGTTTCACTTTCGCGTCGACGCCGTTCCAGGTGACGAGGTAGACGAACAGCTTGCCGTCGCGTTTGAGCAGCAGCCATTTGCAGTCGGGGTCGCTGACGGACACCGGCGGGTTCTCGCCCCAGTAGTTGTAGACTTCGCAGTCGGGTTTGCCGTAGCCGAAGTCGACGAAGGTCTTGGGGTATTTCTTGACGGTGATGCCGCTTTTGATCTCGTGCACGAGCATGGCCGGGCCGCCGGAGAACCCGAGGACGACCGGAACAGTACCGGTCTTCAAGCCGAGGCTTTCAGTGCGCAGCAAGTCCGGCGAAAACCGCTTCTGGAGCGGGTCGTCGCTGTTGCGCCATTCGAGGTCGAGGTTGTATTCGTTCCAGACCATGTACGGCGCGATCTGCGTATTGGTCATATGGATCATCATCGCCTGCGGCGCCTTCGGGTCGCGCATCTGCTGATGCATGATCCAGATCCGCTTGAGGTATTTGCGGTGATTCCACATGCTGGCCGACGGCACGGTAACCCCGCGCCAACGGTAGGCCGCGGTGGTGAGCGGATCGGTGGCTTTCTTCGGGAAGGAGTTGTCGAAGTACAGGCCGTAGCCGCGCTTGAGCCATTCAGCCCCGTACCAGCAGGCGAAGTCGCGGTAGCTCTTCACCAGACCGCCGGTGCTGAGATGGATTGCCCATGGGCCTTCGCCTTTGAAGAAGCCTTCGTTCAACGGCCGACCAGTCCATTCGGTGTAGAAGGCCGGGGCTTCCTCGCCGCCCTTGACCACGGTGCTGTGGAACTCTTCGAAATAAACGCTCATCGGATCACCCGCGCCGCGTTTCCAGCCAAGCTTGTGCAGGTTGACCATCTTGTCGCGCCAGTCCTTGCCGATGCGTTCGGTAACGTTGCGTTTCGCCCAGCCCTTAAATCGCTCCCTGGCGTCGGCCATCAGTTCCTTGTTGCCGGAGCGTCGGGCATAGTTCAGATCGAATGTCGCCCAGTCGTAGTTGAGCGGATACTTGCTGGCATAGGTCGAATACAGACCGTGCACGTGGCCCATGCTGAAGTAGAAGCTCTTGTGATCCGGGCGGCCGATCGCACGCCAGTCCTTGGGCATCGGTTTCGCAGGCGTGGCCATGAGACCGAAGACGATGTGGCGTTTGCGTTGAATCGTCACCGGTTTCTGGACCAGGTGAATCCGCAGCGTCAGGGTACCCTTGTTCCGATGCAGACTGAACGCCGGGGCATAGGTCCCCTTCTTGAAACTGACGTCCTTGACCCAGTTCTTGTCGTTGTCCGCAAACCAGCAGAGGCCGCGCTCTTCGGCGCCCAGCCAGATGTAGGGACGGAACCCGGTCGGCCATTCGCCGTCGGGAAAATCACGCGTGTCCCAGATCAAACCATCGCCTTCCGGCGTGCTGCCGGCCGGGTTGTACCGCAAGGCGGTGGTGGTCACGTGGTACAACGGCGCCAACGCGTCTTTGATCGGGATGTCGACCCACAACGCTTTGAGTTCCTTGTTTTCGACGCCGGGCAGCAGATCCATCTCGACCCGCATGCAGCCGTCGTATTCGGTGATCGACCGGGTCCGCACCTTCACCGCCGGGTGTGCCGCTCTGCCTTCATAGACGACCATATGCTTCTGCGTCGACGTAAACACCCCGGCGCCTTCCAGAGCGGTCCCGGGGGCGTCGACGGCGGCGGAGTCCATGCTGACCTGCACACTCATCGGGCCGGCCAGGAGTTCCTTGTAATCGGTTTCGTTGCCCTTGGCCTGGACCGAGCTCCAGAGGCCGATGCCGTTCTGCTTGTATTTGCGCATCACCACATCGACTTGATCGACATTGCGTTTGATCGGCTCGAACGGCGGGTAGATCTCGGTGGTAATTCCCAAAGCGTTGTTTTCCCAGGGAAAGGTGCGGTCGACGAAGTGCCGGATCATGGGTTTGTCGAAACCTTTGATCTGGATGCTGACCTGGTATTTGCCGTCATCGATATCCGGCAGCGTGTACTTGGCCAAACCGGTATTGCCTTTGTCCCAGGTAAAGGTTTCGGCGAGCACGGTTTCGCCGGCGGCGTCGGTGATCTTGATCTCCGCGCTGCGTGTTTCGGCAAAGTCCTTACCGAGTTCGACCGGCGTGATCCAGGCTTTGACCACCTTGTTGGATGGGTAGTAGCCCACCTTCGCGGCCGCCGCAGGGTTCGGCCCGGTGCGTACGTGCCATTTCTTCGCCGGCGCCTTCTGCCATTTCATCCCTTTCAATCGAAATAGGACATCGCCGTTGTCGGCGTCGGTCACGACCAGGTTCAGGGTATGCTGGGCGCGTTCGTGCAGGCGGCCCTTGGTAATCTTGTATTCGAAGTCGACACTGCCGCTGGCGGGGATCGTCAGTTCCTCGGTCTTCTCCAGTTTCGGCATATCGGTCGACGTGATCAGCAGGTCCACCTTGGCCTTGCGCGCTTTTTTGCCGGGGTTGAGAACCTTGACCTGCAGCGGGGTTTCGCCCATGAATGTGTCGTGCCGCAGTTCGTCGATGCGGACGACCGGTTCGGCTTCGGTCAAACGCAGCGCCGGGTATTCGCCGACACTGGCAAACGACGCGCCGAGGGGCATCCAAGTGGGCTGGGTCCACGGGTTCTTGTAATCACGGGCGATGATCAGACCGATGGTCCGGCCCATCTTGACGCCGTCGTTCCAGCCGAGGTTCGACCAGGGGATGCTCATTTCGGCCGTCCAGACGCCGGCTTCCTCGTCGACGTGGTTCTTGTATTCGCCCGACAGGTTCCAGCCGGTGTCCGGGGCGCCGAGTGAAAACTTCACGTCCTTGCGCGTGCCCAGGCTGTTGCCGATGATCTGGTAGTAACTCAGATCGCCCTTGCCGGTTTTGCGGTTGTCGCGGTTTGGGTCGATCCAAATCTCGATGGCGGAGTCGAAGACGACGCGGCCGTCATTGAATTTCTTGTTGGCGATCAGACCGCCGGGCCGCAATTCACTCTGAATCGCGACATACAGGTTGTCCTTGTCGAACCCGGCGAACCCGACGGCATGTCGGGCTTCGATCTCCATTCGTCGCCAACGCATGAGTGGACCGCTGCGCACGGCCTGGTCCCATTCGCCCTTCTCGATCTTGCCGTCGATCGTCGGCGCTTTTCTGAATGGTACGGCGGTCGCCAGCGAGTCCGCGGCCCGCCCGACTGCGGCAGTCAACAGGACAAGGCAGAGCAGGTGCATCCAAATTCGAATGATGAGTTTGTCTTGACGCATAACCAGGTGATCCTCCAGGATTGGTTCGGGCTTTGTATTGCTTAGGAAATCTGTGGGCGGACGAGCAGTTTCGGCTGCACCAGAATCGGGTCCGGCAAGACCAGCGGTCCTTCACTGAGCTGCCGGCAAAGGCTGCCGAGCTGCGCCGTGATCTCGTCCAGACGGATATCGACGGAACTGATCGGCGGCAACCCGGCCTGGCTCCACGGCGTGTTGTAGTAGCCGACCAGCGGGATCTCGCGCAGAAGTTCCGGGCGTTCCGCGCGCAGGATCTGCTGACACCGCAGGACCTCGATGTCCCGCAAGCCGAACACCGCCGTCGGCGCGTCCTTCTGATCGAAGCGCTGCAGCATTGCGGCTTCGTCGAAACTCACTTCGAGATTGTGCACGTTGGAACAGAGATGGTCCCATTCCCCGCCGCGCTCATTCCACAGGCGGCCGAACTCATAGCCGTGCCGCATCTGTGTGTACCACCAGAGATCGTCGGTGCGCAAGGGGATCGCGTCGGCCACATGCCGGCTCTCGGTGGTCAGCAGGAGCACCTTGCGATGGCCCTGCTCCCAGAAGTAGTCCACCACCTGCTGCGCGCCGGCGACCGGATCCGACAGGACTGCGGCCATCTGCGGCAACGGGTGCCCGGCCCAATGGACCGCGCCAATGAAGGTCGTCCGCGCAAAGGCCGGGTCCGTCAGAAAATCGATGCTGAAATAGCTGTTCTTATGCAGGATGACCTGCTGCACGCCGGCACGCCCCAATCGCAACAGCATGTCCCTGGCGCTCTCCTTACGGCAGGAATCGATACTCGTCGGCAACAGACCCCAGTGATGCAGTTCGCCGGCCAGCATCAGCGCCAGTTCGCCGTAGATATGCATGCCGCTCTCCATACAGATCGCCACCGAATCCCGCAGACTTGCTTCCGGATTCTGACTGATCACTTCCGTGCCGTAGCCGCGCCGGCGGCGGACATAGCCGGCTTCTTCCAGCATGCCGAACGCCTGCTGCACCGGAGCGATACTGGTGCCCAGCCCGGCAGCCACCCGTTTCAGCGGCGGCAGGCATTCGCCCACCGCATACCGACCGCTCCGGATGCCCTCGCGCATCTGCTCGAAAATATCCCGCTTATAACTGGGCCGCTGCCGTCGCGACGTCTTCATAAAACCTCTCTAAAGTTATTTTACAATAACTATTCTATGCGGGTGTTTAGCAATTTCAAGCTCAAATAGGGAATCTCTATAGTTATTATCATTGACTTTCGGGAGCGTTAGACCCGGGGGCCGGGCCAAGGTTCCGGCGAGCGGAGAAAACGGCGGTCCGGCACAAAGTCCCCCGCCACGCCGCTGGCGGTCCGTCACAAAGTCACCCGCCTCTCCAAGGCGATCCGTCACAAAATCACCCGCCTTCCCAAGGCAGTCCGTCACAAAGTAGCCCGCCTCTCCGAGGCGGTCCGTCACAAAGTCCCCGCCTCTCCGAGGCGGTCCGTCACAAAGTCCCCGCCACGCCGCTGGCGGTCCGTCACAAAGTCACCCGCCACACCGCTGGCGGTCCTTCCCAACGCAGCCCGCCACGCCGCTGGAGGTCCGTCACAAAGTAGCCCGCCTCTCCGAGGCGGTCCGTCACAAAGTCCCCCGCCTCTCCGAGGCGGTCCTTCCCAACGCAGCCCGCCTCTCCGAGGCGGTCCGTCACAAAGTCCCCCGCCTCTCCGAGGCGGTCCTTCCCAACGCAGCCCGCCACGCCGCTGGCGCCAT
>CAYLNH010000058.1:0-30165 GCA_964384625.1 uncultured Lentisphaerales bacterium
CCGTGTCCCGTGTCCCGTGTCCCGTGTCCCGTGTCCCGTGTCCCGTGTCCCGTGTACCGTGTCCCGTGTCCCGTGTACCGTGTACCGTGTGTCGTGTATCGTGTACCGTGTGTCGTGTATCGCTCCGGCGAAGCCGGGTGCGCTAACGCTTGACCCAGATGTCGGAGGCGCGTTTGACTTTGGAGCCGCCGATGACGCGGCGGTTGCGGTCGAGCAGGACCAGGTGAGCGCGCTGGAGCGACGAGACGCGGCCGCTCTCGCGGCACTTGCGCGACCACATGTTCCACATCATCTCGGTGGTGACTTCGCGGAGGTCGTGTTTCTGGTGGGCGAAGGTGGGGTGGACCACCATGTAGAGGACGACCTGGCTGCCATGCTGTTTGGCATAGAGCTCGGTGGCGATGCGGCCGCCGACGCGGCGCTGCTGCATCTCGATCCACTGGCCGTATTCCTTGACGGCGCCGCCGAGATGGCGCGGGGTCTTGGCCTTGGTCGGGTCGTATTCCTTCAGGTAGCCGTAGTTCTTCTTGGAGCCGTTGCCGTTGTCCGTCTCCGGGGGCTTGGGCAACAGGTCCTTGGGCGGCGTTTGGGTGACGGTATCCGGGCCGCCGCCGGTGTTCTTCTCGGGATCGGTCTTGGCGACGGTCTGCGGTTCCTTCGGCCCCATGATCTTGTCCAGGCGGGCGACGGCGCGCCGGCGGGCGACGATGCGCGGGAACAGGATGGCCTGCATCTTCGGCGAGATCATGTCGGGGGTAATCGTCACGCTTTGGCCATTATCATTACGCCGCATAACGACGCGGTCATTGCCGATCACCATCAGGACCCCCTTGTAGGTCGGAGCCTTGCCGATCATAATGTCGTACTTGGTGGTGGGGACGGTATACACCCGGCCGGGCTTGGGTTTTTTGAGTTTGGCCAGTTCCTCGGCCATATACTGGTCGAACAGTTTCCTGTAGTCGACCTTTTCCGGCGGCGCGGGCTGGGGCTTGGGAGCGGGTTCCGGTCTGGTCAGATCTTTGGCGATGTTCGCCAGAGGACCGCCGCCGGTGTCCTTCGGGGTCGTCTGCGGCTGTGTCGGGTTGGTCTTGGCCGCGGGCGTCGGGCTGGTGTCCGTGGGAGCGGGATCTTCGTTCGGGTCTGCAACCGGCGGTTTTGTGTCGTTCGCGGCGATCGCGACATCGTCGTCATCATCCTCGATATCCTTGACGACGTCGGGCTTTTCATCGCCGAAGACGATGTATCGCACGCGTTCGACTGCGGGCTCGAACCAGCCGGCATAGGGGCCGACGAACTGGGCGACGGCGCCGCCGACGACGGCCAACATAATCAGCCAGAGGACAACCGTTCCGCCGATGCCTTTCCGGCGGGGCGGCTTTCTGGGATAACCCTTTTTCCTGCTCATGCAAAACCACCTGAGTATAATGTTCGGCGTGAAAAAGGGGCACAACACGAGCCGCACCGGCGCCGGCTGTGTGCGCGCCGATGCAGTGACATGCCAAGTCCACGCATTGCCGAAAATATAGAGTTATTATAAAGAGTTTGCAAGCAAGAGGCGCGGAAATCGCAACATCCGCCAAGAGCAGCGCCCGGCAGCAGGCCGGGGTGCGTGCTACTTGTTCTTGTGCCGCATGGACTTCATGCGTTTCTTGCGCTTGTGCTTGGCGATCTTCTTGCGGCGTTTCTTTTTGAGATTACCCATGCCGATGGGGTCCTCTTTGTTGGTATGTGTTGGTGTATGATTTATTGCCGTGATCCGCAGCGTCGGACGTGGGCACAGAACTCCCCTGACGTCAGGCGCAAACGCGTACTATAGGTCGGAGGCGATTGGAAACAAGCGGCCGCCCCGTCATTTTTCCGGGGGTCATCATCGGCTTACCGCGCGGGCCCGAGTGGAGACAGGGGGTGCTTCAGTGCAGCAGACCGCCCGAGGCGCCGGCGGGATGGACCCACCGGCGGCAGACCGGCGGCATGGAGAAGTGCGTTCTCCTGTCAGCAACAGCATTGCCCTGCGTCAGCCCTCGTCTACAGCCCTTCTTTGCATCCCGTCCCGACTCTCAAGAGGTCGGGAACCTGCGGTATTTGAGGATTTGTCACCGACATAACGTCCGTGCCACACCTCCCCGTTCTCCTGTCGCTCTGGTTGGGGTAAACCAGAGCGGCAGGAAAACAGGGTTCAAGGCGGCCGTGTGTTGCAGGTGACCAATCCTGAAACTCCGCACCAGACGGGTGCTGGATCTCCAAGAGGAATACAGAGGACGGTAATCGAGGGCTTACTGCCCTGCCGGAGTTCGTGTTGGTTGCATTCCGTCGCGGCGCATATTAGGGTTTTCGTTTCAGAAGGACATCACAGACATGACCGAATCCATCAACGAACTCGGGCTGGTCGCCGGCCGCGGCCGGTACCCGGTGCTGGTTGCCGAAGAAGCCCGGCGCAACGGC
This sequence comes from uncultured Lentisphaerales bacterium, assembly GCA_964384625.1. Lineage (GTDB taxonomy): Bacteria > Verrucomicrobiota > Lentisphaeria > JABSQK01 > JABSQK01 > CAYLNH01. The sequence goes on from CAYLNH010000058.1 coordinate 2,443, forward strand.
GTGAAGAAACTGGTGATCGCGGCCATCCGCAACGACGCCGACGAGTCGCTGGCGGAACTTGCCGATGAGCTGAACTGGGTCTACCCCGGCGAGATCAACAAAGCCATCAAGACCTTCACCAAGACCGGTGTGGACAACGTCATGTTCGTGGGCCAGATCACCCCACAGCGGCTCTTCAAAGGGCTGCACCCGGACTTCCGCGCCGTGAAACTGTTTGCTGCGCTGAAAAAGAAGAACGCCGAGACCATCTTCGGCGGCATCGCCGGCGAGTTCGAGAAAGACGGTGTCCATGTGCTGCCCGCCGCCACGTTTATGGACGACCATCTGTCATCGTCGGGCGTCATGGGCAAGGTAAAGCCGAACAAGCAGGTGCAGGCCGATATTGAATATGGCCGGCGGATCGCCACCGAGGTCAGCCGGTTGGACATCGGCCAGACTGTTTGTGTGAAGAACGGTACGGTCCTGGCAGTGGAAGCATTTGAGGGCACGGACCAGGCGATCCGGCGCGCCGGCGAGGTCGGTCACGGCGACGTTGTTGTCGTGAAGGTGCCCAAACCCGAGTATGACCCGCGCTTTGACATTCCGTGCGTCGGCATGCAGACCGTGGACAGCTTGATTGCGGCCGGGGCCAGGGCCATTGCCGTCCAGGCCGGCGGCGCAGTGTTCATCGACAAACCCGAAGTCCTGGCAGCCATGGACAAAGCCAGGATTGCCGCGGTCGGGTTCTGATTTGGTCATTGGTCATTGGTCACTGTCGAGGGTCAGTTTGACCATCCTGGTGTATCACGAGCATCCCTGCTCGTGCTTCGGACATGAGCAGGGATGCTCATGATACAATGGCGGACAGGACATGAGCAGGGATCCTCATGATACAATCGGAGAAGAAGGTCAGGTGAACGAAACTCGAAAACGAATTCCGCCGTGGATCCGGATGAAGCTGCATACCGGGCCGAACCGGCAGTTTGTCGGCGAGCTCCTGGATGATCTGGAGCTGAATACCGTCTGCCAGAGCGCGAAGTGCCCGAACCTGGGTGAGTGCTGGCACTGCCGGACGGCCACGTTCATGATCCTCGGCAACCGCTGTACACGCAACTGCAAATTCTGCGCGGTCGACTCCCGCCGGCCGGAACCGCCGGATCCGGACGAACCACACAAGCTGGCTGAAGCCGCCGCGCGGATGGAACTGAAATTCGTTGTGATCACATCCGTCGACCGCGATGACCTGCCGGACAAAGGCGCCGGCCATTGGGCCGCCACGATCCGCGCCGTCCGTGAGCGGCTGCCCGACGCCGGCATCGAAGTGCTGACGCCGGATTTCATGGGACGCGAAGACCTGATCAAGATCGTGGTCGACGCCGAACCACGGGTGTTCGCGCACAACCTGGAGACCTGCGAGCGGCTGACGCGAGAGATCCGCAGCGGCAATCGCTATGAACGCTCGCTGGAGGTCCTCAAGATCGCCCGCGAGGTGGCGGAGCATCCATTGGCGATCAAGTCCGGCATCATGGTCGGCCTGGGCGAGAGCGATGACGAGGTCGAAACGTGCATCCGCGATCTGTACGCGGCCGGCGTCGACATTCTGACGTTGGGGCAGTACCTGCAGCCGACCCGCAAACAGCGGGACGTCCAACGCTATGTCCCGCCGGAGCAGTTTGCGGCGTGGGCCGCATTCGCCCGTGAACTGGGCTTCAGGGCTGTGGCGTCGGCCCCGTTGGTCCGCAGCTCCTATCGCGCCGGGGAACTGGCCCAACAGATTCTGGACTGATGATCACCAACGTCACGATCTGGTATCTCGAGATCAACGATCCGGCGGCGCTCAAGCCGAAACGGGTGGAGTTGCCGGGCGTCCGGATCGAGCGCAGCGAAGTGCCCTGCCCCGAGTTCTCGCGCTTCCTTTATCAAGCCGCCGGCGGCGATCTGTATTGGACCGAGCGCCTGCCGTGGGACTGGCACAAGTGGTTCGATTATCTCAACCGCGACGAGTTCGAGACCTGGGTGCTGTGGGTATCCGGCACGCCCGCCGGCTATGTCGAATTGGAGAAGCACAAGGACAACAGCGTCAAGATCGTCTACTTCGGGCTGCTGCCGGTGTTCATCGGCCGCGGTCTCGGCGGGCATTTGCTGACCTTCGCGATCGAGCGCGGGTTCGCCATGGGCGCCGACCGCGTCTGGGTGCATACCTGCAGTCTGGACACGCCGGCGGCGCTGCCGAACTACCGGGCCCGGGGCATGACGATCTATCGCGAGCGCACCTTCCAGCGCGACCTCCAGATCCCGGCGCCGGGCCCCTGGCCCGACGCCAACCGCCCCGGGTTCTGCCCCACCCGCCAATAGCTCCTCCTGCAATCAATCTGATTTTATTCTGATCTGACAATCCTGCTGAACCGGGGAACTGTTTGGTTATCTTACCGTCAAACCCTTAGGAAACTGCGGGCTTACATCTGAATCAAAAATATGTCAAACGACGGAGTCCGAGGTGCGGCAGGGGCCGCCGGGATCACGCCGCAGACGCGAACGTGGAGACAACCGTGAAAGCAAGAATCGTCCGGGCAATGTTGCTGGCCCTGGCTGCCGGTGCGGCTGCCGGCGACATCCCCGGACCGGTCCGGTTCTGGGAACGCCCGCCGCGCAAAGAGCCGACCACGATCCTGGTCTGGCAGTTCGATGACAAGGCGGTCGACGACAAGACGCTTGAGAACGCGCTGCTGGCGGGCCTGGAAGGTGATGATGACGACGACCCGCTGATCGGCCGGGCGGACCAGATCAGCTTTGTTCTCAAGGGCGACGCGGCGACGGCGAAGGACGGCCGCTTCGGCGGCGGCGTCCGGCTGCGGGGCAAAGGCACGATCCGGTCGGCGCCGGTGGATCTTGCCGGCCTCGTGCGCAACGAGCGCGGCTTCACCCTTGAGTTCTGGGTACGGCCCGAGGCTGTCGGCGCGTCGCTGCCGCTGGAGATCGCCGCCCGCGGCACGCAGCCCGCGCTGCAGCTGTCTTGCGCCGCAGACGGGCAACTGCAGTTACGTCTCGGCGACCGCCAGTTAGCCACGCATCCGACGCGGCTGTCGGCCGGCCGCTGGCGGCACCTTGCGGTGATTGCGGTGCGGCAGAAGGGCACAGCCGTGGCCAAGCTTCTGGTGGACGGCGAGCCGGCTGCATCACCGGCGTCCGCCGGCAAGGCGATTGCCGGATTTCTGCACAACATCAGCAACACCTTCGTTCTGGGCCGACGTTTTCAGGGGGGCCTCGACGCGGTCCGGCTATCGCGCCGGGAGCTGCCGTTCTACGCGCTGCAGGATCAGTCGTTCACGGACGTCGCGGCCGAGCGTCCCGTAGTCGAAGGACCTCCTTACTTCTCGTCCATGGCGAAGAAAACGCTGCACTGCAGTTTTGACAAGACGCTCCAGCCGGCTGCGTTCGCCGGTTTGCAGACGCACGGCAAGGACGTACCCAAAGCGTTCGTTCCCGGGGTCCGCGGGCAGGCGCTGGACCTGTCGCAGGCGGACGCCCTGGGGGCGGCCTACATCGGCATGGGTGTGCTGCCGCCGGCCGGCACCATGGAGTTCTGGCTGCGGCCGAAGAACTGGGACAACTCATTCGTCGGCGACTACCGCGGCACCAACGTCAAGAGCACGATCCTCTTCCGAATGGCGTCGAAGAACCGGATGCAGCCCTACATGGGCCTGAAGAAACTGCGGATCCGTCAGGGCCGTTCCGGCGCCGACAGCGGGCCGGACCTGATCCCGCTGCACCCGGGCAAGTGGACGCACGTTGCCATTGTCTGGAAGGCCAAGGGACGGGCGGCAGTCTATATCGACGCGCGGCCGCAGAAGGTCTACCAGATCGGCTGGGGCGGGCCGCAGCATGTCTTCGACCGCAACGACTACGAAGCCTGGAAGACGCGCACCGGCGGCAAACAGGACGGCACCTATCGTTTGGTGTTCAGCAAGTCGCCGACTCTGATTGATGAACTCCGCATCTACCCCTGGCCGATGAAGCCGCAGGAGGTGCGTAACGCGCGGCAGCGCTACTTCCCCAACGCCGGGGAAACGATGAAGCCGCTGCCGGTCATCGAGGCGAACTTCCAGTACTACGCACACGACTGGGAGAACGTTGACAAACTGAAGGCCGCGGTCACCTGCCTGCCGGTGAAGGGCATAAAGCCGGATGCGGTCGATGCCGTCCTGACCGATACCGCCGGCAAGGTCGTCGGCCAGCAGCAGGGCCTGAAGCTCAATCAGGCCGGCACGGTGACGGCCGTCTTCCGCCGGCAGCTGGCCTTCGGCAAGTACTCCCTGAAGGTGACATCGACGGCGGCCGGCAAAGCGCTGACGACCGAGACGATGGCCTACGAACGCGTGAAGCCGGCGTGGTACGGCAACCAGCTCGGCAAGGAACGCGGCGTGCCGAAGCCGTGGACGCCGATGACCGTCGACGGCAGCACCGTCTCGGTCTGGGGCCGCAAGGTGGTCCTTAGCGATACCGGCCTGCCCAAGTCCATCACCACGCTCGGCAAGGAGGTCCTTGCGGCGCCGGTCGCGTTCGATGTCAGCGCCGGCGGCACGCCGCTGAAACTGGCGGCCGGCACACCGGCGTTCACCGAAAAGGCGGAAGACCGGGTCGCCTGGAAGAGCACCGGCAAGCTCGGGTCGCTGGCGACGGAGATCAGCACGTGGATGGAGTACGACGGTCTGATGTATTTCACGGTAACGCTCAAGCCCACTGCCGGTGCGGTCAAGCTCGACCACCTGCATGTCCGCTTTCCGATGACCGAAAAGGAAACATCGCAACTCATTGCCAACGGTGCCGGCCGCAATTTCCGCGCCTCCTGGGACGTGCGTATGTTGTCGCCGGAGAAGGGCAGCATCTGGAATTCGCGGACGACGAAGCCGAAGATGCAGCGCGGGCTGCAGCCCGGGAGCTTCCTGCCGCAGATCTGGGTTGGCGGCGATGCTGTCGGCCTGTCGTTCAGCGGCGAGAACGACAAGGGCTGGAGCATCAATCCCGACGTCGCGGCTCAGGAGGTCCTGCGGGAGGATGGCAACATTGTGTTCCGCATGAACGTCATCAGCCTGCCGACCACAATCGACAAGGAGCACAGCTTCCATTTCATCGTGCTGCCGACGCCGACCAAGCCGATGCCGGCCGGCTGGCGCGGCTGGAACCGGATGAAGCGGCCGACGCCGCTGGCGGTCTACGACGCGATCGACGATTTCTGCGGCTTTCCCATGCAGTCGGACCCGAAGAACCCGCAGGCCATCAAGTTCCATGTTGAGCCGCACAGCTGGGAATCGGCAGCGATACAGTCGGCCGGGCTGCGGGCGAAGTTCGGCAAGGAGAACCCGGCGTTCTTCTACATGGACTACTCCTGGCCGCGGCCCGGCGAACAGTTCAAAGACTGGAACCACGACCTCTGGGCCGGGACCGGACGTCTGGCCTGGACCATTCCGGAAGTCGAAGACTACATGGTCTGGATCATCACCGAGTACATCAAGCGTGGTCTGATCGACGGCATCTACGTCGACGACGTTTCCTGCGGCCGCACCTGGTCGCTGGCCGGCACCGCCTATCCGTGGGACGGCAACAAACAGAAGCGGCGCCAGGGTTTCACGGCAATGGGCTTCCGCCGCTTCTGCCAGCGACTCTGGAAAGTCTTCCGCCAGCACGGCAAGGACCCGCACATCATGTCGCACATGACCTATTGCTTCGAGATCCCGGCGCTGTCGTTCAACATGAGCATCGTCAACGGCGAAGCGCGGATGATCGGGCTGCACGCCAAGCACGACACCATGGATGCCTGGCACCGCAACGAACTGCGGATCATGGGCAACGGCCCGAAGTGGGGCTTCGCCACCTTCTGGAAACCAACCGTCGAGATCAACGAGGGCATTCCGAAGGCAAAGGAGGTCTGGTACTATCACCAGGTGCGCGCGCTGCACGCGAACATCATGCAGTCGGACATGTGGTATCTGTGGCACTACCCGAGCGGCAATGTGATTCTGCCGTCGCTGCGGGCCTTCGACATGAGCCACCCGAAGATGCGGTTCATCCCCTACTGGGAGAACAGCGTGACCAAGGTGACGGCCAAGCCGGCGCCGGCAAAGAAGGGAGAGAAGAAGAAGGAAAAAGGAAAGAGTGTCGAGGGAAGTCTGGAGAAGGACATTGTCGTGGGCGTCTTCGTGAAGCCTGGGAAGGCGTTGTTGATGGTCAGCAATTTCGCCCGGACGGACGTGGAGGTCACTCTCGACCTCGACGCCGCGAAGCTCTGCGGCAAGCCGGGCAGGACCTCCTGGCGCGACGCCGATCTGCAGCCGCTCCCGCCAAAGGCGGTCGCGGCGTCAGCTGCCGACATCAAGAAGGCCGAGAAGAAGATGCTCAATGCTGATCCCGGTCTCGGCGATGACGACGATTTTGATCTCGACGACGCGGAGAATCTGTTGGACGGCAAGGACCCGCGCCAGGTCGAGCTCGAACGCCTGCGCATCCAGCCCAAGGCCAACACCGTGAAGTTCATCATCCGCAAACGCGACTACCGTTTGCTGGAAGTGAAGCGACCGTGAGTTCCCCGACAGAAATGCTGGGGTTTGCTTTGCCCCGCTGGGGCTCCGGACCTGGCGGACCCTTTCCGGGGGTTACATCCCCGGCTGCCACGCACCGGCCCTACGGGCCTCAGGAGAAGTTGACATGCGATACGTGATTGCCGTGTTCCTTGCTTTTACCATAGCCGCGACTGCCGATGTGAAGTTGGCTGACATCTTCGCGGAGAACATGGTGCTGCAGCGCGATGTGCCGGTACCCGTGTGGGGCTGGGCGGATGACGGCGAAAAGGTGAAGATCACAGTCTACGACCGGAACGCCAAGGTGCTGGCGCAAGCCGAAACCGTCGCGCAGAACGGCAAGTTCCGGCTGACGCTGAAGGCCATGCCGGCGGGCGGACGGTACACCATGCTGGTGCAGGGCAAGAACATGTTCACCTACACCAACGTCATGGTCGGCGAGGTCTGGATCACCTGCGGCCAGTCGAACATGATCTGGCCGATCGAGCAGACGGAGTCGGTGAAGGAGGCGATCGCCGACGGCAGCAAGTACCCGAACATCCGGCATGTGCAGATCGGCGACCGTGAGTACGTTAAGAGGACCCAACCACAGGATCGGCTGAAGGCGTTCTGGGGTGCTCCAAAGTGGGAGGACGCCAACTACTGCCTGCCGCGGTCGAGCCGGACGGACATCCCCGGCTGTCAGTCAGCCGTCAGCTACTACTTCGCTCGCGAACTGACGAAGTACCTGAAGAACAAAGTGCCGGTGGGCATGGTGGATATCGGTGCGATCATCAAAGTGCAGAGCTGGGTCGACCCGGAAACGGTGCTGGCCGATCCCGTGCTGAAGCCGCTTGCCGGCAAGAACTATCCCAATGCGACCTCACGCGCGTACAACGCGAACATCGCGCCGTTGGCGCCCTTCCCAGTGCGCGGCGCGATCTACTACCAGGGCGAGATGAACGCCGGCAACGCGAAGATCTACAAGCACGGTCTGACGGCGCTGATCAAAAGCTGGCGCAAGGCCTGGAACAATCCGAAGATGCCGTTCCTGATCGTGCAGCTCCCCGGCTTCATCGTGCACAAGAAGGAAAAGACCGCGCTCGACATGAATGCGGAGTCGTTGGCGAAGTTCCATCAGGACAGCGCCAACCACGGCTTCATCGGCATTCGCGAAGCGCAGCTGCAGGTCTGGCAGAGCGTGCCGCACACGGGGATGGCGATCACAATCGATCTGGGGGATCCGCAGGACATCCATCCACGCCGCAAGCTGCCGGTCGCACAACGTCTGTTCCTGCAGGCCCGGCAATTGGTGTACGGCGACAAGGACGTCGTCGCCAGCGGCCCGGTGCCGCGCAAGGTGGAGTTCGACGGCAAGGAGGTCGTCGTCACCTTTGCCCACTACGGCAGCGGGCTGCAAGCGAAGGGCGAGCTGAAAGGTTTCGAGGTCGCCGGCGCCGACGGCAAGTTCGTCGCGGCCGCGGCGCGTATCGAGAAGGACCAGGTCGTCTGTTCCGCGAAGGAAGTCCCGGCGCCGCAGGCTGTGCGTTATGCCTGGGCCGGCTTTCCTCTCGTAACGCTGTACAACAGGGAAGGCCTGCCGGCGACGCCGTTTCGTTGGCCGGTGGAGTGAAGCAGCTGTTGTCTCCTGGTACGAACGTGATCAGCGACTTCGAGCCCCGGGCGTTGGTCGCCCGGCGGCATGAACGGCTGACGGCAATGCCGGACACGAGCCAGCCGCAATACAGCTATCCCTGGAACGACCCGGACGAGCGGCACGCCGAAGTGGACCGCAACTGAAGCCGGTACTCCTCCACGGAGGCGCTTCGCGCCGAACTCAGGAGCGGCGGTTAAACTCCGTATTGAGACAGAAAACGACTTAAGATTCTTCCCGGTATTGTGTTGCAACTCATCAGAAACTCCTGAAGAGTTGCAGTGTTCCTATAGATAAAGCTGTAACTATAGTTTCCGTGAGTCAGATCCCGTCTTGACGGACTTGTCCTGTCCAACGCGAACCAGCCGCTCTCCGGCTGGAAGCGGTCTGCAGCCGGCATGGAGATTGATTTCATGCACCGGTTTGCCGCGACCACAATTCCCATCGAAGGTAAAGCGGCGCGGGCCGTCCAGGCGACAGGAGAACGAACTGGTGCGATATTCCATCGGACCAACACGCCGAGCGCGTTGTGATCGTGAGTTTCGCGCCGTTCACGGCGTGCAGACTGGATCACGGAAATACGATCCTGCACGTATCGGCTTACCTGTTGGAAGGCCTTGAAGGATTGATCGAGAATGTCTGACCAGAATTCCATTCGCGTCCGCCTGGAGGTGCACGGCCGCGTGCAGGGCGTCGGGTTTCGGCCGACCGTCTATCGTCTGGCCGCGGCGCTCCGGCTGGGCGGCGTTGTGGGCAATGATGCCCAAGGCGCATTTATCGAGATCGAAGGGCCTCCTGCAGCGGTCGAGGACTTCGTCCGCCGCCTGCCGCTGGAACTGCCGGCCCGGGCCGAAATCGCCGGCCTCGACCGCAGCAGCATCCCCGCCGTCGGCGCGTCCGAATTCCGCATCGACCTGAGTCGGGCCGCAGGCGAACAGGAAGCCGAGATCTCGCCGGACATCGCCACCTGCGCCGACTGTCTGCGGGAAATGCGGGACCCGGCGGACCGCCGTTACCGCTATCCGTTTATCAACTGCACCAACTGCGGCCCGCGCTATTCCATCGTGCAGGGCGTGCCCTATGACCGCGCCAGGACGACCATGGCGAAGTTCGCCATGTGCCCGGACTGTCAACGGGAATACGACGATCCCGCGAATCGCCGTTTTCACGCGCAACCGAACGCCTGCCCGGTCTGCGGGCCGAAGCTCTGGCTGAGCAACGGCGCCGGGACTGAACTTGACGGCGATCCGATCGAGCCGGCGGCCGCACACCTCCGGGCCGGCGGGATCGTCGCCGTCAAAGGCCTCGGCGGCTTCCATCTCGCTTGTGACGCGAGCTCGGATGCCGCGGTCCGCCGGCTGCGCGAGCGCAAGGGGCGCGAAGCCAAACCGTTCGCCCTGATGGTGCCGTCCGCGGCGACGGCGGCCGAACTCGTCGAGCTCGACAACGCCGCCAAGGACCTCCTGCAGAGCTGGCGCGCCCCGATTGTACTCGCCCGCCGGCGGCCAACCGCAACCGTCAGCGCGGCGGTGGCGCCGGACAGTCCCAGCCTCGGCGTCATGCTGCCGTATACGCCGCTGCACCATCTGTTGTTCGCGGCCGGCCTCGGCCCGCTGGTCATGACCTCCGCGAATCCGACCGCAGAACCGCTGTGTGCCGCGAACGAAGAAGCGCTGGAACGACTCCGGGGGATTGCGGACGCGTTTCTGCTGCACGACCGCGACATTGAACGCCGGGTGGATGATTCCGTCATTGCCGTGCCGCCGGCCTGCCGGCGGCAGAGGGATGCGACTGCCGCCGCGGAGCCGGCGCCGCAGATCGTGCCGGTGCGGCGCTCGCGGGGATACGTACCCGCACCGATCCGGCTGCCGCGGGCCGCAGCGCAGCCGATCCTCGCTGTGGGCGGCGACTTGAAGTCCGTTGTCTGCCTGGTGAAAGGCAATGCCGCGGTGCTCAGCGAGCACCTGGGCGAGCTCGCCAATCCCGCGGCCTATCGCAACTTCGTGCGCGCCATCGACTGCTTCAAGGAGATCCTCAAAATCGAACCGGAGGTCGTCGTCTGCGATCTGCACCCCGGCTATCATTCCGTTCGGTACGCGCAATCCCTGGGACTGCCGGTGATCGCGCTCCAGCACCACTACGCGCACGCCGTCGCGGCGCTGGCGGAACACAATCTGGACGGCCCGGTCCTGGCGCTTTGCGCCGACGGCACCGGGTACGGCACGGACGGCACGATCTGGGGCTGCGAACTGCTGGTGGCCGACCCGTTGGGCTTTCGGCGCGTCGGACATCTCCGGCAGTTCCCCCTGAGCGGCGGCGACGCGGCCGCCCGCGATACCTGGCGGCCGGCAACCGCCCTGCTGCAGGACACATTCGGTGAGGAATGGGCCGATTCAGCGTGTTTCGGCGCCGAGGTCGACGCGGCGGCCGTCGCCCTCCTGACCCGCCGGCTGCGCGCCGGCACGAATGTGACGCCGACATCCAGCCTCGGACGGTTGTTCGATGCGGCAGCCTGTATTCTCGGGCTGCGATCGCGCAATCGCTTCGAAGCCGATGCCGCGATGACACTGGAAGCGACCGCGGCAGAATGCAGGAACACGGTTGAGCCGTTGACCTTGCCGTTCGCCGCCGGCCAGTTCGACTACCGGCCGCTGGTGCGTGATCTCGTTCGCCGCAAGCAGAACGGCGAAGGCGTCGACTCGCTGGCGCTGGCGTTCCATCTGGCGCTGGCCGACGGTTTCGCGCAGGCGATCGAACAGCTCGCCGGCGCCGAACAACTCGACCGCGTCGTGCTGTCCGGCGGCTGTTTTCTGAACCGTCTGTTGACTGACGCATTACGCGAACGTCTTGCCGGAAGCGGCCTGCAGACCTATAGTCATACTTTGCTCCCGCCGGGCGACGGCGGCCTGGCGCTGGGCCAGGCCTGGGTCGCGGCCCGGCGGCCGGCAGGTCAATAGCCATTGGGCATTGGGCATCTGAAGAAAACAGGAAGAATGGAGCCTGGGATCCGGTTCCACTCATCCATTACTCCAAGACTCCAACAGAGGCATACCATGTGTTTAGCGGTTCCAGGCAAACTGATTGAGATACAGGACGGCAGCGATGATGTCACCGGCGATGTCGGTATTGTCGACTTCCAGGGCAGCCGGATCGAACTGAGCCTTGCGTTCGTCCCGGATGCGAAGGTGGGCGACTGGCTGCTGGTGCACGCCGGTTACGCCATCAACAAACTCGACGCTGAAGAGGCCCGCGAAGTCTGGGAGATGCTGCAGGCGGACGAGGCCTATCGCGAACTCATGCCCGAGGAACTCAAGGCCGGAGGCCCTGCATGACACGGGAGGAGATCGCGGCACTCGTGGCGGACATCAACGCCGACTGCGATGCGGCCGGGCGCGACCTGCGCTTCATGGAAGTCTGCGGGACGCATACCGTATCGCTGTTCCGGTCCGGGGTGAAGTCCATGCTGCCGGCGAACCTGCGGTTGATCAGCGGCCCCGGCTGCCCGGTGTGCGTCACCCCGCAGGGCTATATCGAAGCCGCCTGCGATGCCGCCCTGATTCCCGGCGTCACGATCTGCACGTACGGCGACATGGTGCGCGTGCCGGGGCGCCGCGGCAGCCTCGCCGAACGCCGCGCCGCAGGCGCCAATGTTGTGGTTACCTACTCCGCCCGCGACGCCCTCAAGTATGCCGTCGAACATCCCGAGACAAAGGTCGTCTTCCTTGCCGTCGGCTTTGAAACGACCACGCCGCCGACCGCCGCCGTGGTCAAGGAAGCCGCCGCCAGAGGGGTTGAGAATTTCTTCGTCTTCGTCAACCACAAGCTGGTCATGCCGGCGCTCGAAGCCTTGCTGGCCGACCGGACCACGGAACTCGACGGCTTCCTGTGCCCGGGCCACGTCAGCGTGATTATCGGCGCCGACGCCTACCAACCGGTGCCGGCCAACCACGGCAAGCCCTGTGTGATCGCCGGCTTCGAAGCCGGTCAGATGCTCCGGGGCGTGCAGCATCTGGTGAAACAGACGCTCGCCGGCGAAGCGAAGGTCGAGAACGTCTACGGCGTCGCCGTGACCGACGCGGGCAACACGGTGGCCTGGCGTTTTGTCGAGGACGTCTTCGAGCCGGCGGACACGGAATGGCGCGCCATGGGCACGATCCCGCTCAGCGGCCTGGCGCTGCGCCCGGAATACCAGCGCTTCGATGCGGTCCGTGAACTGGGCCTGCAGGTGGGCGAAGACTACTGCCCGACAGGTTGTCGTTGCGGCGATGTCATCCAGGGAAAGGCCCTGCCGACCGACTGCAGACTGTTCGGCAAAGCCTGCACCGTCGCCAAACCCATCGGCCCCTGCATGGTCAGTTCCGAAGGCACCTGCGCCGCCTACTACAAATACGGCAGGGCGTAACTCCAGGTGACCGATCCTGAAACTCCGCCACAACCCCGCTCTCAGTCAGTCGAGACAGGATCCCAATGCCGAATACAGCGGGCAGCAGACGAGTGCTCCCCTCACCGCGGCCCGGAGATTGCCGTCAACCCAAACCTGCAGTACTGTGCTGCTCTGGAGAGAACCAAATGGGGCCGGGTCCTGAATACACCTGCCTCCGGATATTCCCATGACGACTGATATTGTCTATCTCGACAACGCCGCGTCGACGCCGCCGCACCCGGCGTTGTGCGACGAACTGGCGGACATCTGGCGGACGGCCTACGCCAATGCGTCGGCCGCCCACAGTCTGGCCCGCGATCTGCGCCAACGCCTGGAGCAGGCGACGGCAGAAGTGAAAGCCGCTCTCGATGCCGCCGACCACGACTTGATCTGGACCAGCGGCGGCACGGAAGCGAATAACCTGGCCATCTTCGGCAGCCTGCCCGCCGGCTCACAGTTGGGGTGTCACTTGATCACCACCGAAACGGAACACCCCAGTGTGCTGACACCGATGAAACACCTCGAACACCGGGGCATCGCCGTCTCGCGCCTGCCGGTAGACACAAGCGGCGCCGTCGATCTCGACCGACTCCGGGCGGAGCTGCAGGAAAGCACGGTTCTGGTCTCCATCGGCCTGGTGCAGGGCGAAACCGGCGCCGTGCAGGACCTCCCGGTCGTCCGCCGGGTGCTGGATAAACACGGGCCGGCCGACGTGCGCCTGCACGTGGATGCCGTGCAGGGCGTCGGCAAGATCCCCATCCCCTGGGCGGAAGCCCGGATCGACCTGCTGTCCATGGGCGGCCACAAGTTCCATGGACCCGGCGGCGTCGGCGCCCTGCTGGTCCGCCGGGGGCTTGACGTACTCACGCAGATGCATGGCGGCGGCCAGCAGGACAACCGCCGCAGCGGCAGCTTGGACAGCGCCGGCATCCTCGCCTTCAGCCGGGCGCTGCAGCTGATCACCGGCGACCCGAAGCTGTCCACGCGAATCCAGGGGTTGAACCGGCAATTGCGTCAAGGGCTGCAGGAACTGCCCGTGTCGGTACAGATCAACTCGCCCGCAACGGCTTCGCCGTACATTCTCAACTTCTCGCTGCCCGGCTATCAGGGCGCGATACTGATGCGCATGCTGGCCGAAAAAGGCGTCATCGTCGCGACCGGCAGCGCCTGCAGCGCCGACACCGGCGAACCCAGCAGGATCCTGACCGCCATGGGCCTCACCCGCAAGGTCGCCTTCGGCGCCCTGCGCGTCTCCTTCGGCATCCAGAACACGCCTGCCGACGTCGACCGCCTGCTCACAGCACTGCGCGAAGCACTGGCCGACTACTGAGGTTGAAACGGGGGTAAGTGCATTGGATTCGCAATTGCGCTGACATTTGATCGGGACAACCTTTAGGGCGCGCCCTTTCGGCGCTCCGCAGCTCCGGCTCCCGTCAACGAGGCTCACTTCCCCCGCCCGCAGCCGACGTGCCGGAGCATCCGAAATGACTGCGTCAAACGTCACTGTACTTGCGAACCCAATGCACTGAGAACCGCCGGGGATGAAACATCGGGCAGTCGCTGCCGACAATCTCGTCGGCAGGTGTGGTCCGCCGCGTTCTCTGCGACGGTCCAGCCCGCGGCGTTGCAGGGCAGCGCTCATTTTTTTTCGCCGCAATGCCCCGCATTTTTGCGAATTGGCACTATAGTTGCAGCTTGTTTTGCTCTTTTCGAAACCGCGAAGGTTTGTATCCTGCCAGCGACCTGGAGAAACGAAATTATGGCCGACGAATTACAGGGTCTTTTAGACCGGATCAACAAGGAGGGTCTGGAGAAGGCGGAGGCGGAGAAGAAACAGATCCTCGAGGAGGCGGAGAAGGAAGCCAAGGCCGTCGTCGACAAGGCGAAGGCCGAGGCCGAGGACATTATCAAGGACGCGAAGCGCGAAGCCGCGACGCTGCAGGCGTCCGGCGAAGCCGGCTTGCAGCAGGCATCGCGCGACGTGCTGATCTCGCTGGAGTCCCAGCTCAAGGAGATCCTCAGCAATACCGTCAAGACCAGTGTCGGCGAAGCGATGACCGCCGACCAGTTGGCAACAATTGTGGGCGAGCTGGCCGCGGCCTACGCCAGAGACGGCGCCGCCAGCCTGCAGGTTCTGGCTTCGGAAGCCCAGCTTGAGCAACTGCAGCAGACCTTCCAGGCCAAACTGGCCGCACAGTTCAAGGACGGTATGGAGATTAAACCGGTTCCCGGGGTGGACGCCGGGGTGAAGGTTTCCTTTGACGGCAGCGCGATGGTGCACGATTTCACCAGCGATGCCGTGGCGGAAATGCTGTGCGCCTATCTCAATCCGCGCATTCTGCAGGTCATCCGCGAGAATCAAGACTAAAACTCCGACGGCCCGACATTGGTTTCGAAGTACTACTATTTCGTCAGTTCACTGCCGTTGCTGCGCCTGGGCGACGCCCCGCCGCTGCGTTCGGCGGAGTTTCTTGACCTGTCGCAATACCATCTGCCGCCCAGGCTGCAGGAGGAGTTGACGGCCATTTCGCTGTTGCCGCGCGAGCGGCACTGCTGCCCCGCCGAAGCCGGCTGGAACGACTTCGAGCTGGCCCTGCGCAACGCCGTCGTCCGCGCTCGCGCCTCCCGCCAAAGCCGCGAGGCCCAGCCGTTCCTGAAACTCGAGGCCGCCGCCTTCGGCTTCCTCGAGTCCCAGATTCAGGACGCCTTCAACCGCGACCCGCTGCGGCTGGAAGAGGAGCTCGATCACCTGCGTTGGCGGGTGCTTGACGATCTGATCGTGGGGCGCGATTACGATTTCGACCGCCTTTTTGTTTACCGCATCAAGCTCCTCCTGCTGGAAAAACGTGCCGGCCTCGATACGGACGCCGGCAAGCAACAGACCCGGGAGCAATTGAATCAGAAACTGGAATCCTCAGAGCTGCTGGCCGATATCATTGGATCGACGGCCACTGGATGAACGGAGCTAGACCATGGACGCGCAGCCAGGCATCATCACCGGCGTGAACAGCAACCTGATTCGGGTGAAGTTCGCCGAGAGTGTGATTCAGAATGAAGTCGCCTACGTCATGACCGGCGGGAAGCGGTTAAAATGTGAAGTGATCCGCGTGCGCGGCGAGGAAGCCGAAATGCAGATCTTCGAAGAAGCCGGCGGCATCCGCATCGGCGACGAGGTGGAGTTCACCGGCGAACTGTTGTCCGTCGAGCTCGGCCCGGGTCTGCTGAAGATGGTCTATGACGGCCTGCAGAACCCGCTGGGCGAACTGGCGAAGCAGTCCGGCTTCTTCCTCGAACGCGGCGTCTATCTGGACGCCCTCGACCGTGAGGCCGAGTGGGAGTTCACCCCGGTTGCCAAGTCCGGCGATGTCCTCATTGCCGGCGATGTCATCGGTACCGTGCCCGAGGGGATCTTCGAGCACCGTATCATGGTGCCCTTCGGCTGGAACGGCGAATGGACCGTCGACTCCGTCGCCGACGCCGGCACCTATACGGTCGATAAAGTCGTGATGACCGCCACCGATGCCGACGGGCAGCAGCGTGAAGCGACTATGGTGCAGATGTGGCCGGTGAAACTACCGATCACGCATTATGAAGACAAGCTGCTCCCGCAGGAGACGCTGGTCACGCAGACGCGCATCATCGACACCTTCTTCCCGGTCGCCCGCGGCGGCACCTTCTGTACGCCCGGCGGCTTCGGCACCGGCAAGACCGTCCTGCAGCACGTGCTCAGCCAGTACTCCCAGGCGGACGTCGTCATCGTCGCGGCCTGCGGCGAGCGCGCCGGCGAGGTCGTCGAAGTGCTGCGTGAATTCCCGCACCTGCCCGACCCGCGGACCGGCAAGACATTGATGGACCGGACGATCATCATCTGCAACACCAGCTCCATGCCGGTGGCGGCCCGCGAGGCTTCCGTTTATACCGCCGTGACGCTGGCCGAGTACTACCGGCAGATGGGGCTCAACTGCCTGCTGCTGGCCGACTCCACCTCCCGTTGGGCCCAGGCCCTGCGTGAGATGTCCGGCCGTCTGGAAGAGATCCCCGGCGAAGAGGCCTTCCCGGCCTACCTCGAATCGCTGATCGCCAACTTCTACGAGCGCGCCGGCCTGGTCAAACTCAAGGACGGCAAGACCGGCAGCATCAGCATCGGCGGCGCCGTCAGCCCCGCCGGCGGCAACTTCGAAGAACCTGTGACCCAGGCGACACTGAAGGTTGTCGGCTGTTTCCTCGGGCTCTCGCGGGAGCGCTCCAATGCCCGCCGTTATCCGTCGATCCACCCTCTGGATTCCTGGAGCAAGTACAAGAGTATCTGCGACCAGGACCGCGTGGAACATGCCCGCGCCGTGCTGCGCCGCGGCAACGACGTACACCAGATGATGATGGTGGTCGGCGAAGAAGGCACGTCCATCGAGGACTTCATCATCTATCTCAAAGGCGAGTTTCTGGATGCCGTCTACCTGCAGCAGAACTCCTTCGATAAAGTCGATGCCGCCTGCTCCGCCGAGCGCCAGGCGTTCGTCTTCGACTACGTCCTCAAAGTGCTCGACGCCAAATTCAAATTCGACGACAAGGATGCCGCCCGCAGTTACTTCAACCGCCTGCGGCAGCTCTTTGTTGACTGGAACTATATGGCCTGGGACTCCGATGAATTGAAGAGCCAGACCAAGGCCATTGACGAATCGCTGATGGAGGCAACTCATGCGTAAGGTCTACCATCGAATCCTCCAGATCGCCGGTAACGTGATCATGCTCGAGGCCGACGGTGTTGGTGCCGGAGAACTGGCAGAAGTGAAAACCAGTCGCGGCACCTCGCTGGCGCAGGTGATCCGGCTGGATAAGAACAAGGTCTTCCTGCAGGTCTTTGCCGGCAGCCGCGGCATCTCCACGGACGACGAAGTCCGCTTCCTCGGCCGCCCCATGCAGGTATCCTCCTCCGAATCGCTGCTCGGCCGCATCTTCAACGGCAGCGGCGTCCCGCGCGACAACGGTCCGGAGATCACCGATAACATGATCGACATCGGCGGCCCTTCCGTGAATCCCGCCCGCCGGATCATCCCCCGGAACATGATCCGCACCGGTATCCCGATGATCGACGTCTTCAACTCGCTGGTCGAGTCGCAGAAGCTGCCGATCTTCTCCATCGCCGGTGAGCCGTACAACGAACTGCTGGCGCGCATCGCCATGCAGGCCCAGGTCGATACCATCATCCTCGGCGGCATGGGTCTGAAGTATGACGACTACCTCTACTTCCGCAACACCCTCGAGGAACACGGCGCCCTGTCGCGCTCGGTGCTGTTCGTGCATACCGCCGCCGACCCGGTCGTGGAATGCCTGCTGGTGCCGGATATGGCCCTGGCCGTGGCCGAAAGCTACGCCGTCAACGGCTCCCGCGTCCTGGTGCTGCTGACCGATTTGACCAACTTCTCTGACGCCCTCAAGGAAATCGCCATCACCATGGAACAGATCCCGTCGAACCGCGGGTATCCCGGCGATCTCTACACCCAGTTGGCCCGCCGTTATGAAAAGGCCGTCGACTTCGAGGGCGCCGGCTCCATCACTATCCTCGCCGTGACCACCATGCCTGGTGACGACGTCACGCACCCGGTGCCGGATAACACCGGGTATATCACCGAGGGCCAGTTCTACCTGCGCGACGGCAGCATCAACCCGTTCGGCTCCCTGAGCCGGCTGAAGCAGTTGGTCAATGACGAAACGCGTGAAGACCACCGGACGATCATGGACACCATGGTCCGGCTCTATTCCGACTGCCTGGAGTCCCGCGAGAAACAGTCTATGGGCTTCCGCATGAGTTCGCTGGACCAGAAGCTGCTGGCCTACGGCGACCTGTTTGAAGCGCGTATGATGGACCTGAAACTCAATGTCGCCCTGGAAGACGCCCTCGACAGCGGCTGGAAAACGCTGGCCGAATGCTTTGAACCCGAAGAGACCGGGATCAAATCCGACCTGATCAAGAAGTACTGGCCCAAGGACGTCAAGACCCCCGAAGCCAAAGAGAAAGAAGAAGAAACCACCTTCGCCGAGTAAGGAGTCCTTCCAACCGATCTCTGAATCCTGACTCCTGCCGGCCGCAGGCTGGTCCGCCGGTGGTGGAAATCCGGTATCCTGAATCATGCCGAAGATCAAATTCAGCAAAACCGAACTCAAGCACCAACGCGATGACCTGGAACGGTTCCAGCGGTTTCTGCCGACGCTGCAGTTGAAGAAACAGCAGCTGCAGATGGAGGTCATGCGCCTGCGGGATGAAATCAAGGCGCACCGGCAGAAGGCCCACGACTTCCGCAAGAGCATCAAGGACTGGATCTCGCTGTTCAGCGTGCCGGAGGCCGACACCGTTTTTCAACAGGTTGAGATCGGGCAGATCGAGATCGAGACCCGCAATATCGCGGGCGTCGACATCCCGGTGTTGCAGGACGTCCATTTCAGCGCGCCCGACTACAGTCTGTTTGCCGCCTCGGCCTGGGTCGATTCCGGTGTGGAAGCATTTCAGGAACTCATCCGTCTGGAGATCGCCGAACGCATCCTGCGGCGCCAACGCGAGCTGCTCGAAGCCGAGCTGCGCACGACGACCCAGCGCGTGAACCTGTTCGAAAAGGTCAAGATCCCCGAGGCCCAGGAGAACATCCGCAAGATCAAGATTTTCCTCGGCGATCAGGAAACTGCCGCGGTCGCCCGCGCCAAGATCGCCAAGACCAAGATCGTCCAGTCAGGTGAAGCATGATTGAAGCAATGAAAAAGGTAGTGCTGGTTGCCCTCGACAGCGACCGCGAAGCAACGCTCAAAGCGTTGCGCGATCTGGAAATCATGCATATCCGGGAGAGCCGCGAGGAATCCAGTGAGTTGTCGGCGGCGGTCCGCGCCTGTGAAGATCTGCAGGCCCTGATCTACTCGCTGAAACCCTTTGAGGACGACGCCGCCGAGGCCGCGGCATACAGCCGGATGACGCCCGCAGAGCTGGCAACGAAAGCCGGGGAGCTGATGGACGAGTACGAATCCGCCCGGGACAATCTGGTGCAGCTCCGGCGGAACATCGAAGAACTCAAGCCCTGGGGCAACTTCGACCCGGACACCATTCGCGAACTGCGCGACAAAGGCATGACCGTCGCCCTGTGCAAGGCCAACGAGCAGCAGTTGCCGGAACTGCCCGACAGCGCCGTGATGCACACGATCCACACGGAGAAGGGCAACGTGTTCTTCGCCGTGATCAGCCCGGAGCCGATGGACCGCGAACTGCCGGAAGTCCGCCTGCCCGCCGAGTCGCTGCCGGAACTGCAGGCGAAGCAGGAGGAGCTTGAGCGCCGCAGCGAGGAACTCAACGCGGAACTGGCCGGAATCGCCGCGTGCGCACACAACTTGGAAACGGCATTGCTGGAGCGCCGCGAAACCGCCGACTACCGGCGCGCGCACGACTCCATCGACCAGGATGAACGCCTGATCCACCTGAGCGGCTATGTCCCCGACCGCCGCGTTGCGGACCTGAAACAGGCCGCCAAAAACCACGGCTGGGCCCTGCAGGTCAGCGATCCGGAAGACAACGACCGCACGGTGCCGACCCTCCTGCGGGTGCCCAAATGGCTCGAGGTCTCACGGCCGATTTTCGATTTCGTCGGGATCCGCCCGGGATATCGCGAATTCGACGTCAGCTCCTGGTTCCTCATCTTCCTGACCATTTTCTTCGCGATCATCTACGGCGACGGCGGTTACGGCGTGATCTTTCTGGGCCTCGCGGCAGTTGCCAAGGTCAAAGCGCCGAAGAAGGCCCAGATGGCTCTCAACCTGATTCTCCTGTTCAGCGTGGCCACCATCGTCTGGGGCGTGCTCAGCGGCAACTGGTTCAGCATCCCCAACGGCTGGCAGGAGACCCAGAAAGGCGACGACGTCGTCTGGGTCTGGCGGGAAGCCGCGACGAGACTGCCGCGGTTCATGTGCGGTCTGCAGGCCCTGCAGGATACCAAGAACGTCCAGTATCTCTGCCTCCTCATCGGCGCCATCCACCTGACCATCGCCCACGTCTGGAAACTGATCGTGGCGTTCCCCTCGCTCAAGTTCCTGTCGCAGGCGGGCTGGACGTCGTTCATCTGGGCCAACTTCTTCCTCGGCTCCAAGCTGATCGCCGCCAAGGAACCCCTGATCCCGGTCGCCTGGCTCTATATCGGCGGGGCCGTGCTTATCCTGCTGTTTACCAGCCCCGGCTGGGCCCTGCACAAAACCATCGGCAAAGGGTTCGCCAGCATTCTGGGCGGTGGGATCAACAGTTTTGTCGACGTCCTCAGCTACATCCGGCTGTTCGCGGTCGGACTGTCGTCGTACTACGTGGCGATGAGCTTCAACAAGATCGGCATGATGCTGTTCGGCGGCGAAGGCGTGTTGGCCGTCGTCGGCATGATTGCCGGCGTCCTGGTCATTCTGTTCGGCCACGTGCTCAACATCACGCTGGGCGGCCTGGGTGTATTGGTGCACGGCATTCGCCTGAATACCCTGGAGTTCTCCGGGCATATCGGCATCGAATGGGCCGGCATCCCCTTCCGCCCCTTTGCCCGCCGCAAGAAGGATTAGTTTCCCGTT
Source organism: uncultured Lentisphaerales bacterium (assembly GCA_964384625.1). Lineage (GTDB taxonomy): Bacteria > Verrucomicrobiota > Lentisphaeria > JABSQK01 > JABSQK01 > CAYLNH01. The sequence continues at coordinate 23,633 of CAYLNH010000058.1, forward strand.
TTTCGTTCAAGAACAACCAACCACAGAGAAGGAATCAGATAATGGATCCTAATCAAGCTGCTGCTCTCATTCAGACCGGCGGCGTTGCCGCCCTGGCCTTTGCCGCGGTCGGTTCCGCTCTCGGCTCCGGCGCTGCCGGCGCGTCCGCCGTCGGCGCGTGGAAAAAGTGTTACGTCCAGAAAAAGCCGGCGCCCTTCCTGCTCGCCGCCTTTGTCGGTGCGCCGCTGTCCCAGACAATCTACGGCTTTGTCCTGATGCTGGTGATGAATTTCAAAGTCAACGAGATCATGCAGGCTGTGCAGGCCCAGGCTGGAAACGGCACCCCCATCCCTCTGGATATCACCCAGTTGGTCGCCCGCTGGCCGTTCTTCCTGGTCGGCGGCTTTGTCGGCGGCATCGCCATGGGCGCCTCCGCCTGGATGCAGGGCCGCGCCGGCGCCGGCGCCAGTGACGCGTTCGCCGAAACCGGCGAAGGCTTCACCAACAACCTGACGGTCCTCGGTATCATCGAAACCGTCGCCCTGTTTGTCATGGTCTTCACACTGATCTACTGTCTCTAAGACCAGATAACGCAGAGAACTGTACGGCCGGACTGACGCGTCAGTCCGGCCGTTTCTCTTTCCGCGATCACGGTCCTGCTCTCCGCGAAGAAGCCCCAGGCTCTGCTTGGGGAGTGTCTACACCCCCTTCAGTTCAACGGCACACAACAAACCCCGCCTTTGGTTCCGGACACGGCAAACATGTTTGCCGTGTCCGGAACCAAAGGCGGAAGAGCCGTGGCAAACGCAAAACTGAAGGGAAACCGACACCCCCCCGGCACAGCCGGGGAAATCCTTTTGTGCAGAACATCGCAGCGGCCCTACGGGCCCGAGTTCCGCTCATAGAACACATCGCCGTCGTAACCCTGGATGCGCGTGTCCTCGTCCGCCAGCGCCAGACGCTTCTGCGCCAGGCAGCAGTAGTCTTCGTCAAGCTCAATGCCGAGATAACGGCGGCCCAGTTTCTTCGCAACGACGCTCGTGGTGCCGGACCCAAGGAACGGATCGAAAACGACGTCGCCCGGATTCGAACTTGCCAGGATGATCTTCGCCAACAGCTTTTCCGGCTTCTGCGTCGGATGGTCCGTATTCTCCGGCATCGACCAGAACGGCACGGTCAGGTCCGTCCACAGATTCGACGGATGGGTTAACCGGAAACGCCCATCCTCGCTTTCAGACCAGTCTTTGGGCTTCCCCTTGGCGTCCTTGTACGGCGCAATCACCCGGCGCTTGAGTTTGACCGCGTCGACATTGAAGACGTACTCCTTCTTGCCGACGGTGGCAAACCAGATGTCTTCGGCGGCGTTCTTCCAGTTGGCCTTGGCGCCGCGCCCCTTCTCACGTTCCCAGGTGATGCGGCTGCGCACGACGAAGTGTGCCTCAAGGACCTCCTGCACGGCGGCGGAGCAGCACCAATCGCAGCAGACATAGATCGAACCGTGCGGCTGCAGCAGGCGTCTCATCGCCGGCAGCCAGGTCTTGAGCCAGGCCTGATAGTCACCCAGCGGCAGCTTCGGCCACGGCCGACCGTTGAAGTTTTTGCCGAGGTTGTACGGCGGGTCGGCCACGACGAGGTCGACGAAGCCGTCCGGCAAACAGGGAAGGACCTCCTTGAGGTCCCCCTGGATTGTGCGGTCAAGGAGGTCCTCGGCAAACAGCCGGGGTTCCTGCAGCGTCAGGACCTCCTGTTGATAACGGCGACGGTCGGCGGCGGTCAGCTCGATCGTACGATTGCGTGGGGCGCGTCGGGCCATCTAGACGGTTCCTGTCTGCAGTTTGGCCTTTGACCGTGACCGCATAACCAAGCCGACAACGACCAGGATCAGACCAATCACAAAACCGCCGAGGCCGCAGAACAGGCCGACAAAGAAGGCGCCCATTGTCGGCAGCAGATCCTTCATGACGCTGGGGCCGACCGCCAGGACGTACTCGCCCTGCCCGCCCCGCGGCAGCTTGGTTTCGACGGTGTATTTGCCGGCCGCAGGCGCGTCGAACTGCCAGACGGCAACGCCGCTGCGGTTCCCCAGACTGTAGTTCTCGTTCATCTTCACGTTGTCGACGGCGATGTCGTTGCCGTTGTCGTCTTTGACCTTGCAGGACATCTTGCCCCAGCCGCCGCTGTTGTTGTATTGCCTGCCGTCAAGGTTCGACTGCCACTCGTGGTAGATGACGATCCGTCCCGGCCGCTTGACGTTGACGGTGCCGGCGCCCGGGGCTTTGATCTGCTGCAGGTTGTCGGTCATGCGCGTCATACCCGAAACGAACTTGACCACGCTAAAGGTACCGACGGCCAGGCCGACGAGGAAGAAGAACGCGCCAAGGACGTAAATCCAGCAGCCCGGTTTCACTTCGTATGACTCACGCATGATGTTTCGCCTTCTGTTTGCGGTTCAGTCCACACCTTCCTTCAGTTTCTGCACGGCTTGCGGTTTGCACGGAATACAGGACCATTTGCCGGCAAACGCCAGCATTTCACGTTTCGGAAACGGCCGGTCACACACGGAACAGACGGCTGCCGGCGCGTCTTCTTCCTTGACGCCGACTTCCGGGAGGTGGTTTCGGATAATGTCGACGACGGCCTGCCAGTCTTCGCTGCCGGCGAACCATTTGCGCAACAGAAACTGCGCGTTGCCGCCGGCATACGTCAGGATCAAGACGCCGTTCTCCGTCAGGAAATCGCGGAAGGCCGGCCATTGAGTTTCAACTCGTTCGTGTTTCCGCTGGACCACAAGCTGCTGCGGCATGACGACCCCGGCCACCGCCAACTGGTCATCGGTCAATCGTTCCCACATCTGCTTGAGCCGCCGTTTCCGGCCGAAGAATTTGTTGTAGACGAGGAAACCAAGAAACACGATCAGCGCGATGACCAGCCCGTTCAGCACGATTTGCAGAACCCCCTCAAACCAGTCAACGGCCCCGGCAAAAATAAACAACGGAACAAGCGCCAGCACCGCAATCCAGCCGGCCGGATTGCGCCAGGCCGAGCGCTTCTTCTGCGAACCGGAGCCGGCGAGGATCTGGGCCCGCGCCTGGATCAACTCGTTGATCGCTACGCACTCGTCAAGCGTGAGACGGCCGCGGAACTCGATCTCGATTGGAAGCTGTGCATCACTCATCTGGCTGACGCCATTCCGGCAGGTTGAAAACCGCTGTCGCGTTTTGTATACTACGCCGGAACGCAAGCTCCTGCAACGCTGCCGTGTCAGGGAAATCAAGGGAAGGAAACGCCGTATGCACGCCGTCCTGAGCAACAACCTCTTCTTCGTCAAAGAAGCCGTACGCATGTTCAAAGCAGCCAACGAATATGACGTCCTGAATCCGGAAACGCAGGAGGTCATGATCGAGTGCCGCGAAGAACTGGGGGTCTTCACCAAGATGTTCCGCTTCACCGACTACAAGCGGATGACCCCGTTTAACGTGATCCTGAAGACCCCGGGCGGCGATCCAATCCTGCGGGTCAGCCGCGGCATCTCGATCTTCCTGTCGAAAGTGGACGTCTTCGACGAGAACGAACAACGCATCGGCGGCTTCAAACAGAAGCTCTTCAGCATTGGTGGATCCTTCGACGTGCTCGACGCCAACGACCAGGTGGTCTGTACGTTGAAAGGCAAGTGGACCAGTTGGGACTTCAGCTTCATGCGCGGCGAGGAAGAAGTGGCGCACGTATCGAAGAAGTGGGCGGGGCTGGGCAAGGAGTTGTTCACCACCTCCGACAACTACATGCTCGAGATCAAAGAGGGGATTGCCGCCGACGCGCCGATCCGGATCCTGATCATGGCGGCGGTGATGTGCATCGACCTCGTCCTCAAAGAGTAGCCCGGAATCAGGGGAACTGGCACCGCCTTACCTTCAACTACGGCTGCGGCAGCGACGTATTACGGTTACGACCAGGCCGGCCGCATGACCACCGCAACCGATCTCACCGGCCAAGCGCAGACCTATTACCAGTTTGACGACAACGGCAATCTCACCCGCAAACAGCTCGGCAACGGCGTCTACACCGAACGCGCCTACGACCAGGCCAACCGCCTGATCAGTCTGCACACCCGCAAGTCCGACGGCAGTACGCCGACTTACTTCGGCTACGATTATTGCGCCAACAACCAGTTGATTGCAGTTGTAGCGGTTGGGTAATTGGGTGACACTTCGGACCTGGCGCCCACCTCTCCTCGTTCACTGCTATCGACGAACCAGAATCCGAGACTGTCCGAGCTCCTTTCTGAATGCGTCAGTGATAGCCTCTTGAATGCACGCCGCAACGTCTGGCCACCAGATCTCATCGGGAACCTGCGCAGTTGATTTGCTTGCCGCGTTCAGTTCTACAGACATCCGCTCTGCCAATTGCGCAGGATCTCCTGCCTTGACTGTCGCAATTGCTGCCGGCCAGTGGCCGGCCAGTTCGGAGAGCCCGCCGGTATCGGAGGTAAGCACTCGAGCGCCGCAGGCAGCGGCCTCCAGGGCGACCATGCCGAAGGGCTCGTAGCGACTGGGCATGACCACCAGGTCAACGGCGCGGTACATGGCGCCAAGAACCTTGTCGCCGAGTGGGCCGGTAAAGAGGACGCGGTCGATGCAGCCGTTGTCCACGGCGCGTTTCTCCAGCGGCTGGCGCAGGACGCCGTCGCCGGCGATGATCAGACGGACGTTCTCGCGATCCTGGAGCAGAATCTCGAATGCGCCATGGAAACATTCTTTCCATCCGGAGGCTGCCGACGGCACGTCGCTCACGCAGACTATGCGTCGGGATCACGTAGGCGTTCGTGACGGAGTGTTTCCAGCTCGCGACGCAACGGCAACCAATACTGCCGGTCGGCTTCGCGTTCGGCTTCTTCTTCTGCCTGCAGTTCTGCCGCCAGGGACTGTCGGTCTCCCTCGATCGCAAACGTTAACAGCGGACGTTGCTGGGCGACTTTCTCGGCTGTCGTTTTGAAGCGATCCGCAAGCTCCGTAAGGAATTCCGGTTCGCGCCCCTCCAAAAGCCAGAATTGCATCCTCGCAGGCGTTGCATCCTGACGGTGTTCCTCGTAGTGCGCCAGGATCAGCCGGCGTAACATCAGCCAGTCTTTGTCTCGCTGTGTTTTCTTGGCTTGCACCAAGTCCGGTAATGACAGCAACGGCAACTCCAGTTGCTCCAAGGTTGTCACGGTGGTTCTCCGACTCCACAGCGCCGGGAACGGGGCAACGTTTCGAAGGACTGACATTACATCCAGCCGCGTCCCCGCGGCATCTTGGTGGTGGCAGCGGAAATGCACCGCGTGCCCACGCTGCAGGTAGTGCTGATCAAACGGGGGAACGGCAATACATTCACCGTCAAGCTCATCGATCGCGGACCGCAGACGAGTAAGATTGCCCTCTTCGGCCAGCAAGACGATGTCGGTATCGCGACTAAACTCCGCAGCGCCGTACAACACGCACGCCTGCCCGCCCATGAGCAGATAGTCGACGCGGTTCGTCTGGAGCGTAGAAAGGACTTTGTGGATCGGGTTCGGGGTCAAGAGAACCTCCCACCGAAAGATAGAATGCCCACAGCTTCCGGGTCTCCTGCCACCGTTGGGCGGGGGTCAGACGAACCCATTCAAGCCATTCTCCATCGTCAATGTGCGTTTCCATGCATCGATCGGACATATGACTAATGTAATGTGCGGTACAAGGAATTCCACTGGACGCCCTCTTCCCCTCTTCGCGAGGACTCCGACAGTTTCTGGTATCGGCGCCAATAGCACGCTATCTTTTCCCGTCACAGCGGCCGTTTGATCGCCGGAATCTCGGGCTTTTTGCATGACGAAATCTGTGTCAAAACCGACAACTCGCAGGACTTGCTTACCGCACCGTAAGCCCGGTTATGCGACGTTACCCGGAATCGGCAGCCGGATTTGCGGCGCAATCACTACTGGCGGAACGACTTACTACGTTCACGATTCCGATGACCCCCGCGGCAGCGTGATCAAGCAGACCAACGCCGCCGGCGACGTCATCCGGCACACCGAATACAACGCCTTCGGCCAGGTGCTGGGGCAATGCGTAACCGGCCCGGACCTTCCGAATCGCTTCGGGTATCAGAGCAATTGGGTTACGTTGAAGGATTCGAATGGTCGGTTTGGGCTGAGTCCGACAAGAACGTATGATGCGACGACTGGTGCATTCGTTCAGCCTGATCCCCTGACCAGGATACACTCAGCAGGCCGTCTTGGTGCTCTTCGCCACTCCCCTTTGACCCAATCGCTCGCAACGCCAGTGTTCGGCAATTCCCATCGCCGTGAGCCTGCCATCCGACTTGCATCCTTCTTCCGATACTCAGGGTCAGAGCAATACTACCCTAGATCGCGAGACATTGGCGCGTCCAGATTCCTGGCAGGTAGCGGGTACGAGTATGCGAACAGTTCGATAGCTCGTACTACTGACCCCAACGGTCTGTCATCGAGGCAAATGGCGGAGCCCAAAGACTGTGTCGTGTCTAGCTCCGGGGGTGTGATTCTCAGGGGGTTGAATCAGATA
>CAYLNH010000059.1:0-30158 GCA_964384625.1 uncultured Lentisphaerales bacterium
GAACTACAAAATCGCCGCTAATTGTTCATGTTAATTTCGGACGAGCTCTTAGATCAGTCCCGTCTTTGTGGACAGGTATGAAGAGCTGCGCTGAACTCACGCCAGGAACAACATCCAGAGTGTTGAACAGAATGGCATCTTTGGCAACAATCCAATCGCTGGTTCCAGGTTCATTGACCGCCTCGGAGAGTTTCAGATTACGAGCGCCAGCTTCCTTAGCCATGTGATAACTGCCTTTGGTCGTCTGAATCGGAGAAGCTAGAGCTTTGATGCCACCCCAGTCTTCTTTGGCAGTTTGCACACCACTTTCAACAACTTGACCCCAAGCCGCTCGTCCTCTCTTTGTCAAGAGAGAATGAGGCTTTGCCAGATCCCAATAAGTTTGGATCCAGTCGTTATCCCAGCTCCACAATCCTGTTGGATCCCAGTTGTTCGCGGGGTCCCTCCAGGCTTATAGGACTATCGCGCCGGGAGCCAGAGGTAGTAGAAGCCGGGACGGGTGGGAGGGAGAATGGTGCCGAAGTCAACTTTGATCGTGCCCGGGGGGTGGGTGTAGATGCTGGTGTCGGGGTCGGGGCCGCGTAGATAGCGAACGACTTTGGGCTTCCTCAGGCCGGCGTTGATTGCAGCTTCGTCCAGGACGTCCTGAAGGTATTTGATGTCGTCAATCAGGCCGTTGGCCTTGGCCTGAGCGGCGGTATAGACGCGGCCGTCGGCAATGGGTTTGAGTTGTGCCGCGGTCTTGAATGCCGGGCGGTTCTCGACGACGGCGGCCAGGAACCTGGCGTACATGTCGTTGATGACTCCCTGGAAGACGGCGCGTTCTTTGTCGCTCAAGTCGCGCAGCGGGTTGCCCATGTCCTTCATGGGGCCGCTTTTGATGATGATCTCATCGTAGCCGATCTTGCCGGCGAGTTTGCGGGCCTGCGGCACGCGCCCGATGACGCCGATGCTGCCGACCACGCTGGTGGGGTGGGCGTAGATCTTGTCGGCGGCCACGCTGATGTAGTAGCCGCCGGAGCAGCCGAGCGACAGGATGGACGCATACACCGGGATGCCGGTCTTCTGTTTGAAGGTAAGGACCTCCTTGAAGATAATGTTGGACGCGGTGGCGCCGCCGCCGGGGGTGTCGATGCGCAGGACCAGCGCTTTGACGGCCTTGTCGTCGCCGGCCTTGCGCAGCACGCGCGCAACGGCATCGGGGCTGACGGGATCGCCGAGCAAGCCGCGGGCGCCGATGGAGATTTTGCCGGAGATATCGAGGACGAGGATCTTGCCGTCACTGGGGAAGCCCCTGCGATAGAGGGTCTGCTCTTCCAGGGGCGGGTCCGCGAAGAGTCCGAGGCCTGGTCCGAGGCAGCCGGTGACAAACAGGGTCGAGGCCAGCAGTGCGACGCCGAGCAGACCGCGTCCCAGTTGCGCCAAGCCCGATGGGTTTTCCTCTACCGGCGCCGGACCCGGGTCGCGGAAGTCTGGCCGTGCCGCCCGGCATGCCCGCTCCTCGACGCACCGCAACCGGCTCTCCGGGACAGGGCAAGCCATTGCCGCGGGATCGGCGCAGCACGGCACCCGCGGGACGGGGCACGGAACCTTCATGGGTCAGCTCTCCTTGATCAGGTCGCGGAAGCGTTTGAACAGGTAGTAGGGGTCGTGCGGTCCGGGGCCGGCTTCCGGGTGGTACTGCACGGCGAACATCGGCTCTTTGGTATGGCGCACGCCTTCGACGGTATCGTCGTTGAGGTTGATGTGCGAGATCTCGAGCGGGGTGCCTGTGATCGAGTCGGGGTCGACCGCGAAGTTGTGGTTCTGCGAGGTGATTTCGACTTCTTCGGTAACGAGGTCCTTGACCGGATGGTTGATACCGTGGTGGCCGAACTTGAGGCGGTAGGTCTTGGCGCCGGCGGCGAGGCTGAGCAGCTGATGTCCGAGGCAGATGCCCATGATGGGCACCTTGCCGATCAGTGCTTTGGCGGCGTCGATGGCGTAGCGGACGGCGGCCGGATCGGCGGGACCGTTGGAGAAGAAGACGCCGTCGGGCCGGCGCTTCAGGATCTCCTGCGGATCGGTTTTGGCGGGGACGACATGGACGTCCATGCCGTGCTGGCGCAGGCCGCGGAGGATATTCCATTTGATGCCGAAGTCGTAGGCGACGATCTTCAGATCGGCGGGCGCGAGCTCGGCATCCCAGCCCCAACTGGTGGTTTTCTCGCCGTCTTTGTCCCAGTCGTAGCTGTCGTCGGCGGACACGCGCGAGGCGTAGTCCTGATTATCCAGGCCTTCCCATTCTCTGGCGATCTTGACGGCCTCTTCGGTCTCGACCTTGCCGGCGACGCTGAGGTAGCCTTTCTGGGTGCCGCCGTCGCGGAGCTTACTGGTGAGGGCGCGGGTGTCAATGCCCTCGATGGCGGGGATGTCGTTGGCCTTCAGGTAGTCGGCGAGACTCACTTCGGAGCGCCAGTTGACGGGCTCGTTCATCTCGTGCACAATGAAGCCGTTGAGGAACAGACTGCGGGACTCGCGATCGGCGTCGTTGATGCCGGTATTGCCGATTTCCGGGTAGGTCATGGTGACGAACTGGCCGGCGTAGGAGGGATCGTTCAGGATCTCCTGGTAGCCGGACATTCCAGTGTTGAAGACGACTTCGCCGACTTTATCGATGGCGGCGCCGACGGAATGGCCGCGCATGATGGTGCCGTCTTCCAGGGCCAGAAACGCTTGTTTGTCGCGTTTGGCCTTCCAATTCCAACGTGAATCGCCCATGAATATGGTCCTTGGCGTAGAGGTTATGTCTGCAGATCCAGCGGCCAACAGTAGCGAACTGTGGTGGCTGTGTCAAGGCGGGTTCCGCGGGATCGGGGATTGAGTTGGAGTGTCGAGGGTGAGGAAACCGTGGAATACTCAATCCGTCGAATCCAGCCAATCCGACCAATACTGTGGTTGACTGGTTGTGCGCTTTGCGCGGGAGGAATCGGGGCGCCGCCACAAGGCGCGGTCGAGACGACCGCGGCCACGATTTGGCGGCGCCGGGGGTTGATTGCGCTATGGGTGAACTACTTCGGGCGGGGGACGCGGTGGCTCATCCTGGGGGCAAGGACGATGCGGAAACCGGTGGCGGCGCCGTGGTACCCGAGTTTGGCGACACTCCGGGCCGTCATGCGGCAGTCGTCGGCGCCGGCGATCCAGCTGCCGCCGCGGATGATGCGGTAGGCGCCGCTGGTATTGAGCGGGTCGGTGACCTTGTCCCGATAGGTGCGGGTAACGACCATGGCGTCCTTGTAGTCGGCGGCGTCAAGGCACCACTCGCCGGCGTTGCCGAGCATATCGTGCAGATCCCAGCGGTTCGGCTTCTTGTCGCCGACCACGCGGATGCGGTCACGCGAACCCCAGCCGGTCCAGGCGTAGTCGTAGATTTTCTCTTTATCACTGCCCCAGTAATAGGGGTTGTTGGTGCTGCTGCCGGCGCGGCAGGCATACTCCCACTCGGCTTCGGTAGGCAGCCGGTACTCGTACCCTGGCGGCACGCGGCCGGCGCCGTTTTCGATGCCGGTAAGCCACTTGCAGAAGGCCATTACGTCGGACCAGCTCACACAGCAGACGGCCCGGCGATCGCCGTCGAAAACCGTGCGCCAGGTGACATCCTTTTTCCAGCGCAACCGCCGCCAGCCGGGACTGGGGTCATAGACCGTGGTGGCCTCATCCTTCTCCGAGGTCGAACGGTACCCGGCGGTATCGGCGAAGGTCTTGAACTGACCATGGGTGGTTTCGTATTTCGCCATCCAGAACGGCTTTGCGAGCGTGACCTGGTGCACCGGCTTCTCGTCGGCCTTGCCTTTCTCGGAGCCCATCTTGAAATAGCCGGCGCGGATCGGCAGCAGTTCCAGCTCGACCTTGGGGACCTTGATCTGGCGGCCGAACTTCGGCAGCGTGTCGGCCTTGGCGGTGCGGTCGGTCAGGACCGGACCGAGGACCACCCGAAAGCCGATCACCACAGCATGGTGCGTCGGTTCGACGGCACTGCGGCCGGCCGCCCGGCAGTAGTGCCCGCGCGACAGCCAACTGCCGCCGCGATAGATTTTCTCGTCGCCCAACAAACTGAGGGGGTCCTTGATGCCCTCGACGTAGGTGGAGGTCGTCACGCGATAGCGCACGTTCAAGGCCGAATCCAGACACCACTCCGCCGCGTTGCCGTGCATGTCGTACAAGCCCCAGGGATTCGGTTTGACGTCGCCGACGCGATGGACTTTGCTCTGGGTATTGTGCGCGGTCCAGGCGTACTGCTCGAGGTCCTCGTAGTGATCGCCGAAGAAATACTTCGTCTGGGTGCCGGCGCGACAGGCATATTCCCATTCGGCCTCGGTCGGCAGCCGGTATTCATAGCCGTCCGGCAGTCGAGCCGCGTCTTTTTCGGTTTCGGTCAGCCATTTGCAGAAGGCCATGGCGTCATTCCAGTTAACACAGACGACAGCGCGGTCTTCGCCTTCGAAGACATTGCGCCAGGAGATATCGTCCTTGCGCACCCAGCGCCCGCGGTTGCTGTCGGTTCCTTCCCAGACCATACTGGACTCGCTGCGTTCCGCATGCGTACGGAACCCGGTGGCGTCGGTAAAGGCTTTGAACTGCTTCCAGGTGACCTCGTACTTGCCGATCCAGAACGGGCGCGTCAGCGAAACGGTATGCTGCGGCTTCTCGTCGTCTTCGCCGTCTGCGGCGCCCATTTTGAAGCTGCCGGCGGGGAGTGCCACGAGTTCGAGTTCGGCGGCGGGCACGTTGTAGTCCTTACCGCTGACCGGCTTGGGCAGATCACCGGCGGGGGGCTTGTCCGGCGGTCGGCCGGGGGCGCCGCCCGGGTCCGCGCGACCGGCATTCTTCGGGGCCCACGGGCGTAGAACGACAACCGTAACAGCGGCGATCAGGACCAGCGCCAACGCCGCCAGGATCGGCGTGGTTGACTTCTTCCGCGGCGCCGGCGCGGCGCCGGCGGCAGACGTCGGTGCGGCGGTCTCATCGGCGTGCGCCAGTTTCAACGCCAGGAGGTCCTGGGCCAGTTCGTCGGCGGTCTGGTAACGCCGGTCGGCTGACTTCTCGGTCATCTTGCAGATTACCGCGCAGACATCGTCCGGCAGGTCCGGCCGTTTCTCTTGCGGATGCGGCAACTGCTCCTCGACATGTTTGAGCATCATCTCGAACGATGACGACGCGGAGAACGGGACATCTCCGGTAACCAGGTGGTAAAAGGTAACGCCGAGCGAGTAGATATCGGCGCGGGCATCGACGTTCTTGGCGTCCTGCACCTGTTCCGGGGCGATATATTTCGGGGTGCCGATGGCCACGCCGGTACCGGTCATGCCGGTGTCTTCGAGGGCGTCCAGTTGTTTGGCCAGCCCCAGATCGGCAAGCTTCGGCGTGCCGCGGCTGTCGACCATGATGTTGTCCGGCTTGATATCGCGGTGGATGATATGGAACCGGGCAGCCTCCCGCAGGGCTTCGGTGACGGCATAGATGATCTCAATCGCCTGCGACAGCGGCAACGGCCCGCCGGCCTTCTCCTGCAGCTGCCGGACCGTGCCGCCGTCGACGTATTCCATCACGATGTAGTGCACGTCGTCGTCAACGCCGCAATCATAGACGTGTACCGCGTTGGAGTGGTTGATGCGGGCGGCGGTCTTGGCTTCCTTGAAGAAGCGCTTGACGAATCCGGGTTCACGTTCGATCAGGTAGGTCGGCAGCGTCTTGATGGCGACCGGGATATCCAGGTCGGGATTCTGCGCCAGCCAGGCTTCGCCCATGGCGCCCTGCCCCAGTTTGTGCTTGATGAGGTACTTGCCGATCCTGCGATCCGGTACGGGCGTCGCCTCCATCGTCTCGTCGGTGGTGGTGTCGCCGGTCGACTCGGTCTGATCAGCAGTCGCGTCGGAATCCCTGGGTTCGTTGTCGCTCATCCACAATGCCTTTGCTGGCGGTCGTCCCGGAACATTACTCCGCCGGCCGGGCGATTGCAATGCGCTCACGAATCCGGGGTGAGCCCTCGTCTGCTGCCTTCGTCGGCATCCCGTCGCGACTCTCAAGAGGTCGGGACGGGATCTCTATGCCGAATGCAGAGGGCGGTAATCGAGGGCCTGCAATCCGGGAGCTGAGCTCCTCCTCAGGTCCCGGAACTTCCCGCCCTCCCCTTGTATTCAAACGCGTTGTCACTACATATAGAGACAAAGAAAACTTGGAAGCAACAAGCAATAGAAGGAAAAGCAAAGGACAACAACCATGATCGGAGAATTGATCTTCGAGAAGGGGCGTCCCGGAAGGCGCGGCTCGACGCTGCCCTCCCTGGATGTGCCGTTGCGGTCAGCCGTCCCGCCGGGATTGAGCCGACCGAAACCGGCGCCCCTGCCGGAGGTGTCGGAGCTTGATGTCGTCCGGCACTACGTCAATCTGAGCCGGAAGAACCTGGCGGTTGACACGTGCTTCTACCCATTGGGCTCCTGCACCATGAAGTACAACCCGAAGTTTCACGAGCGCATCGCGTCGCTGCGCGGCTTCGCCAATCTGCATCCGCTCCTGCCGCAGTTGCTGCAGGGCGGTCAGCTCACTCAGGGCGCTCTGGCGGTGCTATACGAGTTGGAGCAACTGCTCTGCGAGATCCTCGGGTTCCGCAGCTTCACCATGCAGCCCCTCGCCGGCTCGCACGGGGAGTTGACCGGGATCATGATGATCGCGGCCTACCACAAGAAGTACAGCGATCCCGACCGCAACGTGATGTTGATCCCGGACTCGGCCCACGGCACCAATCCCGCCAGCGCCGCCATGGCCGGCTTCGCCGTCGTCGAAGTACCCACCGCCGCCGACGGCAATGTCGACCTCGACGCCTTGCAGGCCGAGCTTACCGACAATGTCGCCGGCATCATGCTGACGTGCCCGAGTACGGTGGGGCTGTTTGATCACAACACCGCGGAGATCTGCCGGCTGGTGCACGAAGCCGGCGGTCTGTGCTACGGCGACGGCGCCAATCTGAACGCGCTGCTGGGCCGCGTCCGCCCGGGTGATCTGGGCTTCGACTGCATGCACGTCAACCTGCACAAGACCTTTGCGACCCCGCACGGCGGCGGCGGCCCGGGCTCCGGCGTCGTCGGCGTCACCAAGGTTCTCGAGCCGTTTCTGCCGACCTCGCGCGTCATCAAACGGGCGGACGGCAGTTACTATCTGAATTACAGCTACGCCGATACGATCGGCTATATTGCACCGTTCTACGGCAACTTCGCGATCATCCTGCGGGCCTACGCCTACATCCTGACGCTGGGCCGCGCGGGCATGATCCGCGTCGGCGAGAACGCGGTGCTCAACGCCAATTACATTCGTTCCCGGCTGCGGCAGCACCTGGACGAGCCGTTCGACCGCGCCTGCATGCACGAATGCGTGCTGTCGGGGGAGAGTCTGGCGCAGGACAAGGGCGTCCGCGCCCTGGATCTGGCCAAGGGGCTGCTCGACGCCGGGTTCCACCCGCCGACCGTATATTTTCCGCTCATCGTGCCTGAGTGCCTGATGATCGAACCCACCGAGACGGAGTCCAGGGAAACACTGGACGCCTTTGTGGAGGCGATCATCGAGCTGATCGAACAGGCGAAAACGGACCCGGAGAGTTTTGCGGCGATGCCGCGGAATTTCCCCGTAACCCGACTGGACGAAACGCACGCAGCGCGCCAGCCGGATCTGGCCAGCCGCTAGGCTGCCTTCCCGTTTCCGCTCCCCGAAGTTCCTCAACGCAGGCACGAACCGATGAGTATCTCCAACCAGAACTGGCACATCAAGCGTCCCGACCCGGACGCACTGGGCCGCATCCGCAGTGCCTTCGGTCTGTCCCGACCGATCGCCGCCGTCCTCTGCAACCGCGGGATCGCGGCGGAAGAGGTGATGTCCTTCTTCCAGCCGAAACTACGGGACCTCACCGACCCCCTGGAAATCCCGGGCATGCCCCAGGCCGTCGCCCGCATCTGGGACGCCATCCACCGCGAAGAGAAGATCCTGATCCACGGCGATTTCGATGCCGACGGGATCACCGCCACCGCGCTGATGGCCTGGGTGCTCAGTGAAAACGGCGCCCGCGTCGACTGCTATCTGCCCCATCGCATCGACGACGGCTACGGCCTCAGCCCCGAGTCACTGGCCAAATGTCTGGACGGCCATCGCCTGGTACTGACGGTCGACTGCGGCATCACCAGCGTCGAAGGCGCCGCCCTGGCCCGGGAACGCGGAATCGATTTGATCATCACGGACCACCATCAGCCCGGCGAGGAGATGCCGGAAGCCCACACGATAATCAACCCGAAGCTGATGCCCGATCGCCAGGACCTCAACGTGCTCGCCGGCGTCGGCGTCTGTTTCAAGGTCTGCCACGGCTTCCTCAAGTACGGCCGCGAACAGGAGTTCGGCGGGCACACTCCGGACCTGCGCGACGGCATGGACCTGGTGGCGCTCGGTACCGTGGCCGACATTGTCCCGCTGCACGGCGAGAACCGTTGCCTGGTGCGCTACGGCATGCAGGTGCTCTCGTCCCAACGCCGGCCCGGCATTCACGCGCTCTGCGGCATTGCCGGGATCCGGGATCAATTGCGGACCGAGGATATCGCCTTTCGTCTGGCCCCGCGCCTGAACGCCGCCGGCCGTATGGGCGACGCCAACGAAGCACTCAAACTTCTGCAGTGCGAGAGCATTATCGAAGCCCACGACCTCGCCCGCAACCTCGATCGCTACAACCGCCAGCGGCAGGACCACGAGGAAGAGACCTATCAGGCCGCCCGCGAGCAGATCAACGAAGTCGAAGCCCAGCAGTGCCACTCGCTCGTGGTCCGCGGCGACGACTGGCATCGCGGCGTCATCGGCATCGTGGCCTCGCGCCTGGCCCAGGAATTCAACCGGCCGGCCATCGTGCTCGCCCTGGACGACGCCGGCGAACTGCACGGCTCCGGCCGCAGCGTGCCCGGCGTGAATCTGGTCGAGATGCTCGAGTCCTGCCGTGAACATCTGATCCGTTTCGGCGGCCATCCCATGGCGGTCGGGCTGGCAATGGCAACCGACTGCTACGATGCGTTCACCGAACAACTTGAAACCGCCATCTGCCAACTGCACGACGGCACGCCCAGTGCCCGTCCCGCGCTCGAACTCGAAAGCGATGCGCACCTGGCGGATCTTTCCGACAGCTTTTTCTCCGAGATCGAGATGCTGGCGCCGTTCGGCCATGAGAACCCCGCACCCGTGTTCATGTTCCCCCATCTGCGAACCGTGCGCGTGGCCGCGGCAGGCGCCAACAGCAGCCGCGGCAGTCTCGGCGATCATAACGGCAACCGCATCAACTTCATCTACTTCGGGCAGCGTCCGAACCAGCTGCCGCCGGGTCCCTGGGATGTTGCCGCCATTCCGGAGATGAACTTCTACAACGGCACCGCAACCCCGCAACTGAACATCCAGGACATCCGCCCGGCCACTTGAGAGCGGCCGATCGCCAGAGTCATCCCGGCGGCGGGCCGAACGGGACCACGGAGACCACCGGGCGCTGAGGGGGGCGTTGGCGAAATGGTCATGTGCGGCAGCACAGTAACCGTTACGCTTACGTTCGTATGCGGCCGTAATTCGTCCCTTCAGGCCTGGGTTAAAGGGCAGAATTACCCACCCAGGCCGATGGCCTGGGCTTCATCAATGTCGACCCGTTGGGCCTCTGAAGGAGGTCTTGCGGCTAATCTTAACGGTTTCGCAGCACACAACCCTTCCGCCGCCTGCCGCGAGCCGCGAACCCCGGGCAATCCGTGGCGGAAAGACTTCCGCCGGATTTATCCAACTGTGCCGGGGAAGTGGCAGCCTCCCTTCCGTTTTGTCTTCGCCCCGACTCTCCCCAGGCTGAGCCTGGGGCTTCTTCGCGGAGGGCGGACGGAGCCATTGAACAGGAGGGGGTGGAGACACTCCCCAGGCTGAGCTTTGGGCTTCTTGGAGAGCTGGAACCCGATCCCGCATCTTTTTCGCGGCGGGCGCAGCTACATTGCCGGGCGGACTCCTCTCGCGGCGGGGATGATTACGCCGCCGGCGGCCGAATCGCCGGATGCACCGCGAGGATGTCCTCGCGCAGAAGCTCGAAAAGCCGCGGGGCGGCAGTCACGACGGCACTGAGCTCGTTACGCAGTTCCTGGCGGTCCCAGGGGTCGAGCGCGACATCCCGCAACTGCGCAATGAGCGTCTCGGCCCGCCGGTAGTCGGCATGCAGTTCAGGCCGCAAACGCGGCGGCAGATTGAGGAAGATCAGGGTGTCCTGAATGCTGTCGAACGCGAGACGCCGCCGACCGAAGGCATAGACCGCGGCGGCAACGCCCGCGCACACGACGGCCGCCAGCAGCCGGTGAAGGTCAAGTCCGACGATTTGCGAAGCCAGCAGCCAGAAGGCGGCAACCGCACAGACCAGCACGACTGCAAACACCAGCCGGCGCAGCATTTCGCGGGGTGAATTGAGTTCCGTATTCATGACAGCAGGTCCTGGACCTCTCCCTCATCACGGCGTGGAACCGCATGTACAGTATGGTGGTTCCCCCGGGGATTTCAAGTACCGGCAAGATCTTACGTACGCCTTTGGCGGGTGGACTCCGGTCCGGATTGTTCCGCGAGCGCGGCGAGATCAGGCAAACGGCGTACTGCCGCGACGGCGGAGGTAGAGGACGTCCGTACAGCAGCTCTCGGGTTCGGCGGCCAGATAGACCACGGCGCGCGCCACATCTGCCGGCTGGATCAGCCCGGCCGGATCCAGATCCGGCCGCGCCTGCTTGACCATCTCCGTGGCAACGCCGCCGGGGCAGACCGCCGAACAACGGATATTGAACTCCTGGCCCTCGCGCGCCAGCACTTTGGTCATGCCCATCAACGCGTGCTTCGTCGCGGTATAACCAATCTGCCGAACATACCCTTTGTGTCCGACCACGCTGGCGATATTGACGATTCGGCCGCCGCCGGTCTGCTTCATCCAGCCGAACGCCTCTCGGGCACAGAGAAACGCGCCGCGCGCGTTCACGTCCATCATCCGATTCCAATCGTCAAGTTCGACGTCCTCAACCCTGGCATAGGTACCCAGTGCCGCATTGTTGACCAGCAGGAACAGCGAATCGAACTTCGCCCGCACCGCAGCAAAGAGGTTCTCGATCGCCTCGGGCTCGGCCAGATCGCAGAGGCTGAAGGAGGTCCTTGGACCCAGCGTCGCGACGGTGTCGGCCAGTGGTTCTTCGGTGCGCCCGCAGATGTGGACCCGCATGCCGCCGGCAACCAGGGCCTGGGTGATCGCCCGGCCGATTCCCCGCCCGCCGCCCGTGACCAGCGCCGTCTTGTCCGTCAACTCGCCAGCCATCCGATCAGACGTCCTTCATATACAGATGCCGGCTCTTCCAGAAGTACTCCCAGCCGCTGTAGACAGTGAGCAGCACAATGCCGATAAGGATGCCGTGCCAGACCCAGCCATAGATGATCGGGTTCTTCTCTTTCACGAGCCATTCCGTCCAGAAACAGCCGCCGAACGCCAGCGCCAGCATCTGCAGAACTGTCTTCAACTTGCCGATGTCCTTGGCGGCGATGACTTCGCCGTGCCTGGCTGCCAGCGTCCGCAAACCGGTGACGGCGAACTCGCGGCCGAGGATCAGGATCGTGATCCAGCCGGGGACAATGTCATGCCAGGTAAGCACCACGAAACAGGTCATGGTATAGATCTTATCGCTCAACGGGTCCATCAGCTTGCCGAAGTCCGTGACCAGATCGTACTTCCGCGCAATGTAACCGTCGAAGAAGTCCGTGAACCCGGCGATCACACAGCAGACATAGCCCACCATCCAGACATACGGCCGCTCGCCCTGGACCTCGCGGGGAACGGCCGCGATGCCGACGAATACCAGTGTCAGGAGCAACCGGGAAACAGTCAGTTTGTTGGGGAGATTCATGCTTTTCTCAGTCTGTGCCGGCGGTGAATAATTCCCCGTCATCATTGACGTCAGACGCGAGGAACGATACCATACCGCTTAGTCGGCGATTGTACAGTTGGCTTGGGAATCCGGCCGCAGAGCCGCAAATGGACTGTGGAACGAGCCAGTCCGGCCGCCCGCGTGTCAGGCCGGGGGTAAATCAGGAGAAAGGTATGAGTGGTAGTTGGAAGTCGTTTGTCGCGTTTGTCATCGTTGCCGTCGCTGTATCCGCGGCGGGAACCGCATACGCCCAGTCCGTAGACCCCTATGCCGCCGGCTGGGATGCCGCCTATCAGGCCGGCGCCAGCGGGCAGTATGATTCCGCGTTGGAAGCCTATAACGAATTGGGCTATGCCGTCTACGGCCCCCAGTTCCAGGAAGGCTTCCTGACGTCAATGGGCTTCTACGAGGGCCAGGGCATGTACGGCAACCAATACCCGGGTGCGTTCGCCGACTTCAAGCTCTGGTTCGAAGCGAAACAGGGCGACAGCCCGGAACGCCGGCTGCTGCAGCGGCAGATTCTGGTGAAGGGCGGGGCCCGGCGGGTTACCCGCAACTTTCGGCGTCTGACGCGGCCGGTTCGCACGCCGTTCGCCGGCGACCTGATCCAGGATGTCTCGGTCACCGCCGGTTACTCGTTCGCCTCGGTCGACGACAGTGTGTTGAACGGCAAGGGCCACGACCAGGAAGCCAGCGTGTTTCTGCACGGCAAATGCATGAACAAGATTCACTACGGTCTGGGTCTCGCTCTGAACCGTTACGAGATCACCACGGCGCCGCGCGCCTACGAGCAGAAGACCACCGTCATCGACGGCCTGGTGTCCTACGAATTCACGCCGAGTTTCCAATTCGGCGTCTTCGTCAATGCCAGCTTCATCGATATCGAAGATGAGGTCCTGGATCGCGGCATCCGGCTCAAGGGCGAACGTTACGCCCGCTGGGGCGGCGGCCTGCTGACCAGCTACAACCTGGACCTCGGCCGGAGTGCCAGTCTCGGACTGACCGCCAGCGTGGCGAGTATGAACAAACGCAGTGTGGAACGCCTGTTCGACGACGAGGATACGGCCTTCGTCTTCATGATCGACTATTCGCGGCAACTGACCGACAGCCTGGCCTTCAACGTCTACGGCAGCTACCTCGGCCTGCTGGACCGCGAGACCTTTGCAGGCGACCCGGGTGAAGTCGAAATCCCGGACAGCAGCTACTGGACCTGGGGTGCGGATGTCTCTCTGGCATTGACGCCGAAAGCCGAACTGATTGTCGGTTACGAAACGAGCGCTGCCGATAACGACCACGAGGAACACCGGCTGAATGCCGGCCTGGTGATCAGCTTCTAAGGAGGGCGGCGTGGCCCGGCGCCGGCATACCGCATATATCACGGGGCTGGCCATCCAGGCAGCGGCCTTCGTGATCATCTGCCTGCTGTCGGTGCTGACTCTCGGCGGCCGCGCTTTTCTGCCCGAGTATGTCGACGCCCGCATTCACGACCAGCTGTTCCGCCTGCGCAATACGGTCAACAAAGACCAGCCCGTCAGCGAAGACATCACTCTGATCGGGATTGACGACGGTACGCAGATGAAGCTCGGGGCGTACGGCAAAGGCCATTGGGTCATGCGCCTGCCGTTCATCGATCAAATCGATCACTTCCGCCCGTTTCGCCCGCGGGTGATCGCCTATGACCTGATGTTCCTGGACCAACGTACCGAAACAGAGATTCGGCAGGACGACGATGGGGCTGCACTCTTCAGCAAAGAGGTGCAGGACGAGCTGAATCAATTCCTGGAGACGGCGCGTGAAACCGGCGGCACGAACGATCCGGAAGCCCAACGTGGCGTGGTTGAATTGTTCGGCCGGCTGAGCGGCAGAATCAGCGACGGCCTCTTTCAGAGCAAACTTTCGCACTTACAGGACACGCCGATCGTGCTCGGCTACCACGTACCGGTGGAGCGGCACAACCAGATTCGCACCTGGAGCCGGACCGATATCCTGGGCACCGACCCCGACGATCTCAGCGAGTCCAACGGACGCGTCCTGCCGTACCTCACCGACATGGCGATTCCGCTCGAGGCGGTCAGCAACATCCCGGCGGACTACGAGTTCAACGAATACCGGGCCAAGATGCCGGGCCAGGCCTTGCTGGATTTCAGCCGGCTGGGTTTCATCAACGGCCCGCGCGACCCGGACGGGACCATACGCCGCGTGCCGATGGTATACGGTCTCGGCTACCGCTACCAAGACCCGGCCGGCGGCAACGAGGTCGTACGCCGCTTCTTCGTGCCGTCCATGGCCCTGGTGGTCTGCCTCGAAGCCTGGGGTATTTCGCTGTTGGACCTGGATCCCGAAACAGATGCCTTCCCCGTCGAAGTGCAGTTCGGCAGGTACATCCGGGTTACCCGGCCGGACGGCAGCCAGGTGAAGATCCCGATTGACCGGCAGGGCTTTTACTACGTCGACTTCGTCGGGGACACGCTTGCCTTCCGCAATATCGCGTTCGCCAGTGTCGGGCAGTACGAGAACATGCCCGAATACCTGACCGACCGCATCGTCTTTATCGGCGCCACCATGACCGGGGCGACGGATGTCGGCCCCACCCCGCTGTCCGAGAACGCACCGTTGGTGACGGTCCACATGAACGCGGTCAGCAACATCCTGACCGGCACCTTCATCCGCCCCCTGCGCGCCTGGGGCCAGCTTCTGACCTTGTCGCTGGTGTTTGCTCTGTTGATCACGACCTGGCTGACATTGCGGCCGCGGCGCTACACGATTGCGGCATTCGCCGGGCTGCTGGTCTATCTGCTCATCGCCTATCTGGGCATCCATTTTCATTGGCGCGTCCTGCCGCTGACCGGCCCGGTTCTGCTGGCGGCGCTCTGCTATATGACAGCCATCGTCCTGCACTACTTCACTGAAGAGAAAGAAAAGAAGGCCATCCGCGGCATGTTCTCCACCATGGTCTCCGGTGATGTCCTGACCTATATCGAGGAGAACCCCGAGACCTTCTCGCTCGCCGGCGAACAGCGCGAAGTGACCGTATTCTTCTCCGACCTCGCCGGTTTCACCAGCATCTCCGAAAGCCTGCCGCCCGCCAGCCTGGTCCATCTGCTCAACGCCTACCTGACGCCGATGACCGATATCATCCTCAATAACCAGGGATTCCTCGACAAGTACGAGGGCGACGCGATCATGGCCGAGTGGGGCGTGCCCTTTGCCAATCCCGATCACGCCAAACTGGCCTGCTGGTCCGCCCTCGAACAACAGGCCAAACTCGATGAAATCCGCGATGAACTCCAACGCCGGTTCGGCCACGCCCTGCATGTGCGCATGGGCATCAACTCCGGCCTCGTCTCCGCCGGCGGCATGGGGTCTGAACGCAAATTCGACTACACCGTCATGGGCGATGCCGTCAACCTCGCCGCCCGCCTCGAACCGACCAACAAAGACTACAACACAAAAATCATCATCGGCGAGGCAACGTACCAACTGGCGCGCGACCACATCGAGGTCCGTCTCCTCGACCGCATCATCGTCAAGGGCAAAACGCAGCCCGTCCAGATCTACGAACTGCTGGCCAAGAAAGGCGGCGTCGATTCCCGTACGCGCGACGTCATGAACTTTTACGAACGCGCCCTCCGCAAACACTGGGACCGCGACTTCGAAGCCGCCCTCGGCCTGCTCCGGAAAGCCCTCGAACTGGATCCCGACGATTGCCCCAGTCGGCACCTTCTTGCCCGTTGCGAAGCCTTCAACCAGGACCCGCCCCCGGATACCTGGCAGGGCGAATACGTCCGGCCGCAGAAGGATTGACCTCGTTCGTACGCGGGCATACAGGCAGTCTTTGGATCGCAGTTCTTCGGGTCCTGCACGCTCTCTCGCGGCCCGTTACCGTCAGACAACTCCGGTGAAAGATTCCCCTGGCAGTGCCGGGGGAGTGTCAGCCTTCCATCGGTTTTGCCTTTGCCCCGGCTCTCCCGCTTCTGGTTTCCGTTTATCAGACAACTCGGCCGGTTCCACCGCGCCCCCATGGTCGGCCAAGACCGATTTGTGCAGTGGCGGCGGCGCGGGGAGGGTCAGCCGAGAATGCCGCGGATGCGTTGGGCGAGTTCCGCCATGCGGTAGGGTTTCTGCAGGAAGCCGAGGGCGCCGGCGTCAAGGACATCCTGGGCTTCTTCCTGGGCCATGTAGCCGCTCTGCAGGAGAACCTTGACGTCGGCGTCGATTTCCTTGAGCGCGAAGAAGGCGTCGTGGCCGTTCATCTCGGGCATGACCATGTCGAGCAGTACCAGGTCGATCTGCCCGGGGTTCTCCCGGTAGATCTCGACGCAGTCGCGTCCGTTCTCGGCCAGGATCACGGTGTAGCCCAGGCCCTGGAGCATGTCGATCACCACATCCCAGATGATTCCTTCGTCGTCCACCAGCAGGATGGTCTCGGTGCCCTTGAGATCTTCTTCCTCAAGCCCCTTCTCGCCGTACATCTCGACCTGGTTGTGAATCCCCGGCAGCAGGATTGTGAGGCTTTCGCCGACAGTGGTGGTGAGGATCTCGCCGCCATGATCGAGGACGATGCCGTAGACGAAAAGCAGGGGGTCGTCCAACTGCAGGCCGGCGTCGACAACCAGCTTCTCGGTGAAGCAGACCAACTCGTCCACGGCGGGTGGTTCCGCGGCGGGCGCCATGTTGATGGCGTAGTACTCGCCGGCCGGCAGGTCGGATCGACGTTTGCGGAAGTAGGCGTCATCGAAGTCGCGGCGTTCGAGCCAGACATTCAGTTTGAGGCCGTCGGTCGCCGTGAAGAAATGGGGGATCTCGAACAGCGCCTGCTGGATCAGGAAGAGGCGGCCGCGGACAAAGGCTTCGGACAGTTCGTCGGCGGTTTCGTGGAGCACGAGTTCGGCGCGGCCGATGCGGTTCAGCCTGGTTGTCACGCCCTGCATGAGCAGGAGCAGGTCCAGCGCTTCGAACTCCTCAACCGAAGGTTTGAGCAGGGCCTGCAGCCCGTCCAGCACGCGATTGGCCCGGGCGAGAGCGGCCAGATTGTCCTGCAGGTAGGCCTGGGCGGTGGGGTTGCCTTCCAGTTCGACGTCAAGGAGGTCGCAGTAACCTTTGATGCGTGCGATAAAGAATTCCAGGCCCGCCGCGGCGCCGCGGGCGAACGCCCGATAGTTGGTCAGCCGCTCGTCATCGGGCATCGTCTCGGCGAAATAGGCTTCCAAGTCACTCATGGCTTCAGCTCCTGCCCGAACCCGAAATCAGCAATCCTCACGGCGAGGCGACGCGGTCCGCCGGCGGCGGACTCGCAGGATCTTCGCTTCGTTCAGCGGTTGGCCTCGCCGGCTTCGGGCCGAGATGCTCTTCTATTCTGGCTGGCGGTGGATGTAGATGCTCTGGAGGACCCCGATGCAGCCGAGCATCAGGACCATGACGGAACCACCGTAGCTCACGAGGGGTAAAGGTATACCGATAATCGGCATAACGCGAATAGTCATGCCGACGTTGATGAATATATGTACGCAAAACAACGCAGCAATACCGCAGGCCAGGTATTTGCCGAAGTCATCCCGCGCGCGTGCCGCCACATACAGGCTCAAGGAACACAACAGGGCGAATGCACCGATCAACGCCGACGCCCCGACAAACCCCGTCTCCTCGGCGATCACACTGAAGATAAAGTCCGTCGGCGCCACCCGTCGCGGCAGGAAACCCAAGGTATTCTGCGTGCCTTTGCCGAACCCCTTGCCGCGGAGGCCGCCGCTGCCGACGGCCAGTTCGGACTGCAGCGCGTTCCAGTCGTCAATCACCACTGCCGTCTTGTTCTTGGCGTTCTTCTCGCCAATGGTCGAGAAGGCGTAGGCTACTTCGTAGGCGTGTTCGGGCAGGATCGGTTTGAGATACGTCAGCACCCGTTGTTTCTGATGCGGGCGGAAACCGAACTTGTAGACCATCGGCCCGGCCAGCAGCACGACGACGGCAGCATATGCGATCAGCCGCAATCGGATGCCGCCGACAAACAGGATCGCCCCGCAGATGGGAACGAAGACCAGGGCACTGCCCATGTCCGGCTGGAGCATGATCAACGCCATCGGCACCAGCGTCACGGCAATCACGGCGGCCACGTGGCGGTAATGCCGCAGGTCGGTGGACGGGAACGAGGCATACCAGGCCAGGGCAATAATGGTTGCCAGTTTTGCCAGCTCCGACGGCTGCAGGTTGACGCCGCCCGGCAGCCGGATCCAGCTCTTGGCGCCGTTGATCTCGTCGCCGATCAGGATGACCGTGACCAACAGGACAATACTGCCGAGGAAGATCAGCAGCGACATCCGCCCGAGCAGTTCGTAGTCGAATCCCATGATGAAAACCATCAGCCCGAATCCGAGTCCGACCCACATGAGCTGGCGGGTCCAGTAGCCGGCCATACGGCCGCCGGTCTGCTGGCCGGCGCTGTAAATAAACAGCACGCCGAACGCGATCAGCACAACCACGGTCAACATCAACAGCAGATTCATCCGCGCCAGTTTCCTGGGCAAACGATCCAGGTATGCAAAGATATCGGTAAGCATGACTTACCTGTAACGCCTCCTGCCGCCAAGATAGCGTCGGGCAAACGCAGTACAAGGGAAAGTCGCCATCCGGCCGGCGGAAAGAATCGATTGTCGGCGAAATGGATCGAGAGATTTGGACGGATGTCACGGGGGTCAGTCCGACGATGCGGGACTCGTTCATGGTGGATCGTGGATAGAGCATAGAGCAGAGAGCATAGAGCAGAGAGCATAGTGGACAGCAAATCGTTCGTGTCGCCCAACGTGTTTCTAACTGCGTGAGCGACGGAACCAGGGCGAACGCCGTTTGTGGCACAAGCATGCCAGTCGACGCAGTCTATGGCTGCCCGAGGGGCAGCAGGGAGCGAAGCGAGCGTCAATTTGTGCTTCGGAACATAAGCAGGGATGCTTGCGATACATCACGTCCCTTTTCGCCGGCCGGCAGAGCGCCCGGCCGAGATCCCGACGCGCAAGCGGTCGGGCAGCCACGGCAGGAAGGAGGTGCTGTGATCAGGCGTCCGGGAACATCAGCTCATCGACGTAGTAGTCCTGGAACTTGGGGTCGGTATTGAGCGAGACATGTTCGATCTTCGCCAGGATCTCCTGATAGATGCGGGAGATGTCGCCGCCATTGAACAAGGCGACTTTCGCGCCCAGCAAGGCCGTGTTGCCGACGGTTCGGATGTTGCCTTCGCCGCAGCTGAACAGCCCGATCCGCAAGGCGCTGGACATCCGGATGTAGTTGCCGAATGCGCCGGCGACGAGGACCTCCTCGATGTCGCCGCACTGCGCGCCGAGTTGTTCAACCAGCAGCCGGATGCCGACGGCAATGGCGCCCTTCGCCAGTTGCAGCTCACGAACATCCTTCGCCGACAGCCGGATGTCGTCCTGCAGCGGGATGTCCTCGCGGCCGACGAGACGCCCCATGCTGTTGATCCAGCCGAGATCCAGACCCGCGGCGACAGCATCCACCAGGCCGCTGCCGCAGACGCCGCGGGCTTCGGTCTTGCCGAGCACAAAGCACTGCAGGGCGTTGCCGCGGCGGACAACTTCGCTGATGGCGCCGGTTGTCGCCTGCATGCCCTGGGAGATGGTCGCGGCCTCGAATGCCGGGCCGGCAGCGGTTGAAGCGCAGAGCATGCGGTCGCGGTTGCCGACGATCATCTCGCCGTTGGTGCCGAGATCGACAAACACCTTGAGACCGGTGGTGTGATGGAAGCCGGTGGCGATGATGCCGGCGAGGATGTCGCTGCCGACAAAACTCCCGAGGCCCGGGAGGAAGTGCACCTCCGGATCGCCGGGGATCTCCCAGCCCAGTGCCGGCGCCACAAATGTTTTCAGTCCATCGTCCCCCGCGTTGAACGGGTAGAATGACAACGGCGTCACATCGATGCCGCAGAACAGATTATGCATCGGTGTGTTGCCGACGATTACGACCTGGCGGACATCCCGTCCGCCGGAGTGTTCCAGAAGGGCGTCAACGAGCCCGCCGATCTGTTCGCGAACGGCCTGCTGCAGTTTGGTCTGGCCGCCGTTCTCGATGGCGAACGAAATTCGGCTCATGATATCGGCGCCGTGTTCCGACTGCGCGTTCAGCCCGGTCTGCACATTGAGGACCTGGCCGGTCTGCAGGTCGAGCAGTTGGGCGGCCACCGTCGTGGTACCCAGGTCGACGGCGATGCCGAGGCCCGGCTGCGGGACAAACGTAAATTGCGTGTCGTCGGTCAGGATTGTCGCTTCCCACTGGATGACTTCGAGGACGAGATCGTCCTGGATGCAGTGGGCGCAGGCCAGGCGAATGCCGGCCTCGAGTTCCTCCGGCTCCAGACCGTAGTTCGGATCGTCTACCGGCAAGTCGCCCTGGAGGAGTTTGACGCGACAACGTTTGCAGGTGCGCCGGCCGGCGCACGGGAATTCAACGCCCCACTTGAACAACACCTCGCGCAGAGGCGTGCCTTTGTGGACGTCCAATTCGATGCCCAGCGGCATGAGGGTCAACTTAGCTGTATCAGCCATCCGGTTCTCTCTGGTGAAATCTGCGGGTATGATGAAAGAAAAAGGGTAGCCGCGCTGAAGGTGATGTCAACAGTAAGGCGTCAGTAACGGTGAGCCCCAAGCTGGCGTTCCGCCGCGACAGGCTCGTCTCTCTCGGAGTACTGGTCCGCCAGCTGCACCTGCCGCGAAAAGATCCTCCTGGCTGTGCCGAGGGAGTGTCGGCCTCCGTTCAGTTTCATCTTCGCCCCGCCCCCGCCCTTTGCTCCGGAATTTCTGGTGTGCCGACTGAACTGAAGGGGGTGTAGATACTCCCCAAGCTGAGCTTGGGGCCTTTTGCCCGAAAACAGAAATTCGATTCCGCAGGTTATTCGCACTGGCTGCAGCTGCGGCGGCGGGCGGCCGACAAAGCAACCGCAGCAACGTGCAGGATTCCGGCAGGGACTGAAGAAGCGTTCATTGGTTGGCTGTTGTGTCAGCCGGAACTTCCCCGGTGGTCGGCGTCACGGGTTGAAAAACAGCTTGGCGATCACCCAGTATTCAGCGAACACCGCCAGGCCGCAGGCAACAATGAACACATTCATCTTCATCGACTGCCACCAGTCGTCCATCAACTCACCGCGGAACATCGAGATGATATTCGGGGTAAGCACATAGCGCAGGGACTCCATAAAGCCCTCCAGGTCGCCGAAAAATCCCTTGCCCATGATCAGGTACACCGGGATGTTGGCAACGATGAGAACGATGATGACAATGATCTTCGTGTCGGAAGACGTGGGCGGCTTGCCCGGCGCCTTCGCCGCTGCCGCTGGCGGCCGGTCGTTCGCGTCGCGATCCGCGTCGTCCGGCTCGTCGATGTCGCTCTCTTCGTCATACAGCCGCTTAAGATAGCGGCGGTCGGCGGCACTGAATTTCCAGATCGCAATGCGCATCTCCTTGCCGTCGCGATCGCGTTCCAGGATGACGTGGCTGTCGCCGTCGAAGCGAATGAACTCGGCGTTGAGTTTCTGGCCTTTGGCGTTGATCCATTCGCGTGCAGACACCGAGAACAACCCGATAAAAAACAGCAAAAATGCAAAGAGTAAAAGTGAACTTCTTTTCATGCACAGCTCCTCAGGGCAGGAACATCAGACCGTTTAATCTTCAGTCTGCGGCAGCGAAGTGCAATTGCAGGGCGGCATTTCTTTCAACTTTGCCGCGCCCCCCCGGAGAAACAGAAGAACCGACAAACACAGCTGCTGGAGGGGCTTTCATCGGTCTTCGCGATTGACCAAAAGAAAACGCCCGACGAAAAATATCATCGGGCGTTTCCTCGCTTTAGGATTTCCTAATATCGATAGTAGTCGGGTTTATATGGTCCTGCAATCGGAACATCGATATATTTCGCTTGTTTTTCGGAGAGCGTTGTCAGCTTGCCGCCGAGCTTTTCGACATGCAGTCGGGCGACTTCCTCGTCGAGCTTTTTGGACAAGGTGGTGACGCCGATCTCATGTTCGCTCTGCCAGAGGTCCATCTGCGCCAGGACCTGGTTGGTGAACGAGTTGCTCATGACGAAACTAGGATGGCCGGTGGCACAGCCGAGATTCACCAGCCGGCCTTCGGCCAGCAGATAGATCTCCTTGCCGTCGGGATAGACGAACTTGTCGACCTGCGGTTTGATGTTCACCCGTTTGACGCCGGGTGAGCTCTGCATCTTTTCCACTTCAATCTCATTGTCGAAATGGCCGATGTTGCAGACGATCGCCTGGTCCTTCATTGCCGCCATGTGATCGGCGGTGATGACATCACAGTTGCCGGTGGTGGTGACGAAGATGTCGCCGTAATTGACGGCGTCTTCCATGGTCATCACCTGGTAGCCGGCCATCAGCGCCTGCAGCGCGCAGATCGGATCGATCTCCGTCACGATGATCCGGGCGTTGACCCCGGCCAGCGCCTGGGCCGAACCTTTGCCGACGTCGCCGTAGCCGCAGACCACGGCGGTCTTGCCGGCGATCATCACGTCCGTGGCGCGCTTGATGCCGTCGACCAGGGATTCGCGGCAGCCGTAGACGTTGTCGAACTTGCTCTTGGTGACGGAATCGTTGACGTTGATCGCGGGCACCAGGAGTTCCCCGCGGTCGTGCATTTGATAGAGACGGTGCACGCCGGTGGTGGTTTCTTCGGACACGCCCTGCCATTCCTTGACGACGTCATGCC
This sequence comes from uncultured Lentisphaerales bacterium, assembly GCA_964384625.1. Lineage (GTDB taxonomy): Bacteria > Verrucomicrobiota > Lentisphaeria > JABSQK01 > JABSQK01 > CAYLNH01. The sequence goes on from CAYLNH010000059.1 coordinate 22,694, forward strand.
AGAAGGAATCGTTCTCGGCCAGGCCTTCCTTCAGCGTCGCGTTGATGATCTGCAGCTCTTTGTTGTCGGTCGGCTCATCGAGAATCGACGCGTCTTCTTCGGCCTTGTAGCCGCGGTGGATCAACAGGGTGGCGTCGCCGCCGTCGTCGACCACCAGTTGCGGTCCCTTATTGCCGGGGAAGGTCAGCGCTTGTTTCGTGCACCACCAGTAGTCTTCCAGGCTTTCGCCCTTCCAGGCGAAGACCGGAATGCCCATGGACGCGATGGCGGCCGCCGCATGGTCCTGCGTGCTGAAGATGTTGCAGGAAGCCCAACGCACATCGGCGCCGAGCTCGACCAGCGTTTTCATCAAGACCGCGGTCTGGATCGTCATGTGCAGACTGCCGGAGATGCGGGCGCCGGCCAGCGGCTTGTCCGCCCCGTATTTTTCGCGGCAGGCCATCAGCCCCGGCATTTCGTGTTCGGCAATTTCGATTTCTTTGAGACCGAGTTCCACGAGTTTGCGAAACTCGGCGTCGTCATTCATCTGCGCGACTTTGTAGTCATGCGCGGTATGTACAGCTAGATTCATTTTGAATTCTTCTTTTAGTTCTTGCCATCGTTCAAACGGGACTGCCGCACCAAGAACCTGTACGACCTCCGCTCCCAGGGTTGCGGCAAAACGGCCGCAGGTTTCCAGATCCTGCCCGGCGAAGTGGCCGTAGAGAAAGCCGGCAGCCCAGAAGTCGCCGGCGCCGGTGGCATCGAGAGCGTCGACGCGATGGGCCGGCAGACGGACCTTCTCGCTGCCGCGTTTGAGCCAGGCGCCGTCCGGCCCCAGTTTCACCGCGGCAACGCTGCAGTGCGTCGCCAACGCTTCCAGGGCGGCTTCCGGATTGTCGCTGCCCAGATAGGCCTTGGCCTCATCTTCGTTGGCGAATACCATGTCGACGTAGTCGTTCAACAGGTCGTTCATGATATCCATGTTGGCGTTGACGACTTCGAACGACGCCAGGTCCAGGCTGACGGTGCAGCCGGCGGCCTTGGCGCTTTCGAGAACCTTGAGGGTCAACTCGCGGTTGAACAGGATGTAGCCTTCGATGTGCGCATGGCCGACGCCGCTGAAGTCCGCCGTCGAGATCTCGCTGGAACTCAAGGTGCTGGCTGCACCCAGGAAGGTCCGGCAGGTGCGCTCCGAATCCGGCGTGACCAGACAGATGCATTGCCCGGTGGGCGCGTCCTTCGCCTGCTTCAAACGGGTGGTGTCCACCTTCGCCTGCTCGCAGAACTGCAGATAGAACTGCCCGGGATCGTCACTGCCGACCTTGCCCAGGAAGGTGACGTCCAGCCCCAGTTGTGCCAGGGCACTGACAGTGTTCGCGGCCGAGCCGCCGGCAACTTTGACCTGTTCGTTCTCGAGGGACTCGATCAGGGCGATCATCACCTCGGCGTCAATCAGTTCCATGCCGCCTTTGTCGCCATGCAGCGCGGCGACAACCGATTCCTCAACATGAGCCAGGTTGTCCACCAGCGGGGAACCGACGCCAATGATATCGAACCGACCGGCCATAATTACACCTCCTGGACGGCCTGCCGGATGGCGGCGGCCTTGTCGGTCTGCTCCCACGGGAACATGTCGCGGCCGAAGTGGCCGTAGGCCGCCGTCTTCCGGTAGCTCCAGCCGGTCGGCGTCTTCAGGCCGAGGTCCGCAATGATGCAGGCCGGACGCAGATCAAACACCGTGCCGGCTTCCAGCACCCGCTGCAGAACGTCGTCCTCCACTTCGCCGGTGCCGTAGGTGTCGACATTTACACTCAGCGGTTTCGACACGCCGATCGCGTAGGCAACCTGCACTTCGCACTTGTCGGCCAATCCTGCCGCCACGATGTTCTTGGCAATGCACCGCGACATATATGCCGCCGACCGGTCGACCTTCGACGGGTCCTTGCCGCTGAACGCGCCGCCGCCATGGCTGCCGACGCCGCCGTAGGTGTCGACGATGATCTTGCGGCCGGTCAGACCGCTGTCGCCGTGGGGACCGCCGACCACAAACCGGCCGGTCGGGTTCACGTAGTACTGCACGTCGCCTTTGAACAGCCCCGCCGGAATAACGTCCTCGGTCACCTGTTTGACCAACGTCTCCAACTCGGCAATCTCCATGTCCGGCGCGTGCTGGTGCGAGACCACAACGGTTTCCAGCGAGATCGGGACGCCGCCTTTGTACTTGATCGATACCTGACTCTTGGAGTCCGGCCGCAGGTAGGCGTACTTCTCCGCCTCCGAACCTTTGCGCAAGGCGGCCAGGCGCTCGAGGATCAGGTGCGCATAGTAAATCGGCGCCGGCATCAGCGCCGGCGTTTCGTTGCTGGCGTAGCCGAACATCATGCCCTGGTCGCCCGCGCCCTGCTCCTTGAACATGCCCTCGCCCTCGGTCACTCCCCGTGAAATGTCCGGCGACTGCGTATGAATGTGGATATCCACCTTGCAGGTGTCGGCGCTGAAACCGATGTCGGCGCTGGTGTAGCCGATCTCCCGTACAGCGTCGCGCGCAACCGCTTCATAGTCGACCTCGGTTTTCGTGGTGATCTCGCCGGCAACCACGATCAGATCGGTGGTCACCAGCGTCTCACAGGCGACGCGGCTGTCGGGATCCCCGGCCAGACAGGCATCGAGGACCGCGTCGGAGATCTGGTCGCAGACCTTGTCGGGATGGCCTTCGGACACGGATTCGGAGGTGTAGACATGCGGTACGTTGATTTTGCTCATGGGTCGCTCCGGTTAATATATTCGCTTATTCGAATATCTGAATATGGTCCAGAGACTAGAACCCGGTTCCCGGCGATTGCAAGGGGGAGTCCGGCCAAATATCGCGGATTCCGGGCTGGCCCGCGGAAGGCCTGAGTTGCGGCGGCGGCGCCGAACGGAAGGCGATCTGCGGGCCGGACTCAGGCCCGGCGAACGCGGGCGTAGAGGCATTTCAGGTAGGCGCCCTCCGGAAACCCGACGGGATGATCCAGCGCGTGTCCGGTGCGTTCAATGATCTCGAGGGCGCGGTCCGCCCGCTTGGTGGCCCGCTGCACGGTCTGAAAGAACACCGTCGCCGGAACGCGCGCCGAGCAGGATGCCGCCACCAGGATGCCGTCGCGCTGCAGCACACCCACGCCCAACCGTGCGAGGCGTTCATAGGCGGCGACGGCACGATCGACATCCGCCTGTTTGCGGGCGAAGGCCGGCGGGTCCAGCACCACCAGTCCGAAGCGCCGGCCGGCGGCGGCCAGTTGCTTGAGTTCGTCGAAGGCATCGCCGCAGATCGTTTCATGCCTGCAGCCGGCGATTGCCGGGCAGTCCCGGTTGTGTCCGAAGTTGCGTTCTGCCGCGGCCAGGGCCGGCGCACTGAGATCGAGGCTGACCACGCGCGGCGCGCCGCCGCGGGCGGCATACAACGAGAACCCGCCGGTGTAGGAGAACACGTTCAGGACCTCCTTGTCGGCGGCCAGCGCTCCCACCCTGGCGCGATTCTCCCGCTGGTCCAGGAAGAACCCGGTCTTCTGGCCGACCGCGGGGTCGGCCTCGAAACGAATGCCGTTCTCGAGAAACGCCACTGGCCCGTCGCCGGGCGGTCCGGCAAGCACGGCGCCGTCAAGGACCTCCTGCGGCAACGTCGGCGATGTTGCCACGGAACGGCTCAATCGCAGGACGATCCGCTCCGGCTCGAACCGTTCGGCAAGGAGGTGCTGCAGCACCGGCAGATGCGGCAGCCAGGCGGCGGTATCGAGTTTGAGGACCAGGGTATCGGCGTAGCGATCCACCACCAGTCCGGGCAAGCAGTCGTTCTCGCCGTGCACCAACCGATAGCCGGTCGTCGCCGGGTCCTCGAGCAACGGTGTGCGAATGGCAACGGCCGCCTGCAGCCGGGACCGCAGCCAAGCCGCATCGATCTGCGTCGGCGCCCCCTGATGCAGCACGCGAACGCGAATGGGAGACTCCGGATCGTACAACCCCAGACCGACAAAACGGCGTTTGCGGTCGAACAACACAGCCAGGTTGCCGGGCGCCCCGTCCTTGTTCTGTCTGGCGATGCCTTGATCGTATACCCAGGGATGCCCGCGCCGCACGGCGCGGACAGCCGCCGGCGTCAAGTGCACAGCAATGCGGTCCGGGGTGAAGTCCATGCGGCTGTCCTCAGTAATCCCGCCACAACTCGAAAGCGGACGGTCAATCGGCGGTTTCTTCCCAGAGGAAATGGGGGGCGACGTCAAACACGGGGGCCATCTCGCGGAACATGGCCAGGTGGCCGACGGCGTTCGGGTGGACGACGTCCATCATCCGTTGCCAGAGCCCGCGCGGGTTGGCGCCGGGATGGGCGTAGTTGTAGGTCTTCTCTTTCCACGCCGTGAAGTGATCCACCACCGTGCAACCGTGTTCTTCGGCCAACGCCTTCAGATCCGCGTTCATCTCCGAGTTCCAGCGCGGGTGCTCAAGCGCCACACAGGGCTCGATGCCGTCGGCGAGTTCGTGACCGGGAGCGAACACCCTGGGGTTCGGCGTGCAGATGAGGAACTCGATTTCGGGATTGGTTGCGCGGGCCTCGGTCACGGTCTGCGCCAGGGCCGCCCGGGCGGCGTCATACTCGGCGGCGCCGTCTTCGGGGGCGGCGCCGAGCCAGAGCCGGGTCAACACCAGGTCCGGCTGCCAGCGGCGGATCTTGTCATCCAGTTCTTTGGCGAGGCGCACAAAGTTATAGCCACACTCGCTGACATTGACCATGGTCACCAACCCGTCGCCGTAGCGTTCCCACAACGCCTCGGCCAACAGGCCGATGCAGTTCATCTTGCCTTGGGTGTTCATGCTGACAACGGTATTGGAGTCGCCGATGACAACGATGGTGATCGGCTGTTTGTTCCGCAGTTTGCTCAGTGTCTTCTGCACGGGCCCGCTCCTGGAGTTTGAGACGCGATCGATCGCGCGGTCTTCAGTCTGGCGCTGTTCACAGTCTGCCGGCGCAGCGAATAGTCAAGCGCGACCGGCGTAAGCCCTCGATTACTGCCCTTCTCTGCATCCGGTCCCGACGCTCAAGAGGTCGGGAACCTGCGGTCCTTGCGGATCTGTCACCGGCGTGAAGTCCGTACCACACCCCCCCGGTTTTCCGCCCGATCGGCGGCGCCGAGCGAGAGTCCCTGCGTGCCGCCGATCACTGCTGCTGTGTCGACGCAGATTCCGGGTCCTCGCCGGCGGGCAGGGGGTAGAGCAGTTGCAGGCGGGCGGCGGCCAATGTCTCCGTGTCCAGGCGCCGCAGGACGGCTTCATAAGCCGGACTGAAATACAGCGCCGCCCGGCGCAGGACCTCAAAGAAGGCGGCCCCGGAGAACTCCGTGATCTGCTGCCATTGCCACTCTTTCTCGCCAACGACATATGGGGTCAGCCAGTCAACGGCCCGACGAATACTGCGGCCGTCGGCCGCTTCATAGTTGAGCAGGTCGACGTCAACATGACGCGCCAGCGCGCCGAGGTCGAGCATCCCCCTGAGGTTCATTGTGGCGTAGTCCAGGGAGCGGGTCCGCGCCAGCTCCAGCGGCTGTGAGCCGTCCGGCTCAATCTGCGCGGCAACCCGCTTCTCGCCGGCGGCCCGGCAGATCTCACGCGCCCGCTCCGGTTGCCCGACAAACAAAGCCAGAGCCGCCGTCTGGACATCGTACCAGGTGCCGTGGTTGTTTCGAGTCGCGGCTTCGTCTTGACCCAACGGGCTGTTGACCAACCAGTCCAGATAGGCCGCAAACCACTGCCTCAGGTCCGGCAGCAGCGGGACGGCGCCGCCGGCAGCAACCAGGAGGCCGACGGCGTCGAGGACATCGCCGAACAGGGCGGTGTCGATGATGCCGATGCCGCGACCGTCACAGCGCCCCGGGATGCCCTGGCCGTAGTTCAGGTGGGGATTCATGCGGGTATCCGGATCCAGGAACCAGATCTGCAGCAGGCGTTCGGCGTGAGCGACGCAGCGCTGGTCGCCGGTGAAATAGGCGGCCTGACTGAGGGCGGCAACGTCACGGCCGAACTGTGCCAGACGCGGCCGGTCCAGACGGTCGCCCGCCGGGTTCCGCTCGCCGTCGCGGCGCACATACGGCAAGCCGTCCGGCGCCTCCGGGTCGGGCCACCAGTACGTCCCCAGGCTCATGTAGTCGTGTTTGTCACCGCTGGGCGGAAGGACCTCCTTGTCCATGACCGAGGCGGGCGGGCGCGCCAGGGCGGCATCGGCGGCACGGCACAGGGCGGTCCGCGCCAGCGCCAGGACCGGGTCGTCAGCCTGCAGTCGGCGTCTGCCGGCGGCAAGGCGCTGGGGATCGAGCAATCGGGTCTGCGGCAAATCGGGAGTCGACGACATGGGGGGACCTTTCGTGGATTACAGCGCGATCACCGTGATCTCGGGGCGCGCCAGGAACCGGGCATTGAGGCGGTACGTACCGATGCCGGGGTTGACGTAGAGCGGGCCGTGCCGGGTCCGGTACAGACCGTATTCGTATTCGCCGACGTCATACAGCGGGTTGCCGACGAACGGCAGTCGAATCTGGCCGCCGTGGGTGTGTCCGGCCAGAATGAGATCGAAGGACTGCGGGCGAATGCGTTTCAAGGCGTTGGGGTCATGGATCAGCAGCACCCGTTTGAAGTCGTCGGCGGAAGGATCGGCCTCCCCGGCAGGCGGGCGTCGCCATGCGCCGATCAATTCCACGCGGTACACCGGCAGGGACTGCCGGCCGCCGTCAAGCCAATTGCCGCCGGTCTGCTGCAGCCAACGGGCGGCCGCGACGGTGGACTCTCCGGCCCACGTATCGTGGTTGCCGCGGATGCCGTAGACCGGCTTGTTGATCTGCGCCAGGATCTGCAGGGCGTCCTCCGCCAGGTCGTTGTCGTGCTCGATCAGGTCGCCGGTGAAACAGACGATATCTGCGTCGACGGCGTTCACCATCGCCACCATCTTCTGCATCAGCACGGGGCTGCCTTTGTAGTGGGTGTCGGAGATATGGACGATCCGGATCGACGGAGTGTCGCTGAGCTGGACATGACGCAGGCGAATCCAACGCGGTTCAATGAGGCGGGCATAGACCAGGCAGGCAAGGCCGAACAGCACAATGACAGCCGGCAGCTGCCACCAGCGAAACCAGCGGCGGCCGGAACGGGCCTCGGATGTAGACGTTGAATTCATGTCCTGCCTGTGACTATACACCGGCGGCGGCAGAATCGAGGGGTAACGGCATGATTTGCGGTCGGACACCTGCGGGCGGGACCACGGCAGTCGGGGCGGAGTTCACGAAATCGGGGTCCGCCCGGCAGCCGGCTTCGGCTGGCGCAAGTCGCAAGCTACACCCAGCGCGAAACGATCCCCCCGGCTGCGCCGGGAGTGTCAGCCTCCCTTCAATGTTGCTTTCGCCACGCCCCCGCCGTTTGCTCCGGAATTGGCAAAATGTTTGCCAATTCCGGAGCAAACGGCGGG
>CAYLNH010000060.1:0-29975 GCA_964384625.1 uncultured Lentisphaerales bacterium
CAACCTCTTGAGAGTCGGGACTCGAGGCAAAGAAGGGCAGTAATCGAGGGCTTACTGCGGATTGGCCTGACGGCTGCATGACTCTATATTCCCATTACGACAACCAGAATGTTGAAGTTTCTGCTTCAGCTCAATCGAAAGGGGTTCACCGTGGTAAGAACGACAGCATTGCTGTTTGCCATCAGTCTCATTGCCGTTGCCGCCGGATGCAAAAAGGAAGCCAATGGCCTGAAAGGCACAACCGTCACCTCAACCATTTCTGCGGTCACGCGTTCCGCGTGATTGGGAAAGCCTGCCACAGGCTATGCCGCGACACGGATCAACGCCAAGGCACTGCAGTCAGTTTGGCCTCCGTGTCCCTGACTGGAAGACCTGCGCCGAGCCCTTCTCGTTGCGTCGACGCCGCCAATACAGGGCAACTGCAAGGAGCGCAATTCCCGTGGCGACGGCCAGCGGTTTGATCAGGCTGGAGAGGGCGGCTGTCTGCGGCGGCGGCTCGGTCGGCACCGTTGGCTCCGCTCCCCGCCGGAGTTCAAACTCGCCAACCCACACCAATTCCGGTCGCGGCCGATTTCGTCGCATGGCTTGTCGGCGGTTGCGTGGTCCGAGCGGAGTTTCACCAAGGCCCCAGTAGACGTCGTAGGATCCGGGCTCGAGTTGTTTGCGGACATATACTCGATCCACAACAATCTGCCCGGGCGCCCACGTTTGAGGCTGCGTCGCGGCGTTGGCGATTGGGTGCCACCAGCGGCGGACGACGTTTGTCTCGCGGTGCCGAAACTCAAACAAGGCTTCCCAGTCGCCCACCAGCGGCCCGCTTGCTTTGAGCGCCGCACTGCAGGCGAATCCCCTGGTGCTGACGGCGTTCTCGGGGAAGTCTGCACCGATGACGCGCAGGCCTGACGACATGACAACCGGCTCGAAGTCACGCGTCCAGTCCGGGGCGGTTGCCGGCAGTTCAATCGGTCGTCGCCACCGCAAATCGTCGGGCAGTTGCTGTGCCCCGCCCGCCGGCCGCAGCCGGTCGGGCAGCCGCGGCGCCGGGTCATCCCGCGGTTCCGGATTCAGGGCTGCACAAAGCGCTTCACCTCTGGTTCGAAAGCGGATCCGCCCCAATGCCTTGCTCTGTTTGCGGATTAATTCACGCACGTGGGCGGCGGCGTAACCGGTTCCCAGGCGGACTTGTTGACCCGGGTTGTAAGTGGGGTGCACGGCCAATTGGCGAAAGCCGTCGCGGTCAAAGGACAATTCGATCGCCAGGCCGTAGTACCCGCGAATATAACAGATCGCGTCGAAAAGGAAGTTGCCCATGTCATATACGATCGGCCAGCCGCGGTAGATCTCGATGCCGTGGGGCGCGTGGGCTGAGTGCCCCAGGATGGCGTCAACCCCGGCATCAATCATGGCGTGGGCCAGGCTGATGCGGGCCGGCGTCGGGCTGTCTGTCCAGTTGCGACCCCAGTGGGGCGTGACCACAACCAGGTCGGCACGTTCACGGGCAGTGTGGATGACCGCACGCAACGTCGGGTCGAGTTGGGCACTCGGGGGCACATGGAAAATGCCGGCACGGTTGTCCCCGGCGCCGTAGCAGTCCGCCTGGTCGTCAAAACCGATGAACGCGACAACAACGCCGTCCAACTCGATGTAGGCCGGTGCGGCCGCCGATTGCAGATCTTCGCCAAACCCGATGCCGGCGATGTTCACCGCGGCAAGCATCTCCTGCTGCTCGGCCATCGCCTCGAGGCCGTAGTCCAGGGAATGGTTATTGGCGCAGGTGACAACATCGAAACCGGACTCGGTCAGCAGGTCGAGCTGCTCCGGCGGGGCGCGGAAGTGAAAGGGCCGTTGTTCGTCCTTCGCAGCAAAATCGCCTCGTGGAGATCACGCATTCCAGATTGCCCAAAGCAATATCGCTGCTGCTGATCAAGTCTTTCGTCGAATTCAGGATCCAGTCCACGCCGAAACGACGCTTCAAGTCCGGGAGCCCGCGGCCGAGCATCATGTCGCCGCAGGCAAATATCGTGTATCGCGCCGGCATTGTTGCCTCCCGTGGTTCATGCTCTGTACTATGACACCGCCCCGCCGTTCTTCTTCAGGAATTCACTCCTTCCTCCTTGTTTGAATAATGATAATCCAATATTGTTAATGCTGTAGGTTAACTACCAAGAGGAGTTTGGCTGATGAAATCAGTTGTGTTGTTCTGCGGTCTGTTGGCCGCCCTGGTCATGACCGGTTGCGGGCGGTCGAAGCCGGCCGGCGACGATGGCCGGCTGCAGGTCTTTGTCAGCATTCCGCCGCAGGCGTACATCGTCGAGCGGATTGCCGGCGATCGTGTAGATTGTCAGGTGCTGGTGCGGCCCGGGCAGAGCCCGGCGACCTATGAGCCGACGCCGAAACAGATGGCCGCGCTTGCCGAGGCGAAGCTGTACTTCAGTATCGGGGTGCCGTTTGAGCACGGCTTCCTGCCGAAGGTACAGATGAACAAGACGCAGACCGGCGCGGCCAGTCCGGAGATCGTCGACACGCGCCAGGGGATCACCTTGCGTGAGATGAAACCGCATCGTCATGCCGCGCCTGACGGCCATGCGGACCATGGTCATGCCGGGCACCAACACCGTGAAGTGGGTGAGCACGACGACCACCATCATGCCGACCACAAGCACGGCAATGTCCATGATCATGCCGGGCACAAGCACAGTGAAGACTCTGAGCATGGTTCTCACAAGCACCACGACGGCAAGGATCCCCATGTGTGGCTGAGTCCGCGGTTGGTCAAGCTGCAGGCGCGCACGATTGCTGATGCGTTGATCCGCATCGATCCGGCCGGCAAGGCAACCTACGAGGCAAACTGTGCCGCGCTGATCAAGGACCTCGAGGCGCTGGACGCGAAGCTGACCGCGTCGCTGGCGCCGGTGAAAGGCAAGACGTTCATGGTGTTCCATCCGTCCTGGGGCTATTTCGCTGACGCCTACGGTCTCAAGCAGGAGCCGATTGAAGTCGAAGGCAAAGAGCCGAGTGCCAGACAACTGGCCCGCATCGTCGAAACCGCGAAGGCCGAGAATATCCGCGTCATCTTCGTCCAGCCGCAATTTAGTCGGGCGTCGGCGCAGACGATTGCCGCCGGCATTGACGGTGCTGTGGTGCCGATCGACCCGCTGGCGCGCGATTACATTGCCAACCTGGAAGCGGTGGCGCAGACGATCAGCGATGCGCTGTCGCAACAGAAATAGGGCTCCATGCCGGATACCGCTGCCATTGCCTTTGCCGATGTCTGCTTCGCGTACGACCGCGAGGAGGTCCTGCACAACGTCAGTTTCAGCATTGGCGACGGGGATCTGGTCGGCATGGTGGGGCCGAACGGCGGCGGCAAGAGCACGTTGATCAAGCTGGCTCTGGGGTTGCTTTCGCCGGGGCGCGGCCAGGTCCGCGTGTTCGGCCGGGCGCCGACGGTGTCGCGCGAGCAGATCGGTTATGTGCCGCAGCACCTGCAGTTCGACCCGGCGTTTCCCGTGTCGACGTTGGACGTTGTCCTGATGGGACGCGCGGAACGCCATTGGATCGGACCGTACCGTTGGACGGACCGTGATGCCGCCATGGCGGCTCTGGATACGGTGAAGCTCACTGATTCAGCCAAACACGGTTTCCCTAAACTCTCCGGCGGCCAGCGGCAGCGGGCGTTGATTGCGCAGGCACTGGTTTCGGAGCCGAAGATTCTGCTGCTGGACGAGCCCACGGCAAACGTGGACTCGGCCGTGGCGCACGACATCTACGAACTGCTGCACGAACTCAACCGGCAGATTACCATTGTCGTGGTATCGCACAACCTGAATGTTGTCACCCGCTACGCTACGCATGTGGTCTGCGTCAATCGCACCGCATCGATCCTGCCGATGTCGGAGATCACCGATGCCAATCTGCACGCTGTGATGCGCGGCGATCTGGCGGTGCTGCAGCATGAGCAGTCCTGCCATATCCTGGATCCGACGGCGGCCCTGGAAAAACCGCATCGCTCCGGATCGGAGGATGACGCATGAGTTTGTTCTTTGAACATCTCGGCCAACATGCGTTTCTGCAATTCGCCGTCCTGGCCGGGGTCCTGGCATCGGTGGCCTGCGGCGTGGTCGGCAGTATTGTGGTGGTGCGGCGGACCACGTATGTGGCCGGCGCCATCGCCCACTGTGTGCTGGGCGGCATGGGTGCGGCGCGCTATCTGCAGCGCGTGCACGGCGTGGAATGGGTGACACCGTTGGGCGGGGCGACGCTGGCAGCCGTCTTCGCGGCGCTTATCATTGCCGCGGTCACGCTTTCCGGGAAACAGCGGACGGACACCGTGCTGAGTGCGCTCTGGGCCATCGGCATGGCCGTCGGCATTCTCTTCATCGCGGCGACGCCGGGCTACTACGAAGACCTGATGAGCTACCTCTTCGGCAACATCCTCATGGTCGGCAGGAACGAGATCCGGCACATGATTGTGTTGGACGTGATTGTGGTCGGCATCACCATGCTGTTCTACGACCGCTTCCTGGTGATCAGTTTCCAGCCGGAACTGGCCCGGCTGCGCGGCATCCGCGTGGGGTTCTATCACACCTTGCTGTTGGTGCTGATCTCATTGACGGTCGTGCTGATGACGCAGGTCGTCGGGCTGGTGATGGTGATTGCGCTGTTGACTTTGCCGGCAGCAATTGCGTCGATGCTGGTCGGCCGGCTCTGGCAGATGATGCTGCTGGCGACGGTGCTGTGTTTGTTGTTCACCGGCGGCGGGCTGATCTTCAGCTATGAACCCGGATTGCCGTCCGGTGCGACGGTGATCCTGTTCGCCGGCGTCGGCTATATCATCACGTTGATCGGGAAGTGGTGTGTCGGCCGCATCCGCCCGCATTAGGCTGGTCATTGGGCCTTGGGCCGGCAGATGCAGATCACTGACCCTCAAGTACCGCAGGTTCCCGACTTTCAAGCGGTCGGGAACCTGCGGGCCTTGCGGATCTGTCACCGGCATGAAGTCCGTACCACAGCTCCCGGTTTCCCGCCGCTCCAGCCGGCATGCCGGCGGGAAACCGGGAACTGGAGGCGGCTGTCTGGTGCAGGTGACCGATCCTGGAACTCGCACCATAAAGGTGCGGGATCTCGACGCAGAATGCAGAGGGCAGCAGACGCGGGCTTACTACCCCGTAATGCGTCAGTGACGGGGAGTAGCGTCTGCCGCCGTTTCACCACCGGCAGGAGAGCAGCATGCGGGGGCCACTCCCCGTGACCGACGCATTACCACTACCCCTGCGTCCGGGGGTTGTAGGCGTCGCGTCCGGACAGTATCTTAGTCTTTTCGACTTCGAACCATTGAGGAACCAGACTGATGGAAGGTTTCTACCGTGTTGCCGCTGCTGTTCCGCAACTTCGTGTGGCGGATGTCGCGCATAATGTTGCCGCCACCAGGGAACTCTTTGGTGCTGCTGCCGCGGAGGAAGCGGCACTGGTTGTCTTCCCGGAACTCGGGCTCTGCGGCTATACCTGCGCCGACCTGTTTTTTCAGGACGCCCTGCTGAGCCGGGTGCGCGTCGGTCTTGAGGAATTGCGCCGGGAGACGGAAGACCGGCAGACGATTCTGATTGCCGGCGCCCCGCTGCGACACCGCAATCACCTGTATGATTGTGCGGTGGTCATGCAGAACGGCGACTATCTCGGGATCGTGCCGAAGCAGATCCTGCCGAACTACAAGGAGTTCTACGAGAAACGCTGGTTCAGCTCCGGCGCCGACGCCGAGGCCGACGAGATCCGGCTGAACGGCGCTGACGTACCGTTCGGCGTGGATCTGCTGTTTGAATACGACAGCCGCTTCTGTGTCGGCGTCGAGATCTGCGAGGACCTCTGGAACGTGATCCCGCCGAGTTCGTACCAGGCGCTGGCCGGCGCCACGGTGCTGGTCAACCTGTCGGCCAGTAATGAGTTGGTGGCGAAGGCGGACTATCGCCGTGAACTGGTGCGCAGTCAGTCGGCGCGTTGTGTGGCCGGGTACATCTATGCCTCGTCCGGCGTTGGCGAGTCCTCGACGGATCTGGTTTTCGGCGGGCATGCAATGATTGCCGAGAACGGCGTTATGCTGGCGGAGAACGAGCGGTTTGCCCGCGATGCATCGATCATCTACGCCGATCTGGATTGCCTGCGGCTGACGATGACGCGGATTACCGAGACGTCGGTGCCGAGCAATCCGCCGGACGAGATGGACTGCGTGCCGCTGGACACGTTGCCGGCAGTGACCGAGCTGCGCCGCAGCATCGACCCGCATCCGTTCGTTCCCGGTGATCCGGCGACCCGCGATGCGCGTTGCCATGAGATTTTCTGCATTCAGGCGGCCGGGCTGGCCAAGCGCCTGGAGCACACACAGGCCAAGTGCGCCGTTGTCGGCGTATCCGGCGGCCTGGATTCGACGTTGGCGTTGCTGGTTGCCCAGCGCGCGATGCGTTTGCTGGGGCGGGACGGCAGCGCCGTGACGGCGGTAACGATGCCGGGCTTCGGCACCAGCGGCCGCACCTATGCGAATGCCGTTGCGTTGTGCCGGCAGATCGGCGCGGACCTGCACGAGATCGACATCAAGCCGGCTTGCGAACAGCATTTTGCGGACATCGGGCACGACCCGGACTTGCAGAATGTCACCTATGAAAATGTGCAGGCGCGCGAACGAACCCAGCTCCTGATGGACCTGGCCAACAAACACGGCGGTCTGGTGATCGGCACCGGCGATCTGTCTGAGATGGCCTTGGGCTGGAGCACCTACAACGGCGATCACATGTCGATGTACGCCGTCAACTGCAGTGTGCCGAAGACGTTGGTCCGCTATGTCATCCGGTGGGTGGCCGACCACGAGGAGTCCCTGCAGGAAACGCTCGAGGATATCCTGGACACGCCGATTACGCCGGAATTGCTGCCGCCGGCCGCCGGCGAGATTTCGCAGAAGACAGAGTCTGTGGTCGGCCCGTATGAACTCCACGACTTCTTTCTGTACCACACCATCAAGTACGGTTCACCACCGTCGCGGACGCGGCAGTTGGCCGAGCTGGCTTTTGCCGGCGCCTATGACGCCGAGACCATCGCCGGCTGGTTGGACGTGTTTGTGCAGCGCTTCTTCGCGCAGCAGTTCAAACGCAGCTGCGTCCCCGACGGCCCGAAGGTCGGTACCATCAGTTTGTCGCCCCGCGGCGATTGGCGCATGCCGTCGGACGCGGTCGGCTCTGTCTGGCTCGACGAGACCGCGGACTAGCACGAATCCCCCACCCGAGATTCCACTTGGAAACCATCGAGATCGAGCAATCGCGCACGCTGGAGCAGAGTGCGGCGGCCTTTGTCAACGACGTCCGCGGCTGGATGAGCGACTGCCGCCGGGCCTACGGTGACGCAGCGGCGACGGATGTCCACGACCAGGGCACCTACACCGTTTCCTGGCTGCCGGTGCTGCAGGCGGCGCCGATGCCCGAGATCAAGGATTTCCTGCGGACCACGCGGGATCGGATCCGGCGGCATTTCCGGGATACGCAGCAGTGGCGTCACGGCTACTGGCGGCGGCATGAGATCCACCACGGCACGGAGCATTTCGAGCTCTTCCTCGGCATGCTGGCGCAACTGGATCCGGGCGACCGCGAGACCAGCCGGCAACTTGTGGATGCCGCCGAGCACCTGGGCAACTGGGTGGACGGCATCCCGGAATGGTATGACTGGGACAACCATCGGTTTCGCTCGATGTACTTCGGCACGGAGAGTGTCGGCGAAGCCGACGAGGGCGGGCTGAATGTACCGGACCATTTTCGTGGGATGACGATCAGTCTGATCGCCTGGGATGTAACAGGAGAGGACCGCTGCATCGAGTTGGCCTGTGATGCGGCGGCGCCGTGGGTCAAGGCCATCCTGGGCGCGGGCGAGTTACCGTCCGCCCTGGGGCCGGACGGCCCGGTCTACGACTTGCGCGAGAACGCGGTCTACGGCAATTTCGTCGGCATGGCGCCCAAGTCGCCGATCCAGATCGACCGGGCTGAGAATCTGTTGGCGTCGGCGGCGCCGGATGTCCTGCTGCGGCTGTGGTCGATCACGAGAGATCCGGACTATGTTGCGGCTGCCGAGCGAATTCTGGATGTGCTGTGTACGCACCTGCTCGACCCCGATGCCGGCTCTGCCATCGACGCCTTGCGCAAGTACCGCAACCTGACCGGCGACGGCCGTTACGACGAACGGATCAAAGTGGCGATGGGCCAGGCGCGGCCCGGCAGCTTTTCTGAACTCGGCCTGCAGTTGCCGGAAAAAACGCGGGGGTCACGCGTGTCCGGCGTGGGCAAGCGCGGCGACAAACCTGACTGGTTTGAGGACGGCAAACCGCGACGGCACTCGCCGGTGCTGTGGGCGCATGTCGCCGAACTCAGCGGCGACGAGGTGCTGGCGGCACTGGCGCTGGATCTGGCCCGCGCCTACTTCCGGCTGGCGCGCCGCGTGTTTCCCGACGGCCGCGAGCACGGCTGTTCCGCCCGCACGGTGAGCGCTGTCGCCCGGGGGCATGGTCGCGAGAACAACGCCGGCGTCGTCACCGCAGTCCTCGGCCCGGTTCTGCAACGTTTCAACCTGGGTTGTTCATGAAGCTGACACTGGCCAGACCGATCGTGTTCTTTGACCTGGAAACCACCGGGACCCACGTGGTGCACGACCGGATCGTGCAGATCGCCATGCTGAAGATCTTCCCCGAAGGCGATCGCCTGACCTTCGAAGAACGGCTGAACCCAACGGTCCCCATCCCCGCCGCAGCGACGGCGGTTCACGGTATTTGCGACCGCGACGTTGCCGGCCTGCCGACGTTCGCTGATCTTGCTGCCGCCGTCTTTGATTTCATCGGGGACAGCGACCTGGCGGGGTACAATATCCTGCGATTCGATATCCCGCTGCTGGTCGAGGAGTTTGCCCGCCTGGGCATCTCCTTCCGTATGCAGAACCGCAAGGTTGTGGACGCCTATCAGGTTTTCCGCCGGCGTGAACCGCGAACGCTGACGAAGGCCATGGAGTTCTACTGCCGGAAGCCGCTGCCCGATGCTCACGACGCGATGGCCGACGTCAACGCCACGGTTGATGTGCTCGAAGGGCAGTTGGCCTACTACGATGATCTGTCGGGCGCGGCCGACGATCTGCACCGGCAGTTCACGCCGTATCGCTTTCAGGAATACCTGGACGTCGAGGGGAAATTGCGCTGGGAGCACAACGAGGTGGTGTTTGGCTTCGGCGTTCACAAGGGGGAAACGCTGCGATCGGTGGTGGGATTCGATCGCGAGTATTGTGACTGGATGTTGGCGAGCGACTTCAGTTTGACCGTCAAGGGGATTCTCAGGAGCGCCTTGCAGGGCCGGTATCCGGAACGCGGAGCGGACTGACGCCACGCCGGGGCGGCGGGGGGCGCCGGCCAAGCCGGCGTCAGGCGGTGAAGCGGAGACAAACGCAGCGCTAGCCGGGGATGAACTGGTCGTGGTCGTCGGACTTCCGGCGGACGGGCGCCAGCACAATGGCGGTGCGGCACGGCAGGTAGGTCTGGAGGCTCTGCTCCATCTCGTCCCAGGGCTCGTCGTCGGCCGGGAAGATATGGCCGTCGAGAATGCGGCCGAAGCCGCCGTATTTCGACATGTCGGAGGTCAGCACGATCTGGTAGTTGGTCGCCTCCGGCACGCCGATCCGGTGGTCGGTCAATGACTTCTCCGGATGGAAATTGAAGATGAAAACGAGTTCGCCGCGGCGGGCGCAGATCAGCTTGTTGTCCTCGTGGACGGTAAGCAGTTCGATTTCGTTTTGCGCAAAGATTCTGTAGGTATCTTCTAGCCGGTGCATGGCTTTATCGAACTCCTTGAGGAATTTGTAGCGCAGGAACCGGCTGTCGACCAGCGACCATTGGCGACGGGCGAATTTGTAGGAGTAGTTGTTGCCGTCGCGCGGAAAATCAATCCATTCGGGGTGGCCGAATTCGTTGCCCATGAAATTGAGCCAGGCTTCGCCGCCGAAGGCGTAGGTGACCATGCGGATCATCTTATGGAGGGCGATGCCGCGATCGATGATGTAGTTCTCGTGCCCGATCGCCATGTCGTCGTACATCGCGGAATCCATCAGCCGGAAGGCGATGGTCTTGTCGCCGACCATCGCCTGGTCGTGGGATTCGCAGTAGGCGACATGCGGTTCATTGGGGCGCCGGTTGGTCAGTGTCCGGAACATCCCTTCCATCGGCCAATACTCGTCACGGACGTCTTTGAGCAGCCGGATCCACTCGTCGGGAATGCCCATGGCCAGGCGATAATCGAAGCCGAGCCCGCCCTCGAGGATGGGCCGGGCGAGGCCGGGCATGCCGGACATTTCTTCGGCGATCGTAACGGCGTCGGGATCGAGGGTATGCACCAGGGCGTTGGCCAGCTGGAGGTAGGTGAGCGCGTCGTGGTCGAGGTTGTGTTCATCGAAGTATTCGTCGTAATGCCCGAAGGCCCGATGCAGGCCGTGATCGAGATAAAGCATACTGGTGACGCCGTCAAAGCGGAGACCGTCGAAGTGGAATTCTTCGAGCCAGAACCGGACATTGCTGAGGAGGAACCGGAGGACTTCGAACTTGCCGTAGTCAAAGAGTTTCGAGTCCCAGGCCCAGTGTTCGCCGCGGCCGCCGGCGTGGAAGTAATGATAGTGGGTCCCGTCGAATTCGTTCAGGCCTTCCATGACGTTCTTCACGGTGTGGCTGTGGACGATGTCGAGGAACACCTGTAGGCCCAGGCCATGGGCGGTGTCGATCAGTTCTTTCAGGTCTTCGGGCGGCCCGAAAAAGTGGCTTACGGCGAAGAAACTGCTGACGTGATAGCCGAAGCTGGCGTAGTACGGGTGCTGCTGGATGCCCATGAGCTGGACGGCGGTATAGCCGAGCTCCTTGATGCGCGGCAGGATATTCCCGGTGAACTCGCGGAAGGTGCCGATGCCCTCGCGTTCCTGCGCCATGCCGATGTGGGCTTCGTAGATGCGCAGCGACCGGATGGCCGGTCGCGCGTGCCGCCATTTATATGGCGGCGGATCCCAGAACACACCGCTGAAATCCTGCGTTTCATCATTCTGCGCAACCCGTCGGATGTAGGCCGGAATCCGATCCAGGGCGCCGTTGTCACTGACGACATGCACCTTGACGCGTGTGCCGTGGGTCAGCGCCGCCGCCGGTCCGGCATCCGGCAGGAAGATCTCCCAGACGCCGTAACGATCACACTTCATCGGGTGCTGCCGGCGATCCCAGTGGTTGAAATCACCGATCAGGAACAAGGCCTTCGCGCCGGGCGCCCACTCGCGGTACCAGACACCTGCAACGCCATCGCGGGTGCCGCGATTGAAGCCGAAGTATTCGTGCCCCTGGGCCATCGTCTGCAGCGAGCCGGCGCCGGTTTCGATCTCGTGCAGGCGGTTCTGAAAACGCTGGAATCGGTTGACGAGGGCATCTTCGTAGGGCTCCAGCCACGGATCGCCGGCGATCAGCCCAGCCCCCTCCGGGATGGTAGAGTTATCGCTCATTGGAGTCTCAATTCAGGCAGCGGAGTTCCGGCAAAAACGCATCCGGCCCGGTTCAACCAAGATGTTTGTGTCCGCATACGGCAGTACGGAAACAACTGTAATCCGGTTCCGCCGAAACTCAAGAGACGCTCTTGTCTGGATCCACGGCGGTTTCTTGATCTGCCGCTTCCATCAGCGGGTCCGAAGCCATAGAGTATGGGGAGGACCAGCAGGAAGAAAAGTCTCTGCCGCGGCGGCGGCGCAGCCATTCCAGTTATCAGAAATTCGTTCTAACCCCCAAGTGCGAACAAGAGACTGCTCCGGCGCGGCCGGCTGTTTTGCGCGTTCGGCGAAGGGAGCCCTTGATGGAAATATTGATGTCGATGCCGCAGCCGATGGCGGCGTCTTTTGAGCGGCACGCGCCGGCGCGTATGCACGACTGGTATGTCACCCACGATCCGCCCGACACGCCGTTGGGCTCGGGCGGCGGTACGGCCTGGCTGTTGTCCCGGGCCTGGCGGGATTCCGGCCACGACAACTTCTCCGGCTGGCTGCACGACCAGCCGAAACTGATCACCCACAGCGGCGGCCAGAGCCGGCGGCTGCCGGCCTACGCCCCCATCGGCAAGGCGCTGATGCCGATCCCGGTGTTCCGCTGGGCCTACGGCCAGCGGCTGGATCAGACGTTGATCGACCTGCAGTTGCCGGACTACCGCCGGCTGTTCTCGGCCGCGCCGCAACCGTATACCATGATGCTGACCAGCGGCGACGTGATGATCAAGTTCGCTCACAAGCTGCCGCCGCTGCCGGCGGTCGACATCCTGTGTCTGGGGCTCTGGGTCGCGCCGGAAGAGGCCCAGCACTTCGGCGTCTTCTTCTGTCCGCGGCGGGAACCGGATCAACTGGAGTTCTTCCTGCAGAAACCCGAAGCCGCCCGCGTCCGCGAACTCGCGGCCCATTACCTGTTCCTGGTCGACACCGGCATCTGGCTGTTCAGCGAACGCGCCGTCCGCGTGCTGATGCAGAAGTGCGGTTGGGACGAAGACGCGCAGCACTTCAGCAACGGCATCCCCGATGAATACGAGCTGTATGCCGGCTTCGGCCTGGGCCTGGGCCGGACACCGACGGAGTCCGACCCGGAGATCAACGGGCTGACGGCGGCGGTCGTACCGTTGCCGGACGGGGAGTTTTACCACTTCGGCACCAGCCGGGATCTGATCGAATCGGTCACGCGCCTGCAGCGCCGGGTGCTGGACCAGAACAAACTCGGACTGGTCACCATCGAGGCCCGTCTGAATCAACACACACAGAATGCCCGGATCGACGCCGCCCTGCAGCCGAGCTGCCGGCCGCTGTGGATTGAAAACGCCGTCCTCCCCGAGTCGTGGCAGCTGTTGCGTGAACACGTACTCACCGGCATCCCGGCCAACGACTGGCAGATCAGCGTTCCGCCCGGCATCTGCATTGACGCCGTGCCTTTGACCGACGGCAGGACCGGCTGGCGGGTCTACGGTATTGACGACGTCTTTCGCGGACCGATCAGCGGCGCCGACACCACCTTCGCGGGACGGCCGCTGAGCCAGTGGCTGGCCGCCAGAGAGCTGACGCCCAGCGATCTCGGGGCGGACGAACTCGACATCCAGCTTGCGCCCCTGTTCCCTGCCGTTGCCGAGTCCGAGATGGACGAAGCCTTGCTGACCTGGCTCTGGGCGGACACGCCGGACCCCGGCGGCCGTGACCGCTGGCTGCAGGCGACCCGGCTCTCCGCCCGCCAACTGGCGGAGCAGGTCGACCTGGACGCGGTGTTTGCCCGTCGCCGGCAGAACCTGGAGAACACGGTTGAGCCCATGATGCGCCATCATGCCACCAGCGTTTTCCACATGCTCGACCTGGACGCGACAGCGGAGTTGTTCGGCGACCGCGAGTTCCCGCCCGAACTCGATGCCGCGGCGCCGACCATGAAGCGGGTGCGCGACCATATGTTTCGGGCGCAAGTCCTCCGCCGGCGCGGCGACAGCGCCGCCGCCGCTCAGGAGCAAACGGCTTTCGGCGTGTTGCGCCGGGCCATTGTCGGCGCCGTTGGACAACCCGTAACCCCGCAGAACACGTTGTTGCCGGACCAGATCATCTGGGGCCGGTCCCCGGTGCGCCTGGACCTGGCGGGCGGCTGGACCGATACTCCCCCTTACTGCCTGCAGTATGGCGGCAGCGTGCTGAATCTCGCCGTCAACCTGAACGGCCAGCCGCCGATCCAGGTGTTTGCCCGGGTCAGCGAACGGCCCGAGATCGTGCTGCGCTCGATCGACCTCGGCGTTGAAGAACGGCTGGCCACCTACGAACAGGTGGCCGACTATGCCAACGTCGGCAGCGGCTTTACCATCGGCCGCGCCGCTCTCGCCCTCGCCGGGTTCCATCCGTCCTTCTGTCAACAAAAGTATACAAGCCTCGAAAAGCAGCTCAAAGCCTTCGGCGGCGGCATTGAGTTGTCGCTCGTGGCCGCCGTGCCGAAGGGCTCCGGACTGGGCACCAGCAGCATTCTGGCGGCGACGATTCTCGGTGTTCTCAGCGAGCTTTGCGGACTCGACTGGGACGAAGTCGAGATCATCCGTCGGACCCTCGCACTGGAACAGATGCTGACCACCGGCGGGGGCTGGCAGGACCAGGTCGGCGGCATTCTGCGCGGCGTCAAACTGACCCGGACCCAACCCGGCCTGGACCAGTTGCCGGCCGTCCGGTTCCTGCCGGAACACGTCCTTGGGCCGGAGAATCTGAATCGTTCCATCCTGTTGTACTACACTGGGTTAACCCGTGTTGCCAAGGACATCCTGCAGGAGATTGTCCGGGGCATGTTCCTGAATGCCGGGCCGCGCCTGCGGGTCCTTGAGGAAATCGCCGCCAATGCCGCGGCCGGCGAGCAGGCGATCGCCCATCATGACCTGCAGGCGCTGCAGGCGTGCGTCGCCCGCAGTTGGCAGTTGAATCAGCAGCTGGATCAGGGCACCTGCCCGCCGCCCGTGCAGTCGCTGGCGGACGGTATCCGGGACTATGCCGGCGGGTTGAAACTGCTGGGCGCCGGCGGGGGCGGCTACATGGTCATCTTCGCCAAAGACCTGCAAGCAGCCGAGCACATCTGTCAATATTTGTTGACACATCCCCCCAGCTCCGGGGCGCGTCTGGTACAGATGGACGTTTCGTCCACGGGCCTGGAAATCACCCGGAGCTAGGCGGTTTCCGCCTCAGAACCGGCAGAAACCCCGTCGCCGTCGGGATTCCATGTCGCTGTTAACCGTCAGTGGCATGAAATGTGCTGCCTTATGAATACATAGAGGCAGGGTGCACCGCATCCTGACGCGGGGTCAGCCGCAGACCCATCGGCGGGCCAGCGAAACATGGGCGGCGTTGTGTTGCCGCGAGGCGGCGCCGGGATTCCCCAGGACAGCGGACCAGGTGATGGTAGCATGATGATTACAGAAAGCGTCAAAAGTTATATGCGGGACATCAGCGAATATCCGCTGTTGCAGCCCGATGAAGAAGTCGATCTTGCCGATCAGATCCACCAGGGCGACCGGTGGGCGTTGAATCAGATGATCCGCTCCAATTTGCGGCTGGTGGTGACGATCGCGCTGGAGTTGAGCAACCGCGGCATTCCGATTGAGGAGCTGATTTCGGAAGGGAATGTCGGTTTGATCCAGGCAGCGAAGAAATTCGATCCGACCAAGGGCGCGAAGTTCTCGACCTACGCCTCGTGGTGGATCAAGCAGGCCATGCGCCGGGCGATCACGGAATCCGGCAAGGTGATCCGCATTCCAACCTCGTCGTTCCGCAAGATCCGCAAGATCCAGCGGGTCGGCCGCGAGCTCAAGGAAAAGCTCGGCCGCGAACCGACGGCGGCGGAGATCGCCGGCAACTCCGAATTCAGCGTCGGCGTCGTCACCCGGCTGCGCGATGCGGAGTTGAAGACCGTCTCGCTGCAGGCGCCGATTTCGGAAGGCGAATCGGACACGATCATCAATCTGATTCCGAACGAGAACACGCCTTCGCCCGATCGTGATCTGGTCTTTCGCGATCTCTCCGATCAGATGTACGGCGCGCTGCCGCAGCTCAAGGGCCGCGAGCAGTTGATTATCAAGTACCGCTTTGGTCTCGACGGCCGCGGCATTCGTACTCTCGAGGAGATCAGCAAGGAACTGGGCCTGACCCGCGAACGCGTGCGGCAGATTCAGAAGCGCGCCCTGGAGAAGCTTCGCAAGATTATGATGGAAGGCGAAGTGGAAGGCGCCCTGCTGCCGGCGTCGACGAACTGACCAGTCTACACCTGCCGCGAAAAGGGGGCGGGATCAAATTCCGGCACTCCGAGAAGAAGCCCCAAGCTCAGCTTGGTGTTCCTTGGGAGAGTCGCACCGTTTTTCGCGGACGTTGCAGCTACAGCGTGTTCATCGGGAGATACTCGATCTCGACGTCATAGGGTTCCACCGTGCCGGTCGCGACGTCATACATGCGTTCGTGTGTCTTGCGGGCGGCGGTTTCGTGTTCCGCATACGATCGGTGGCAGACATCCAGAAAGCCGATATTCCAGTTCTCCCCGTCGAAACGGCCCATGGCGGCTTCGTCATACAGCGTGAAGTAGTGGATGCCGACGCAGGCCGGGTGGGCTAACGCGCCCTCGGCATAGACCCGATAGGCTTCGCCGCGCGCCTTTTGATCGGCCACTCTTCGCAGCGAGCCGCCGGGCAGCCCCACATCCAGCGCGCCGTAGTGCCATTCGCCGATCATGATCGGAACGTTCACCACGTCGTACAGGTCGGTAATCAACTCGGACGGGAACCGGTCTTTGTAGCCGTTGATACTGAAGACATCGAAATGCCGCATGCCGGCCACAGCCCACTCCGGCGGGATCGTGTAGTACCGCGCCCCGAGATTCAGATGGTTCGGATCGACAGCTTTGCAGGCGTCACACATGCTCTTGTAGAGCTTCTCAATCATGATACTGCTGAAAGCGGCCAGATCGGCTTCGGCCGTTTCACTGTCAACCGGTCCGTGCCAGGGGCCGTCGGCAACCG
This sequence comes from uncultured Lentisphaerales bacterium, assembly GCA_964384625.1. GTDB lineage: Bacteria > Verrucomicrobiota > Lentisphaeria > JABSQK01 > JABSQK01 > CAYLNH01. The sequence continues at coordinate 16,581 of CAYLNH010000060.1, forward strand.
CCGTCAAGCTGGTTTCGATCTCCCATGCCGCTGACAAGGCTTCGTCATCTGTGTATTTCTCTCGCAGCCAGTCAGCCAGGGCCTGCCGGCACTTGCCGTGCGGACAGTTGAACAACATGCCCTTCGCCGGCGTCATCGCGGCAAACCCCCAGGTCGGTTCGTTCATCAGGAAATAGCCGATGAACGCCGGGTCGTCTTTGGTTTCCTCAAGCTGCTTTGCGTACTCGCGGCAGGCCGTTTCGAACGACGGCTCGAAAACGTCGCACAAATCGCGGAAGGCCTTGGGCACGGAGTTGAACGCCGAAAGAGCCAATGGCCGAACATACGGCACCTTGTTCTGTGCGATCTGCCATTCCGACCAGTTGGCCACCGTGTTGAAGCCGAAGCGCCGAATCAATGCCGGCACGAGTTCAGACCAGGTGTCGTGCCAGTTGTCGCCAAAGGCGCGCTTCAGATTGGCGCCGAGAAAATTTATGAACTCCAGATCAAACGATGCCCCGCGGCGCCCGCTCCAGAACTCCCCGAACTCGCCGTCTTTCGCCGGCAGCCATTCATACGCCGACTCCAGTCCGGTGACATAGGACTCGATGCGGGAGCGGACGCAGTCAATACCCAGCGACCAGAAGGCACAGCCATCGGGATCCACCAGCCACCAGCGTGTGCCGTCGTGCTGCGTCGTGAAAAATCCCCGGCTTTCGAAGCGGATGGCTTTGCAACCGCCCCAGCGCGAGAATCCGTCGGGCAGTTTCTGTTGCGGCGCTTCCGCCAGCTGCTGCTGCAGCCGTTCGACCAGTTCATCAACCGACCGGGTTTTGCCCGGCCATTCGCGAATGATGCTCTGGCCCATCGCATCGCAGATCGGGCCTCGCGGCAGAACCGGATTCGTCAACCGCTCAGGTTCTTCAACCGTCGCCTGGAAGTCCGTCAGTGCGAAGCGAATGGAATCTTCGCCTTTGCCCACGGCAACGAACTTCATTCGGTCCACCTGTGCCAGATCGACGATATCGCCGCCGCACATGGGCTTGAGGTACGCCGCCTCCCGGCCGGTCTGCCAGCGACTCTGGTCAACAGCGTCCAGCGGGAATCGAATGCGCGCCTGCACCTGGTTCAGCACACCAAAACGCAACATGAATTCGCGGCCGCCTTCGCCTTCCTGCAGCAGGACATGGAACGAAGACAGATCCACGCCGTCCAGCAGAATATCCGCAGCCAGCCAGTTGCAGTCGGCCAACGCGCCGACAGGGAATGCGTAGTGCAGTTTCAGGCCGGATTCCTCGGCGACGTACCAGGTCGCGCCGGGGACAATGCAGTCGGAGTCTTCCTGTATGAGGGCGTCGTCTTTGCGGCTGAGAGAAAGCGTCAGTGCCATGGTAAGGAGGTCCTTGGTTGGGTTGCGGTCTGGCTCTACTGGTGGGGTGTGGAGGGGTGTGGGTCAAGGGCTATCAGAGCATTCTGTCGCAGCTGCAGTAACGGACTTGACTCCCAGCGGTCGTCACGCAGTATTGCGGCGTGACACGGCGACAGGATGGAGCCGAGTCAGGCAGGCGGAGCAGATGAAGATGGGAGAATCCCGATGAACCGAAGGCAGGAGCAGGAATCTGCCGAGAAACTGCGGCGACGGGCGGTAGAACTGGGCGAAGCAGGCAACGGCCAGGCCATACCTGAACTGATGCAGTTGTGCCGGCATTCACGACCGACAGTACGGCGAGCCGCAGCGTCAGCGTTGGGCAAACTCAGCGGTTGTGCGGACATCGCACCCGCCGTGCAGATACTGTGCGACCTCGTGCGCGATGCACACCCGCAGGTCCGCCAGTACGCCGCCGCAGCGCTTGGGCGCATCGGAGACGAACGCGCCCTGCCGTCCCTGCGCGATGTGGCCAACAACCCGAATGGCCCTGAGTACGTTCTGCGTTCCGCTTTGGGGGCAATTGAGAAGGTCGAGCAGGCAGCACGCATCCGTGACGAAGCCAGTCCGATGGTCTGCTCGCCGATGCGGAACCCCTGCCGCCCCGGAGGAACGCCGAATCTCCAATACACAGTTCCAGCGAATCTACTGCGACTGCTGCTTTAATGCAGTCTTCATCGAGCGCCGGAACTTCGACATGAAGGTGCAGAACCATAAGAAGCCGGTGTCCCGGGACCGAACGGTCGTGCAATCACGTGGCGAGCGACAGATCGCGGAATGGCTGGGGAATGCCGGGCTCGCCTACAGGCATGACGACAAGTTCCAGATCATCCAGGGCTACGCCGTGCGACCTGACTTCTACTTGCCGCAATTTGACGTTTACATCGAGTATTGGGGACTGGATACGACCGACTACAAGATCGGCATGCTGCTCAAGCAGAAGCTCTACCAACAGGCGGGCAAGAAGCTGATCTCGCTATATCCGCAGGACCTGGCAGCTCTCGGACGCAAACTGACTGCGGCTCTCCGGTTCTACGGCTTTTGCCCATCGCAGTTCTGACTCGACTCCGTCCGGTCGTCGCGTCGCCTACTCCCACGAGACGACCAACGGAAGTCAAGTCTTGTCGGGAGCGCAACCCGAGCGGGATGCAGGTGACATCAGCCGCGTGAACGTAGTGAATACACCATCCGAGGAGCACTGGACTCAAATGTGGAGAGCCGCGATGGAAGACATACCGACGGTCAGAGATTTCATGACCCGCAAGGTCATCTCACTGAAGCCCGAGCAGACCATCGGCGACGCGATCAACACCTTCGTCCAGAACCGCATTTCGGGGGCGCCGGTGATCGACGAAGCCGGGGAACTGGTGGGAATCCTGAGTCAACGGGATTGCCTCTCCTGGCTGGCGAATCTGCGCTACTACGGCGTCGCCGCCGGCACCGTGGCGGACTTCATGTCGAAGGGTGTGCATTCCATCGAGGCGGCGGCGGACATCTTCGTGGCGGCTGACCTTTTTCTCTACCACCATTTCCGGCGCGTACCGGTGCTCGACGGCGACGAGGACGTGGTCGGCATCCTGAGTCGACACGACGTCATGCGGGCCGGCGCCCGTCTCTGTCGCAGTCAGTTGGAGGAAGCGCCGGACCCGGGGTATATCCCGGAACAGCTCAAGGCCCGCCTGGGCCGCGACGGCGTACCGCATCTGACGCGGGCCCGGAAGAACGGAGAGTAGCTCCGCGGTGGAGCCGGGGCTGTCGGGATACGTGACAAGAAACCGGCGGCGAAGCCGAAGCTTCGCCGCCGCGCGGAATGCCGCTGCAGAAGAGGATGAGGGCGGCGGCGGGCACCTGCCCGCCGCCTGGCGTGGTGTATGAGATTGTCTAGAACCGACAGGCGACCGTCGCCACCACGTTGCGGCCGGGTTCGTTGACGCCCGAGCCGTGCACCCGGTACTGCGCGTCCGTGATGTTCTCGACGGCCAGGCTGAGACTGAGATTGTCGGTGGCGTGCCAGCCGCCGCGCAGATTGTAGCACTGCCAGGCCGGCGAGCCGTCCGGCGGGAAGCGGTTATCGGATTCCTCGGCGTCGGTCAACCGTTTCTGTTTGCGGGACCAGTCCAGACTGGCTTCGGCCCAGAAAGAGCGATCCGGCGAACGCCACTTCAGTGCGAACGTGCCATGCAACGGCGGAACACGGCTGATTGGCCTGTCCGCCCCGGGCTCGGTAACAAAGCGATCGTAGTAGGTCCGTTCCGAACCGCGTGACCAAGCCACACCGTTGTAGGCCGAGAAACCGCCGGCCAGATCGACTTCCGCCAGCAACTCGACACCGTAGATGTAGCCGTCGTGCAGATTTCGCTTGGTCGCATCCTCATCAACCCGGTTGTTCTTCAGCCGGGCGATTCGGTCTTCGATGTCGGTCCAGAAGGCCGTCGCCGTGACGTAGCCCCAGCCGCCGACGCTCTTGCCGCCAAGTTCGAAGGTGGTGAAGTGTTCGGCATCCAGATCCGCAGTGGGCAGTTCCTCGCCGCCACCGAAGTCATCACTACGCGTGGTATCCGACAGGTTCGGGGCGCGGAAGCCCTGGGACAGACCGGTGAACAGATTCAGGCGGTTGTCGTCCAGCACCTCCAGCATGAACCGCAGACTGCCGGTAAGGGCATCCCAATTGCCACTCAGGGAGCGGATGTCGCCATCGAAGTCCACCTTTCCGGCATCCATATCGGCGTAGGTGTAGCGCAGACCGGTGATCATATCGAGGCGTTGGGTCAGTTCGGTTTCCAACTGCAGGTAGGTACCGGCCAGATCGTAGATCGCGTCATCACCAACCAGGCCCTGGTCGCGTTGCTCGAGCGTGCCGTCAGCAGCCCGATTCTGGCCGGAAGCGTTGACGTTGTCACGGTAGAAGTCGATACCCCAGGTCAGGACGCCGGCATTCGTGTTCATCTGGACGCGGCCGTTGACGCCGGTGGTCATCACTCGGGTGAAGAACAGTTGCTCGCGACCGTCATCACGGATGCGCCGATAGTCCTCGACCAGGCTCTGGTAGGAGACGCCGAAGTCCACCTCCTGCACCAGACCGCCGCCATTCCGCCAGCCGTACTGTCCAAAGGCCACGCGACGCTCGTGATCGTAGATCCGGTGAACGTCGCTGGTTTTGCCTTTGCTCAGCGTGCCGTAGTAGTCGACGTGGTACAGCGTGCGATGGACACGGTCGACGTCGTTCTGGTTGAAGTGATCGTAGCCGAACAGCAGCCAGGCGTTGTCACTCAGCCAGCGCTTGGCCCGCAGGTTACCGCTCCACTGTTCGTAGTTGGTGTGCGGGTTCTCTTCGCCGTCGCCGCTCTTGAGTTCGCCAAAGTCCTGAGCGGTCAGACCGAAGCCGAAGGTCCACTTGTCGCCGGCGGCCACACTGCCGCGCAGGTGCGCCGACAGACTCGATTCCGCCGATGCCGCGCGAGTGACGAAGTCACCGCCGAGCCACTGCGACCCGCCGGCAGCGGCGCCGCGCGCCAGGTCCGTACTGCGCGTCAGGATCACGCCGCCAATGGCGTCGCTGCCGTACAGCACGGACGCCGGCCCCATGAGCACCTGCAGGTTCGTGTAGTAGTAGTGATCGACCAGATTCCAGTATTGGTTCGGGCCCTCGCGCAAGAACGAATTGTTGACCCGAACGCCATCGGCGTAGAGCGCTGTACGCTGACTGGTGACGCCGCGCAGATACGGCGAAGTCATCCCATGTCCGGTCTTCTGCAGCATAATTCCCGGTGTGCCGCGCAGGGCTTCGGTGATGCTCCGCGCCTGTTTCTCCAGGACCACCTCGTCCGCATCCCACTGGTGGACGGTGTAGGGAGTCTTGGCCACGGTCCGCTGGTTCTTGGTGGCCACCACCACGACGTTATCCAGCGCCAGGCGGTCCTCCTTCTTCTCCTTCTTCGTCTCTTGGGCTTGCAGCCCAACCCCGGCGAGAAACACGGCTCCCGCCAACGCATACGCACGCATCTTGCTCATTCTCTCTCCTTCAGTTACGGCACGTTTTCACAGTTGACTGTCCGGGAAGCACCAGCCGTGCCAACTTCCGGCAGCAGCTTCACAATTTCTTCATCTGGGCACGGTTCGGCGGAATTCGCCCCGGACCTGTTCGCCTGTCGCCCGATCTTTGTGCATAAACATTGTTTCAAGTTGCACAAGCCGGGTTCAGATTGCATAGTTAGTGGTCATGAAACGTCTGCCGCTCGCCATTCGAATGATCCTGGCGGTCTATCTCATCGCTATCGGCTCGGCGATCCTGGTCAGTTGGATCGGGGCTGATGTGGCCCAGGACGAGGTGGAAAAACGCCTGGTCGACGACACGGTCGCGAACAGCGCTTCGCTGATGGAAGAACTGCTGCTGCCGATCAACACGGCGATGTTGTCCCACTTGAGCACGATCAGCGGCGGGCAGGTGGTGATTACCGACACGGGCACCGGCCGCATCGTTGCTGCGAGCCTGCCGGCGCCGCAGGCCAATGCGCTTCGCGAGCGGCTGCGCGCGGCCGGTTCCCTGCCGCGCCAGCTCCATTTGGGCTCGGAGGGCTATATCGTCGGCTCGCAGCGGTTTCGGAGTTTCGGCCAGATCGGGTTGGAGCGCGAACTGCAGCTGCACCTGCTGGTGCCCGAGGCCCGCATCACCGAGGCGAAGCGGGCAACGACGCGGCGAATCATCCACTGGACCGCATTGGTGATTGCCGGCGCCACGATCGTCACGATCCTGTTGTCCTGGTCGATCACCGGCCCGCTGCGCCGGCTGGCGGTTCGCGTCGACCAGCTGTCGCAGGCGACCGGCAAAGACTGGGAGGGTCAGAAGCTCGAACTGGGTCGGGACGTCTTCGGCACGGCGCCGAAGGAGGTGCTGCTGGTGGCGGAGTCGTTCGACCGTTTGCTGAACAACCTGGCGGACTCGCAGAACCGGCTGGCGCGGGTCGAACGGCTGGCGGCTCTGGGCAAGGTTGCGGCGTCGGTCGCGCATGAGCTGCGCAATCCGCTGAGCGGCATGAAAATGCATGTGCGCCTGCTGCAGGACACGGTGACGGACGATCCGGATTCCCGGGAGAGTCTGGATTTGATCGGCCGCGAAATTGAGCGGCTCGATCTGTATGTTCAGGAATTGATGGCCTTGACGCGAGACGGCTCGCGGAAGCCGGAGACCGCCGTGGAAGCGGTGGATCTGGCGGCCGAAGCCGGGGAGGTCCTGACCTTGCTGGCCGGGAAGCTGGAGCACGCCGGCGTCACCGTCGAATTCAGCGCGCCGGAAGCGGCGGTAATCTCGGCCCACCGTCCGCGTCTGCGCCAGGTCGTGATGAACCTCCTGTTGAATGCCGCCGACGCGATGCCTGACGGCGGCGCAATCCAGCTGTCTGTGACTGCCGGCCCGCCGGTGCGCCTGGCGGTTCGCGACCACGGCCCTGGCGTTCAGGTCGACGGCGGCACGGATATCTTCGAGGCCTTTATCAGTACCAAGTTCGAGGGCGCCGGTCTGGGGTTGTACATCAGCCGTCAGATCATCACGGAAGCCGGCGGCGACATCGGCTACACCAACCACGACGACGGCGCCGAGTTCTGGATCGAAATGCCCCCTGCGGAAGGATCGTCCCCATGAATGAAAACAAACGCATGCTGATCATCGACGACGAAGACAGCATTTGCCTGGCGTTCAAACGTTTCTTTTCCCGGCGCGGCTGGGACGTCGCCACGGCGGCCACGGGCAAGGCCGGGCTGGATGCCTGCGCCGCGCACGAAGCCCGGGTCGTGTTTCTGGATGTCCGTCTGCCTGATATCGACGGGCTCGAGGTCCTGGATCGACTGGGACAGGAACAGCCGGACACGCAGGTGATCATGATCTCCGCCTACGGCTCGCTGGAGACCATCACGCAGGCCGTCAAAGGCAAGGCTTTCGATTACCTCGCCAAACCGATCGACCTCGATCGTGCCGGAGAGCTGGCCGAACGTGCTCTGCAGGCCGGGCCGCGCGCCGTGACGGCGCCGACGGCCGCCGAACCGGAAACCAGGATCATCGGCCGCTCGCATGTCATGCAGGAGGTCTACAAACGCATCGGCCTGGTGGCGCAGACCGACAGCAGCATCCTGATCATCGGCGACACCGGCACCGGCAAGGAACTGGTGGCGCGCGCGATTCACGAACACAGCTCGCGCGCGGCCGAGCCGTTTGTCGCGATCAACTGCGGCGCGCTGCCGGAGAACCTGGTGGAAAGCGAGTTGTTCGGCTACGCCCAAGGCGCCTTCACCGGGGCGGAGCAGGCGCGTCCCGGTCGGTTTGAAGCGGCGGACGGCGGCACGCTGTTCCTCGATGAAGTCGGCGAACTCCCGCTGCCGATGCAGGTGAAACTCCTTCGCGTCCTGGACGACCAGCGGGTCGAACGCCTCGGCAGTCACGAATCCATCCATCTGGATGTGCGCATCCTGGCGGCAACCAATCGCAACCTGGAAAAGGAAGTCGAAGCCGGCCGTTTCCGCTCCGACCTCTTCTACCGGCTGAATGTCATCCACGTCTCGCTCCCGCCGCTGCGGGCCCGGCGCGAAGACATCAAGCCGCTGGCGGAACACTTCCTGACCCAATTGACCCGCGGGCACAAGGACCTCCTGACTGACGAGACCAAGGAGATCCTGGAACGCTATTCGTGGCCGGGCAATGTTCGCGAACTGCGCAACGCCATGGAACACGCCGTGGTGGTCTCGGCCGGTCAGCCTATCCTGCCGCAGCACCTGCCGGCATCCCTGCACGACCCCGTCGGCAGCGCGTCCGACAGCGACCGGCCGAAAGCGCTGCGCCACTACGTCGCCGCCCTGAATAACGTCGACGAAGATCTGTACAAGATCGCCTTGGAACCGCTGGAACGGCTGGTCATCGAGATGGCGCTGGAACGTTGCGGCGGCAATCAGTCAAAGGCTTCCGAGATCCTGGGCATCCACCGCAATACACTGCGTACCAAGATCCGTGAATTGGACATCAAGCCGCGCGCCGACCGGGAGCCTTGGCCGTAGGAAAGCGGGTAAGGCGGGTAAGCGGGTGAAATCGTTAGGCTTAGCCTCAAGAGCGGTGTTCTGAGGCCCAAAGGGCCGGCATTGATATAACCCGGATTGCAGGCCCGGGTCTTGGGTTGAGCCTGAAACACAGGCCTGAAAGGCCGAATTGCAGCCTCGCCTGAGCTTAAGGGTTTCGCGGGCCAGGCGGGTAAGGCGTCTGGCGTGGCTCGCGTCTTCGCCGGCCACTGGTACAGTCGGGCAGCAGCGGTGCACACGTCGTGTGCAGGATGGAGTTCAGGTGGCCCACGGCCAGGCTCAGGCGGGATGGCTGAACTCCGCCTCAGATTGCCGTATCTTACGCAATCGTTCATGGGGTTGCTCGGAGAATGGCAAGGGATTTGCTCTGTCAAAAAACAGAAGAACGTCTGCAGTTTCACAAAGCGGCGAGAGCCGCAAACGCTCGTGGCAGGAGGCGCCCTGGACCCGGGGCGCCTTCCCTTTGTCCGGCGTGCGGATCGCGACGTCGTCAGTCTGCGACGACGACGCCCTCGGGCGGGCAAACAGTGATCCTGCCGGCTTTGTTGGCGACTGTGATGATGCCCGCCGGCAGCGGGTAGCGCACCTTGTAGTCGAACGCTGTCGGTTGCGGCTTGAGTCGGATGCGGGCGCCGCCTGGTTCGAGGATCTCCAACCCGATCAGGTGCTGCACCAGGAAGCAGGCGGGGTAGGCCGACCACGCGTGTGACTCGGTCCGCAGGAAGCCGTGCCAGTCGCCGTTGCGCCAGGAGCCGTTGCGGTACCATTCTTCATAGGCGGACTCGGCGCCTTTATCGACCATGCGTTTGCCCCAGCGGTCGTCGATGTAACGCAGGGCCAGATCAAAGCGGCCGATTTTGGCGAAGGCGTTCAACACAACAGCCGAGAAGAACGGCTGGGCCTCGACCGCGGGCACGGTCTTCCGGGCGAAGATCGCCTCGACAATGGACTTCGTGGCGGCGGCATTGCACAAGCCGAAGCAGATCGGAGCGGCGTTGCCGTGCTCGCTGATGCTCGTCGAAAGCTTGCCCTCGTATCGGCAATCCCGGAAGACTCCGGCCTTTTTGTCGAACAACCGGCGGGTGAAATTTTTGGCCATCAGACGGCGCAATCCGCGGCACAGTTTGCGGGTGTGGGCATCTTCCTTCAGCGCGGCCATTTCGGCGAGGGCCCGGAGACCGCCGTAGAAGAGCGCGTTGTAAGCGGTGCATTCACCGCGGCGGTCGGTGGGCGCCCAGTCAATGAAGACCCAGTAGGGCATGTTCTCGATCAAGCCGTAGCGATTCAGGTAGTTGGTGTGGGCCTGGATGACGTTTACGGCATTGGGGTAGAGATCGTGGATGATGCCGGCATCGCCGGTGTACAGATAGTGCTGCCAGAGCCCCATCAGCCACCACAGTGAGTAGTCGGGGATGGCGCCCTGCCAGCCATGATTGACTTTGTTGCTGACGTTGGAGATCATGCCGGTCTGGTGTTGGTTCGCAGCGGCCTGGCGGTAGAACTTGCCGGTGATGGCGGTGTCTCCGAAGCAGGCGTAGATCGCCGGCACGGTGACGGCGGCAACGTCGCCGAGCCATTGCGCCTGTTCGCGCCACGGCGTGTCCATCAGGAATTCATTGCTGCACAGCCGCGTTGTGTGCCGGCAGATATCAAAGACCTTCTGCAGTCGTTTGTCGCTGCAGGTCAAGCCGCCCCGGTCCGCGTAGGGGTACGTCGAGATCACCGCCTTCAGACTGTGGATCTTGACGTTCTCAAAGCAGGAACGCAGACGAATCTTGACGTAGCGGAAGGACTTCCAGGTGAACGACTGCCAGGCCTGCCGGCCGGCGGTCATGACATAGCGATCGGCAAAGGAGTTCTCGAGCGCGATATTGAAGTGATCGTCGATCAACCGTTCGCAGTAGCCGAGATCGATTCTGCCGCCGGCCGGTCCGGTCAGATCGAGGCGGACATAGCCGGTCAGGATCCGGCCGAAATCAAGCACCACGCAGGGATCGTAAACCCCGTCGAAATCCAGGTCGCGGTGTCTGGTGCTGCAGCGGGCCACGGTCTGCCCGGCGGCTTTCAGCAGATTGTCGGCCTGCCGGAGCACGCTGTGTTTGATCGGTTTGCCGACCATTGACAGCCCCGGCGCCAGATCCTCCCGGCGGGGCCGGTTTTCGAGGTCGAGGCATTCTTCCCGGCAGACCACGGTTTCGGCATGGCATTCTTCGGCCGTCATGTGCGGGATGTCCCGCGGCTGCAGGAAACTCCAGGGCGTCACCGCCGGCGGTGTGTTCGAGGTCCGCCCGGCCAGCACCCGGGCCGCCGGCCAGTGGCTGTCGTCGAACCCGACTTGATCCCAACCGGCCGGCACGCGCCGCGCGTCGAACACCTCCTGATACGGGGTGCGCGCATTCATGCCAAAGAAGTAGGTGTGTTGCTGCCAGGCGTCGGCGCGAACCGTCCGCCACGAATCGTTGGTCGCAAAAACGCGTTTTCCTTTGGCGCCGACCGCCTCCGCCAGCAGTCCGGGACGGGCGTCGGCGATGTTGCCGACGTAATTGACGACAACAGCCACGCAGTTCTTGCCGCGCTTCAGGATCGGCGTGAGGTCGAATTCATCGTAGTAATGGAAGAACGGCTGCGACTGCACCGGACCGCGGCCGACGAACGCGCCGTTGACAAACAGCTGGTAGCGCGTATCCGCGGTGATATACACGGACACCGTCTTCGGGTTGGACCGCAGCAGGACCTCCTTGCGGAAGTAGAAGTAGGTGTTGTTCTCAATTTCGGGGCCGGCGATCCATTTCGCCTGCCAGCTTCGGGCCGGCGGCCGGCCGAGGAGTGTTTCGATTGCAGCCATAGGGTTCTCCTTGGAGTTATGCGCCAACCCATTATAGCGGCGCCCGGCCGTTGTGAAACCGGAACGACCGCCGAGTGGGCAGATTTGCGGTGTCGAATCGCTCCGCTGCTGAACCGCAACGCCATGTCCCTGGCGTCGGCGCGCTGGACAGCGTCCGGTGAAACAGTATGGTGCGAAAACAGATATTGAGATGATGAGGTTTTTGATGAAACGTCTGCTGATTACTGCGTGTCTGCTGACGCCGCTGTTTGGTTTCGCCCAGGCCCCGAGCCTGGCGCGCGCCAAGAATCCGAGCGCCTTCATGGCGCGGGCCCGGGCCTTCCTGCAGCGGAATCCGACGGCGCCCGAAGCGCCGGCGGTCCTGGCCGAAATCTATATGCTGAGTGTGGCGGCGAAGGACGAGCAGAGCGCGCACCACGCGATGCGGGGTCTGGTGTTTCGCTATCCGAAGTCGGTGCAGGCGCGGTTCGTCGTCCAGAATCACGGCGAAGCCAAGAAGTACGAGGACTTCCTGAAGACCATTCTCAAGGACTCGGAAACCGAGCTGCTGGGCCGTCTGGACGGGTTGGCGAATGCCGTGATTCTCGGTTTTCATGTCTTCCGCGACAGTTTTCGGCCGGACACCGAGACCGCGCTGGTCGGCGCGCTCGCGGCCCGCCGGACGGATGACAAGGAACTGGAGCAACTGCTGAACCAGAACCTCCTGGAACAGATCAAGACGAAGAAGGCCGACGGCGAAGACCTGCCCCCCGCCCTGCAAAAGGCCGTCGTCATCCTGGACGCCCACCTCCAGGCGCACCCCGCACTGGCCCGGATCAAGAAGCTGCACGCCGTCGACGACTCGAAGGCGGCGCGGGTGTACGAAGAGTACTACCTGATGCAGCTGCCGGTTGCCGAACGACAGAAGCCGGCGGTCCAGATTATGGTGATCGAGAACCATCTGCGCCGCCGGGAATCGGGCAAAGCGTTGTTGCGCCTGCAGGCCCTGGAGCAGACCGCCGGGAACCCGAAGCTGTTGTACTGGCAGGCTTACTGCCAGGCACGGGAGCAGGAGTATCCCGCCGCCCTGCAGACGCTGAAAGCGATTGCGGCCCTGCCGCAACAGGCGCCGTGGACTGCCGCGGCGAAGCGTTTTGCCGCGGCGCTGCAGACGCGCGAGAAAGGCATCCACGCCCATGCAAAGCTGCTGCGTTCGCTGACACGGGCAGCGCAAGACGAGTTCGAGGTCTTCGAGGGTACGCTGGTGTTTGCCGACGACCACGGCAAGGTCTCCTGGCAGGCATATCTGGGTTTCGACTTCCCGAAGGGAATGACGGAGGTCCGCGTGTATGCCGGCCCGAAACGCGAATCGGTCTTCTACTTCAGCAGTAAGGACAACGCGCAGTCGATCTGGATGGAAGGCGACCCGGTGATCCGCCGCACGTCCGAGGGGTTTGCGCTCTTCCCCGTGCCCCGCATCAAGATTACGCGCTTGCCGGACCGCAGCTTTTCGCTCTCGATGAACATGGACTTCGGCAGCAAACCCGAAGACCTGTTGAAGTCGAAGGAAGAACTGCTGCAGTCCAAGTACCTGAGCACGGACGCGGGCACGCTGGAGATGCTGCTTCAGGCAAGCAAGGCCAAGGTCCCGTTACCGCCGGAAGAACTGGCGGACGGCAAGATTCGGTACGCCTGGTTGCGGCCGAATCCGCGAACAGGCGCATTCACGACGTTGGAATTCATCCTCGATAAAGACGGGAATCTGCTGTCCGTCGGGACAGACCGTACGCGACTGCAGGCGATGAAGTACGGCAAGAGCGGCACGGTTGTCCTGCAGCCGCCGCCGGCCCCGAAACTGCCGGCGAAAACAACCGCAGGCGGCGGCGAAGCCGAGTTCATGATGCTGTTTTCGAAGGTGTTTCAACTGATCGGGCGCATGGGCAGGTAATCCACGGGCGCCATCGACGGAAATGGCCGCAGCTCGTGACCGCCGGGACCGGCAGGCGTGACGCCGCTGCCGTTGCTGTGGAACCGGGCGCATGTCAGTTCTGCAGGTCATCCCTTGGCGTTGGCAAGAGCCGCACCATAGCGCCAGAACGTTCACCAG
>CAYLNH010000061.1:0-13254 GCA_964384625.1 uncultured Lentisphaerales bacterium
CCTGCTGCTGGCCCTGCTGCTGGCCCTGCTGCTGGCCCTGCTGCTGGCCCTGCTGCTGGCCCTGCTGTTGGGCCTGCTGCTGGGCCATTGCCTGTTGCTCAGCAAACTGAGCCGTTTGTTCGGCTTGCTGCATGGCTGTCTGCGCCCGGTCCAGACTGTCCAGCGCACGCGCCATCCAGCGGGATTGTTCCTCTTCCTGTTGGCTTGGCTGACCGGCCTGGGCCTGCGGCTGTCCTTGCGGCTGTTGTCCCTGCCGGGCCTGCTGTGGCTGTTGTCCCTGCCGGGCCTGCTGCGCCTGTTGCTGGCCCGCCTGGGCCTGCTGCTGTGCCATCTGCGCCGCCTGCGCCGTCTGCTGCGCCGCCTGTTGGGCCTGCTGCGTCGGTTGCCGGGCCGCCTGCGCATTGGGTTGATTCTGCATCGCTTGCTGTGCCTGCTGCATTTCGTTGTTCGCCACGGACTCCGCCTGCCGGCCGACTTCACCCATCGCCTGCGCCGCCTCTTCCCGGCCCAAGCGGTTTTCATGGCGAGCGGAACGCTGCAAATCCTCAGCGACCTGCTGCATGTCCCGGGCGGTCTGCTCCTGCGCGTCCGCCTGCTTGTTCAGCGCGGCTTCCTGGCTGGCTTCGGCTTTGGCCATCTGCTGCGCCATCTGCTGCGCCTGTGTGGCGAGGGCCTTGGCTTTCTGAGCCGCTTCGTTCGCCTGCTGCGCCGCCGTCTTCTGCTGCTTCTGGCCCTGGGGCTGTCCTGTCTGCTGTTGTGCCTGCTGCGCCGCCTGCTGTGCCTGCTGCGCTTGTTGCGCTTCTGCTTTGGCCTGTTGTTGTGCCTGCTGCGCCTGCTGCTGTGCCTGCTTTGCCTGCTGTTGCGCCTGCTGCGCCTGCTGCGTCGACTGTCTGGCCTGCTGTTGCGCCTGCTGCGCCTGCTGCCCGGCGTTCTGCGCCTGTTGCTGTTCGGCTTGCGCCTGCTGTTGTGCCTGCTGCGCTTTCTGTTGTGCCTGCTGCGCCTTCTGCTGCGCCTGCTGCGCCGCTTCCTGGGTGCCCTTGCCTTCTTCGGCGGCCTTCTTCGCCGCTTCGGCCGCCTGTTTCGCGGCTTCCGCGGCCTGCCTGGCTGCCTCCAAAGCCTTCCTGGCATCCTCAGCCTGCCGGGCTTCGTCCTTGGCCTGCTGCTGCGCCTGCTGCGCCTGCTTCCGGGCTTCTTGGGCTTGCTGTTGGGCTTGCTGTTGGGCCTTCTGTGCCTGCCGCGCCTGTTGCTGTGCCTGCTGCGCTTTCTGCTGCGCCTGCTGCGCCTGCTGCGCTTCGGTTCTGGCTTGCTGCTGCGCTTTGGCGGCATTCTGGTTTGCCGCGTCCTGAGCCTGCTGCGCTTGCTGCTGTGCCCGGCGCAATTCAGCTTCCGCCTCCTTCAGCGCCTTCCTGACTTCGTCCATCTGTTTCTTGAAGTCTTCCGGCACCGTGCCGTCAGCGTTCTTCGGCACGTTTTCAGCCGCTTCGTTCAGTGCTTTGGCCGCTGCCTGCAGCTCCACCTGGTTGGCGGCCTGGATCTGTTCGGATTTCTTCCGAACCTCGGGGATCTCGGCTTTGGCCAGGTTGTCGATCTTCCCGGCCAGGTCCTGCAGCTGCTTCCTGGTCGTGCCTTCCTGGCTTGCTTCCTGTTGAGCCGTCTTTTCGGCGGCCTTAGCGATCCGGTCTTGCTGCCTGGCGATCTCAGCCAACTCGCCGGCCGCTTCCGCGGCGGTTTTGTCAGCAATGTTGTCCAGCTCGTCCTGCATCGTCTCATCGGCTTTGAGGCGATCTTCGAGCTCTTTGATCTTGTCTTTGACCGACTGCGGATCGAGTTTGCCCAGGGCTTCGGCTTCAGCGTACTGCCGGTTCAGTTCGCGGTCGATGCCCAGTTCTTTCTCTCTCTCGCGCAGGCCTTGCCGGGTCTTCTCCGGATTACCTTCCTCAACGTTCTTGTAGTGTTCCGCAAGCTGGTCCAAGGCCTTTTCGGTTTTCTCCTGCTGTTCGCCGGCCTGTTTCAGGGCGTCCTGCTGCTCTGCCTTATCGTTCGCCGCGGCGGCTTCACCAAGGAGGTCTTCGGCTTTCGGCGGCGGCTGCTTCAGCATGGCCAAGGCATCATCGGCATCCCGGGCTCGTTCACGGCCTTCATCGGTAGTCAGGTCCTGGGCGTTCGCGTCCCGCCGCAGGGCGTTCCGAACTTCATCGAGGCGATCGTTCAGCTCCTCCTGGGCGGCCTGCAGTTGCCGGGCCTCCTGCTGGACCGCGGCAGTCTGCTTCGCCTCGGCTTTGGCGTTCAGATCTTCCGTCGCCTTCTTCGCTTCCTCCGCCTGTTCGGCGAGGCCCGCGAGTTGCTCACTGAGCTTCGGCGTATTCGCCTCGATCGCGCGACGCGCCGCTTCGGCCGCGGCCGCGATCTTCTCGTGTTCGGCGGCCACCTGGTCTCGAACCATGCGCAGTTCTTCATCCACCTTTTTCTTTTCCGCACCGGTCTTTTTGCGGCTCGCCATTTCCTGCTCAATCTGCTTCGCGGCGCGACTGCGTTCGACGGCACTGAGCTTTCGTTCGAGGTCCTCATGTGTTCCGGTCGGCTTCAACGTTTCCTCGCGCAGCCGGGTCAGTTCGTCCCTGGCCTCTTGCCACATCCGGCTTGTTTCTTCTGCCTTGGCGGCGCCGGCCTTGTCCCACCTCTCTTTGGCGGCCAGTTCGGTCAACTTGTCTCTGGCCTGCTGGAGCTGGTGTGCCGCTTCAATCGTCTGATAAGCCTGCTTCAGTTTGTCCGCGGTCTTTGCGGCGGCCTCCTGCTGCTCCGGCAACGCGGCCGTGCGGCGCAGGGCTTCCAGGGCTTCCGCGGTCTTCGCGGTGTCATTGACGAATTTCGGGGCGAAGTCCCGGCGCAGTTCCTCCAGGTCGGCGCGGTCCTTCAGCTGGGCAATGGCCGCAGCCATTTCCTCTTCCACGCGTTTGCGGGCTTTTTCGGCCGCTTCCTCGTTATCGGCTTTCGCGGCGGCGGCCGCCCGTTTCATGGCGACGGCGGCACTTTCAATCTCCTTCGCCGGCTTGCCCAGCATTCGCGCCAATTGCTGCCGTGCCTTCACGGCGCGCGACGCCACACTGCGGCTGACGGGGGCCATGGCGCCGACAGCCCGGTTCAGGCCGTCTCGGATGCCGCGCAGATCGTAGTGCTCACTGGGCACCGCCGGGACCAACCCGCGTTTCAACCCGGGCCCCTGCCACTGCAGACGCAGCCGGGCCTCGCCGGTGTCGTCGAAGTGCTCCAGCCGCAGCCGGTACTTGCGGCCGGCGGTCAGCCTGGCTTTGCCTGTATGCTCTTCGGGGCCATGAGACTTCCAGTCGTTCACCAGGAGTTTGTCGTCCACCCACAGCCGGGTGCCGTCATCCGAGTACACGAAGAACGTATATTCCCCGTCCTTCGGCACACTGATCAGCCCGGTCCAACGCGCGGCCCAGTGATCTTTCTTCACCTTCTTCAGCGGCGCTCCGCGCCAGTGCCCGTCAATATGTTCCTTCGTACTCACCGCCCGGCAGCGCCGGAACGATTTCGTGTTGTTGTAGAACTCGCCTCGGAAGCGGCCGCGCGCCTGGGTCGGCCCGCGTTCAATGATGGCTTCCGCCTTGGCCTTCGATTCAATCAGATGCTTTCGTGTACCGTCGACGCTGCGCCGCGTATTCTTGTCGACGCGTTCGCTGAGACCGTCCAGCAGTTGCAAAACAACCTGCGCGTTCTCGTTGACAACCCGCTGCCGACGGGCAACGCGCTCGACATCATGATCCGCCATCATGCCGAGATCGTCGATCGTCTTCTGCTCGCGAGCCAACTGCTGCAGATCGCCGCGGATCACGCGCGACTCGCCGTCGGCCAGCAGCTGGTCGTACAGCTGTCGCAGTTTCCGCGTCAGGTCTCTGCCTTTGCCGATGCTGTTGCGACTGACCTCGACGTCGTCCTTGACCGGGGTTTCCGCCCGCAGGCCGTCCAGCCGGTTGGCGGCGACGGCGAACGTGGTGTGCCGGATCCGGCTGATCACGCGACCGACCAGGATCAGGTCCCTGGCCGGGCGCGAATCGCGAACCATCGGGATCGTCCGTTTGATCCGCGCCGCCGCGTCTTCCTGCAATTGCTCGACGCGGGCGGTATCGGCCTTCAGTTGCAGAACCATCTGTTTCCGCGACAGCGCATTGTCGCTCTGCGCCAGGACGTCATTGAGTCTGGCGCATTGCCCGTCGAGTTTGCGGGCGGCGCGTTCGGTCTCCAGGAGTACCGCCCGGATGAACTTCCAGGCCTGCAGTTCGTCAAGCCGACGGGGATCCAGCCCCAGGGCGCTGATCGTCAGCCGGACCTTAGTCGATACGCCGCGGCTGCCTTTCAAGTCCGTCGCCACCATGTTCATAACGACCTCGTCGCCCGGGCGCAGCGTCAGCGTCGAAAGGTCCCAGCGATGACTGACGTCGGCGGTTCTGGCATAGGGCTTGGCCGGCAGCGGCACAAACGCCGGCGGACCGCCGTTGATGCGGTAGCTCAACTGTACTTTCTTCAGGCCGAGATCGTCCTGCGCTTCGCCGGCGACTTCGATCACGTCATCCGGCGGTATCGACATATCGGCGGTCGGCAACAGAAAGTTGACCGCCGGCCGCAGGTCGGGTTCGGCGCGAATCTCATACTCCGGACTGAACTTGTTCACGAAGCCGGTCTTCGCCGCGGTCACCCGCACGCGGTAGGTGCCCGGCTCCGCCATCACAATGCTGCCGGTCAGCGTCGTACCGTCGGTAATCGACAGCGGGCGCTCATACGTCTTGCCGCTGATGGTTTCAACCCGCAGGACGGCCCGGCGGACGACCTGATCGGCTTTCATGACCAGGTCCACCTCGGTGCCTTCGAGCGCGGCCAGGTCGCCGTTGTGTTCCTGGATCACCTTCGACTTCAGCCGCGAATAATCCGGGTAGCGGTAGGTCTTGGTAAAGGTCGTCACCTGCGGCCGCGGCAGCGAGGTCAGGCTGTGGTATTTCGTCAGGCCGGTTTCAGCCCGCACCCGGTACTTGAGGGAGTCGCGACCGATACGGATTGCGGTGCTGAACTGGCGCCGGCCAACATGCTGCATCTGGATGCGCGTGCGGTTGCCCTTTTCGGGGACGGATTCCAGATACGCCACATCGATGTCCGGATCCGAGACCTCCGCCACCACGTTGATTGTATCGCCCTGCGGCACGACGGCATCCGCCGGGTTGGGGCTGGTCACCGTGACGCGGATGCTGGAGACGCGCTCGACGTTCGCCACCGGCGCCGCCGCGCGCAGCATCAACTTGCCGAAACGCAAACTGGGAATCGCGAACAGCACCAGACAAACCGCGACCGTCGCCGCCGCCGCGCGGATCCAGCGCCTGATCAGCTTACCCGGCAGCAGCGAGTCGAGCTTCACCTTGTCAACCCGGTCGGCGACATCCTGCTGGAGCAGTTCCCGAAACAGGCCGGAGTCAAGCCCGCGGTCGTTTTTCGGGTCGCCCAGTTCGACTGCCGACAGGAGGTCCTCGTGCAGTTCCGGGTTCGCCACTTCGAAGATGCGCGCCAGCTCCCGCATGGTTTCGCGATGGCTCAGCCAACGCACACACGTCAGGTAGACGACCAGTCCGGTCGTGACGTAGGCCAGGACCGTCAGCACAAATCGAAACCAGTCCGGCAGGAACACGAAGTAGTCCACCAGGGCAACGGCGCCCAACGCGACAAAACCGACGGTCAGAATCGCGCAGAGCCCGCGCAACAGGATGAGCCGCCGCCGTCGTCGGCCAAACCGGCGGATTTTCTCGGCTGTCCTGGGATCAAGTTTCGTTGTCATAATCAATCACTCTCCATAACCGATCCTGTTGACCCGCCGGCGCCCGAGGGCCATGGCGCGGTACTTTGGATTTGGTCCAGTCGGCAGGCAAGCTGCCGAAATTGTCAGCTACCGTTCTCTTTCTTCCGTTCTCTTTCTTCCAGCGGCGGTCTGCCGCCGCGCTAGAAGGAATCCCGTCCGCGGGATTACTTACGGCGGCCCGCGGGCCGCCGCTACAGGAGGCCCTTCCGTTTGCGCCAGACCCATTCAATCGTGAACAGCGCGATGACGGCAACGAAGTACCAATAGCTCTGCCACAGGGCCGTATCCTTTTCTTCGATACGCCCCGTACTCAGGGACGCCAAATGCTTGTCCAACTCGCGCAACTGTTCTTCGCGGAGAAAAGCGCCGCCGGTGTTCAGCGCGACCTCCTGCAGCAACTCCCGGTTGCAGGCGAGTTCGCTCATCTCGTACGACACCGGTGCTTCGACATTGAAGCGCGCGGTAGCCCGGAGTTTGTCGGAGTCGAGGCCTTTGACCTTGACTTTCACGGCGTATTCGCCCGGCTCGAGCGCCGCCGTGCGCGCCAGGTACAGGCCGGCGCCGGCGGCATCCAGCGGAATCGTGGCAACCGGTTTCCCGTCGCGCTGCAGGACGGCCTCGGCCCTGGCTTTGATCATTGCCTTGCCGTGGCGATCGCGCAGACGCACGCGCAGGTCGGCGCGCTCGCCGATCGCATACACACTGGGGCCGGCATCGATGGCGACGTGCTGGTCCTGCACGGCAAACGGCTGTTCCATGATCCACTCCGCAACCTGGTTCCAGAAGCGGCGGTGGTGCCGGTCCGCCTTCTTGTAGCGCCAACGCCAGAGATCGGGGGAGGCAACGTAAAGCACTTTGCCGCTGCCGAAGCGACGGAACACCAGCAGCGGTTTCTGCGTTGCGCCCTTGTCGGCCACGGCGAACGTCTCGGCCCCGGCCAGCGGCTCCACCCGGGCCATCCAGTGCGGCGGCGGCAGCGCCGCCCAGACCCGTTCATTCTTCTCCTTGCCGTCGCTCAAGTCCAACGCCGTCAGTTTCCGGCCGGCAGGCGTCAGTCCGAGTCGTTGAATATTGCGTACGTCGTCGGCGCCGTTCCACTGGACGGGGACCATGTCTTTGACGTCGCTTTGCGCCAGGGGCCGCAGGTAACGGCGACGGCCGTCGATCAGCACCAGCCCGCCGCCCCGCTGTTCAACGAACTCCTTCAGCCAGATCAGTTCATGTTCGCGAAACAACCTGACGGGGACGTCGCCCAGAATAACCAGATCGTATTTGAACAACTCCTCCTTTTCGGTCGGCAGCATGCCGGCGCGCTTGCCGCGCTTGAAACTGATGACGTTCTTCACGACCTGCGGCAGCACCGCGTTGACCTCCCATTTGTCATCGCGCGTGAACATGGCATCCAGGTAGCGCCACTCCCACCGCGGCCGATGGTCGATCAGCAGAATCCGGCGTTTCCGGGTGGCGACCAGGAAATGCATCGTATCCCGGTTGTTCTGGCGGAAGCGGTCTCCTTCGACGTAGGAGATGGAGACCTGCATGGCGGTCGGGATACTGTTGTATTTGAGCCGGGCATCGGTCTGGCCGAGAACCTTCTTCACGTGCTGCTCGATCGGGAAGTCGAAGTCGACCGTACGAACCCCGCCGCCGTTGGTCTGGAGTTCCTTCTCCCACAAGCTGTTTCCCTTGATGCTGAACTTCACACTGATATTGAACGGTTCCCCCGGACGCATGGTATCCAGGAAGGTCAGCTTCCCCTGGACGCGGTCTTTGTAATAGACGGTCTGCGGCAGTTCAACGTCCTGAATCGCCAGGTCCTGCGGCGGCAGTTCACTGCCGTAGCCGACGGTGTAGACTTCGATGCCGCGGTTGCCCAGGATCTTCGCCTGCTGCACGGGGGATTTGCCGTGATTGTTACGGCCGTCGGTCAACAGTACAACGGCGGTCTTGCGATCGGAGGGTTCGACTTCGAGGGCTGTCGCCAGATCGGTCAGATCGCGATTGGGGGTGGACGCCAGAAACGCGGGGATCTCGGCGCTCTGCTCGATCCGGCCGGCGCGGCTGCGCCAGAGGCTTTCCACCCGGTCGCCGTTCAAAGCCATCAGTTCCACTTCATGTTTCTCCGCCAGATCGGCCAGCAACGGGTCCGTGCCTTCAAACAACAGCGCCTGAATCCGCCGCCAACGCGATGTTCGATCGAATTCGATGACCGCGTCGGCGACTTTCGGATCCGTCCCGGCCGCCTGGCGCAGGTCTTCATAGAACCGCAGCCGTAAAGCCGTCTCGAGCACCGTCACGGAAGCCAGCAGATTCCGCAGCCGGCTGATCAGCACTTCGCTCTTCACACCGTCATCAACGGCCGCCTGGGCGGCGGCAATATGCTTCTGCAGCGTACTCAGGAAGGCAGCCGGCGTCGCATTGTAGTTAATCGGCAGCGAAGACAGGCGCGCGCCGGGGATCGGCAGTTCCCGGGTGCCGTCGGGCAGTTGCCAGCCGACCGCCACGTGGTCGCCGCCGACCCCTTCTTTGTGAAGCAGTTCGAAATAGTAGCGCCGCCCTTTCTGCAGGAGAACGCCGGGCGACTTCTGTTCCGGCGCCTTGTTCCATTCACCGACCCCCGTGAAGGTGCTGACTTTGGCAAGCTCTTTCTTCGTTTCCGGATCGGGCCCGGAACTCAGGTAAAACCTGGACTCGTCGTCACCGCTGATCCAGAAAGTGTATTCGCCGTCGGCCGGCGGGTGCAGATAGCCGACGATCCGGCTGCCGTAGTTGTCGCCGCGGTTTTCGCGGGTCGCCAGCGCTTTCAACTCGTCCACCACATCGGGTTTGCGGAACCAGGCTTTGGCTTTGTTCATCTCTTCCAGGGCGCCGCCGGGTACCTTGTTCCAGATCTCGTGCCGCACCACGCCGGCTTCAGGTTCGACAAAACCGACCTGCGCCGGCAGGAGGTCCTTGTGTTTCATGGCGGCCTTCGCGGCGGCAACCAGACCGGCCAACTGCTGTCTCAACTCCGGTCGCGCCGTCGCCCGGCTGACGGCGTGTTCGAGCCGCAGGCGTTCGTATTCCAACGTGTCGATGGCCAACCGCACGTCGTCATCGACATGCTTGGGATCGATCCGTCCCTGGGCGTGGGCGGCGAGCACTTTGCGGGCCGGGTCGGTGTCGGGATCCATGACGTTCATGCTTTTCGAGCTGTCGATCACAACGAACAACCGGCCGAGCTCGCCGATCACGTTCCGGTGATGCAGGATCGGCTGGGTCAGCATGATCACCAGGAAGAAGATCGCCAGACCGCGCAGTGACGGCAGGACGAAACGGCTGATCCCCGGCCGCTGATGCAGCTGTCGGAAGTACAGCAGCCAGGCGGCGGCGCCGACGACCAGCGCCAGGACACTGCCCTGGAGCAAACCGATATCGCCTGAGAATCGCAGTTCCGTCATGGCTTCTTCCGGCTGAAAAATTGAATCAGAAACAACTCGCCGAAGGCGACGATCAACACGAGCCAGAGCAGGCCGACCCAGATCTCCTGCCCAAACCGGCGGCTGCTCTCGATGTCGCGGTACTCCTCGAACGAATGCACCACT
The DNA here is from genome assembly GCA_964384625.1 of uncultured Lentisphaerales bacterium. Lineage (GTDB taxonomy): Bacteria > Verrucomicrobiota > Lentisphaeria > JABSQK01 > JABSQK01 > CAYLNH01. The sequence continues at coordinate 9,445 of CAYLNH010000061.1, forward strand.
GCGGCGTCCATCTCCCGGGCGATCTGCTGGATCTCGTCGCCGGTCAGACTCTCGATGTCGGACTCATGGCGCGCCGTGCTGACGACATAGTGGATCGGTTCGCCGTCCGGCGGCTCGAGCACGTACACCCCGGGCTGCTGCGTGCGCTCAAACTCGCCGACGCCCCGGGTGCCGCGTTTGACGATGGGCAGTTCATGCGTTTCCCCCATGGGATCGGTCAGCAACGCGGTGCGTCCGGCAGCCTTCTCCGGCAGGAAGATCGCCAGCCGCTGGCCGATCCGGATGTTCCGCGGCGGATTGACCTTGGACGCAAGATAGGTGACGAGCTGCTGCATCAACGGCAGATAGAACGGGCGCAACGGCAAGTTGCTCCAATCGGCGTCGGCGGGGGTACTGCAGAGGAGCACCCGGCCATGGCCGAAATCGCGTTCAACGAGAAAAGGATCGCCGTTGTCGAGCCGCGCCAGGATGCGGGCAGGCGCGCGCTTGCCGGCGGCATCGAGCATCGGCGCCAGCCGATACCACAACCGAATCTGGGCGCCGGTCAGACTGCCGTTGCGCGGGTCGTTGAAGAGCTCAAGCGCCGCGTGATCGTAATGCTGCGAAACGACGGTCACGGCGCTGTCGCTGTCGCCGTCGCCGGCCAGCGACGCGATCCGCATCGGCAACAGCCCCCGGCCGTCGGCGAGCAGCTTGTCGTTGTACCAGCGATGGTTCGTCTTGTCCCCCGGGAAGATCATCAGACCGCCGCCGTTGTGAACAAAATCCCGAACGGCACGGAGCTGCCCGTCGTCAAGCGCGGGTACGTTTGCCAGGACCAGGACGCGCGGCTGATCCAGCGCCTTGGTGTCGAACCTGTCATAGGCGACGACCTCGGGATCGATCATATCCTTCAGCTCGCTGCCGGCGGCACCGTAGGGCTTCAGGGCGATCTCGAGAAAGGCGGTCTCACCGGCCAGCGGCTGCTCGCTGGGCGCGCCGTCGACCAGCAGGACGGGGAGCCGATCCAGCACCGGCAGGCTCTTGCGGCAGGTGTTGTCTGCCGTCAGACGATCGGCGTCGACCGCAACTTCGAGCAGGTGCGAGCCGGCCGTTTCGAAACTCGCGGAAAACAGCACCTGGGCGCTTTCCCGGCCGCCGATGTTGATCTGCGACATCGACTTGCCCGTGCCGTCGACCTTGAAGTATACCGGCAGGTTCGAGTATGAATTCTTGCCGTAATTCCGAATGTTCGCCCGGATATTGACCTTCTGGCCGACGCCGATCACCGCGCGGGACAGCTCAATCGACTGCACGGCGAGGTTCTCCTTGATGTCGATGCCGACGTCCATCAGCACAATACGCGGCTTGACGGTGGCGGCGTTGACCAGTTCGATTGCCCGCCGGCGGGCAGTGGCGCTGTCATCGCCCCAACTGGCCCGCTGGAAATCGCTGACGATCACCAACTGTCGATCCGCATGATGCATGCGCGACGCGAACAATCCGGCGGCTGTTTCCATCGACTCGCCGACGCCGGCAATGCCGAAACCGCCGCGCGCGGCGCTGATCACACGGCGCGACTGCGGCAGATCGTAGCCGGAATGTTCGCGATCGGATACCGGACCGGCCATTCCGAGGATGGCCACCTGGCTGCCTTGCGGCAGGTTATCGACCAGCTTGCCGGTTTCCTCGGTAGCCTGCGTGAAGTTCGAGCGCAGGTTGTCACCGCCTTCCATTGAGAAGCTGTTGTCAAGCATCACGACCACGGAGCTCTTGGAATTGCGGATCAGGTTCTTCATCCTGGTAATCACGGGTCGCGCCATACAGAGTGCCAAGACGGCGGGGATCATCGCACGCAGGATGAGAAGCAGCAGCTGCTCGAGCCGGATGCGACGGCGGTTGGTGGCGATCGCCGCATCCAGCAGATGCATGGCGCCCCACTTCTGGGTGCGAAAGCGGCTGCGGTTGAAAATGTAGATCAGGAAGGGGATCGAACCCGCGGCGAGACCGCCCAGAAGAATGCCGTTGAGAAACTCCATCAGCGCTTCCTCCGCAATGCCAGATACCGCGCCAGCGCTTCGGCATACGGCTGATCGGTCACCATCGGGACCAGGTCGATGCGGTGGCGATGGCAGCCCTTCGTCAATGCCTCGCGGAACTCCGCGACCTTCTCGAGATAGGCCTGGCGCAGGTGCGCGGGATCCGCCAGCAGATGGGAGTTCACTTCCATATGCTCAAACCGCGTCCAGCGGTCGAAGGGGAAGTCCAGTTCGCTGCGGTCCCAGATCTGGAAGATGATCATCTCATGATGGGCATTGCGAAAATGTGCCAGCGCCGACAGCAGGTCCTGCACATCACCGAACAGATCCGAGATAACGATCAGCAGGCCGCGGCGCTGGATCTTCGGGACCAGATCGTGGAATACTTTGCCGAGCTCCGTCTCACCGCCCGGGTCGGAGCGCTCCAGGCAATCCAGCAGAATTCGCAGGTGGCCCGGCCGCGACCGCGGCGGGATGTATTCCCGCATCTTCCGGTCGAAGACAACCATGCCGACGCCGTCCGCCTGCCGGAGCATAAGATACGCCAGACAGGCCGCCAATCGCGTCGCATAGTGATGCTTGGAAACGCCGCCTTCAAAGCTGTAGTTCATCGAACCGCTGACGTCCAGCAGAATCGTGGCCCGCAGGTTGGTCTCTTCCTCGTACTCGCGGATGTAGAAGCGGTCACTCTTGCCGAAGACCTTCCAGTCGAGATGGCGGATCTCGTCACCCGGCACGTATTGCCGGTGCTGCCGGAATTCAACACTGAATCCCTTGTGCGGCGACCGGTGCAGGCCGGAGCAGAAGCCTTCCACCACCAACCGCGCCAGGACCTGCAGATTGGCGATCGTCTTGGTATCTTCAGGTGTCAGTAATGTCGTCAGATCAGACATGGCTTGAGGCCGGAGTACGTTCCGCCGAGCGGGATGAATGATGAGTTTGCCCCGCAGCCGCGGGGCGCCGCGGGGAAGCGGGAGCGCACGGTTCGGTCTGGAGGCGTCTGGAACCGGCGATCCCGGCTGCTCGGCCGGGCGCGGCGGCCGCGACCTGCCGAACTGCCGCCGGCGGTGTCCCGACGCGGTCCTCGAGCGTGAAGACCGGCGCCGCAATCTTGTAGCCGGCGGCCTGCAGTCGTTGTGTATCGAATGCCGTCATTTTCAGTGTTCGCGTTTGGTGCATATCGGGGCTGTCGAGTGAATCGAATGAGTCGGGACGTGAAGGCGGGCATCCTGTATCCTGGATCCGGCATCACACCACCGAATCCGGGGTCCCGCGGGGGACTGCTTCGAGGATGCGGTCGATGATGTCTTCGACAATGATCCCCTCGGCCTCCGCGTTGAACGTCGGCACCAGACGATGCCGCAGAATCGGATGTGCAATCGCTTCCACATCATCGATCGTGACGTGGTAGCGGCCCAGCAACAGGGCGCGTACTTTGCCGCCGACGATCATCATCTGGCAGGCACGCGGACCGGGGCCCCACTCGACCAGCTCCTTCACAAACGGCAGGGCTTCGTCTTCGTCGGGCCGCGACATGCGGACCAGGTCGAGGACGAAATCGATGACGTGCTCGGGGACCGGCACCGACCGCACGATCTGCTGGCAGGCGATGATCTGTTCGGCCTTCACGATTTCCATGAGATCCGTGTTGAACGTCCCGGTCGTGCGCGCGATGATTTCCCGTTCCTCCTCGCGATCTGGATAGACGACTTTGACGTGGAACATGAACCGGTCGCGCTGGGCCTCCGGCAACGGGTAGGTGCCTTCCTGCTCGATGGGGTTCTGCGTTGCC
>CAYLNH010000061.1:13264-29668 GCA_964384625.1 uncultured Lentisphaerales bacterium
GAAGAACGGTTCGACGATCTTGTGCATGACGCCGGCGGCGGTGACCTGGTGCTCCTGCATCGCTTCGAGCAGCGCGGCCTGGGTCTTGGGCGGCGTCCGGTTGATCTCGTCCGCCAGGATCATCTGCGCGAAGATCGGGCCTTTCTGGAAGACCAGGTTCCGGTGGCCGGTGGTTGGGTCCTCCTGGATAATCTCGGTGCCGGTGATGTCGGCCGGCATCAGGTCGGGGGTGAACTGAATGCGCCGGAACGACAGGCTCATCACCTGCGACAGACTCTGGATCATCGCCGTCTTGGCCAGGCCGGGAACGCCTTCCAGCAGGCAATGGCCGCGGGCCAGCACGGCAATCATCAACTGCTCAATCACGTCTTCCTGACCGACAATGAACTTGCCGATCTCTTTGACGATGGCGCTGTAGGAATCCATCAGCTCGCGGGCCTGTTCGGCCTGCTCGGGCGTCACCACCCTCTCTTCGGTTGCTTCCATTGCATCAACTCCGTTTGTCTGCTTGCTGTTCTGCTTTGACTCGTTGTCGCTCGGCTCGGGCATCAGTCGGTCGCCTCGACAATAATCTGTTTGGGCCGGACGCTGGCCTCGTGCCCCGCCGGCACGCGGATCGGATCGCCGCCGGTCAACTTGCGCACCTGCACCGTGCCTTCGACGACCGTGACGCGATCGACGTCCGCCGCGCTGGTGATCCGCACGCGGCCGCCGGCAATGAGCACCTCGCCATGGGGCGTCGCCAGCAAAAGCGGCGTATCCTTCGGCTGCCCCGCAATGGACAGTTCAAGCCGTCCGGTCAGCAGTTCCAGGCGCTTGCGTCCCGGTTCCATACCGAGAGCCAATTCGCTCTGCGATCCCAGATCCAGCCGGGATTCATCGGGATATCCCAGCGAAATCGACTCGTCCTTTGCCGTCACCAATGTAGCGCCCGGATGCACCAGCAGCTTGCGTATAACATCCTTCTCTTTCTCCGCCGTCACGACCTTCGGGGCGCCGGCAAAATCCTCCACCGTCATTACCTCATTGGTCGTGTCGTGGAACCAGGCAACGATGTGATGACCGTGAGCGAGGACGACGTAGAGCACGGCGGCAATCAGCGGCACGAGCAGGTATTTGGCCGCCGAATAGCGGCTGACCGCCGCCTTACGAACTGTTGCGCCCGGTGTGCCCTCTCCGGCCAGAACCGCATCCTGAATGCGACCCATGGCTGCCGCGACGAATGCCGGGTCGTCGAAGTGCAGTTCCAGCCGACGCCGCACCTGGTCGATGAAGGACGGGTCGGCCTCGCTGCGAAACCAGTTCCGGATCAGACGATCATCGAGCAGGCGCAAGGCCAACGCCTTGGCCATGTCGCTGTTGGTCCGAAGCATCGCCTCCAGCGCCTTCAGGTCGGCGTCCGGCACCTCGTCCTGCAGCAGGCAGGCCTGGATGTGGCTCTCCGCCGTGTCGTCGAAATTGCCGGCGTCACTGGACATGTTAAAAGGGTCCGATCTTCAGACGTTTGCGGATGCAGTTGCGCAGTTTCTCGTAGAGCCGACTGATCTGCTTGCGGATCGCCGTGGCGTTGCGGTTCATTTCCACCGCGAGATCAGCCAGAGTCGACTCCCGCAGGTTGACCCGATGCAGGAAATCGCGCTGTCGTTCCGGGAGCTGCTCGACACACGTGTTCAGCGCTTCGAGGCGATCTTCCAGATAGCTGTCGTCAACCAGTTCCATGCTTCGCTGTATCAATTTCTGCAGTCGCAGTTTGCTCAAGTTCTGCTGCGTTTGCGCGCTTTGCTTCCAGAGGGCCCGAATCTTGTTCCTGGCGATGGCTTTCAACCAGGCCAGGCAGTTCGTACCCAGGCGGTAATCGGCGATATGCTGATAGGCGAAGACGAATGTCTGCTGCGCGATGTCGTCGGCATCATGCCGGTCGGCGACCTGCGCTCCAATCAGGGCTCGAACCGGTACATGGTAGGCTTTGATCACCTCGGCGAACGCGTTGCGGTCACCGTTGCGTACGGCTTCGATGGCCTGATCGACCCTCTCCTGTGTTGTTTCCCCATTGTCTTTCATTTGCTGAATAGGCTGAATGCGCGGTTTGTGACACCTGTGTTGAGCTTTTTTGATCCCCCCGGCGGCGTGCGCTCAAGAAGCAATTATCGAAGTATGAGACGCTTCTGCCCGGGCGAAGTTCTGCCGGCCCGCGGCCCGACCGATTCGCCGGCGATGCTCCAATCGGCAGATTTCATTCTTTCCGGGGCGTCGACGCAGCGCATAAAGCCTTCGGGCTAACAGAACGGTTCCAGGTATTCCCGCACCTGCGGACAATGACTCTCGCGCCGCAGGCGCCGCAACGTGTGGCGCGGCAGTTTCGCCCGATGCCGGTCGATCACCGCCAAGGCGTCGGCGCCGAGAACGAGCAGGGCGCGGACCACGGCGATTTCGTCCGCGTGCCAGCGTTTGGGGAAATTCTGCCGCAGGTCCTCCTGCAGTTGCTCGCGTTCAAAACCGGCGACGGCATACCAGTCAAAGGGCTCGCAGCCGTCGAAGTACCAGTCGGCAAACAGCCGCAAGTCGTCGGGGTCCAGGTTCGCGATATCTTCCGGCGTCGCCAGCCGGGCGCCGGCCTGCCGGGCCAGCTGACTGCAGTACTGGTCCAGGGCGATCTTGTTCCAGATGCCGCGGCCATACGAGTTGAAACCGTAGATCCGGCCGCCGCGGTCCATGGCCAACAGCTTGCGGCCGATGATGTGGCCGCGGCTGTTGCACACATATACCACCCGCTTGTTGGCCTCGATCGCGTTGGCCACCGTGGAATAGGCCGAACCGCCGCCGACGCTCAGGCAGGTATCGAACAGATTGCCCATCTGCAGAATCAGCAACGGGTCATCTTCAAGGTAAATCGTCCAGGTCTCGCCATGCTGCTCGCGAGACCGCTGGAACCGGCCCATCCAGACTGCGGGATCGACGCCGCCCGCCGCCACGGTTTCGAGAAAACGCTGGTTAACCGGATGCCGTCGGAACCAGTCCGGCTCCGCCGAAGCCGTCATCCGCAGGAGCTCCTTCAGCAGGCGGCGATTCTGCGAAACCGTCAGACCCAGCAGCAGCGCGTTATCCCAGTTGGCGTCGTTATGGATGTCGATGGCCGGGTTCAGCAGTTTCCAATGGCGCTCGATGGCCCGGGCGACCACGCGCTCCAGGGCTTCGAGCTGCCACTGTCCCAGGTGCTTGTCCAGTTCTTTCGAGAGATCGCGTTCAATCCAGTCCGCCAGGGCGTCGGGATCCTCCAGGTAGTGCTGCACATTTGCCAGTCGCGCCGCCACCGTCGGCGACAACTGCTTATCGGCAGTCTTCCGTTCAAGCGCCGTCAATTCCGCCCGCAGATGTGAGGGGCGGTCGAGGATCTTGCGGATGCTCTTCGGCAGTTTCCTGCCGGGATGCAGATATTCATGCCAGGCCAGCAGCGCCTGCATCGCCGGCACACAGCCCGCCGGCGTATGGGGAGGGATCTCTGCACCCGGGGCAGTTCTGATGTTCTCCCATTGGCTCAAATCGTTGTGCAGCGCATACGTCGACTGCAGCCGCAACGCCAGGGCCAGCCGCTGCAGCATCAGCTTGACCCGGATGATAAACTCGGTCCGCTCCGTCATCCGGCTGAGAAACCGCTGAACCGTCGGGTGCTGATCGAGGAAGCGCCAGCTGTTGGCCGAGTTTGCCGGGTAGGGGTATGTCTGTTGCGGGCTGTTGTTCAGGCAGTTCTGCAGCCGTTCCGCCGAACCGCCGCTGAGCAGCACGGAAAGCTCGACATCGACGCCGGTCGCAAAGTACGGTTGGGGTTCGTGGACATTGTTTGCCAGCAACTGCTCGTCCTGCCGGTCGCAGGCCAGGTTCAACTGGCTGATCACATCCTCGACGTCGGGGTGTCCGAGCCGCTCCCAATGGAACGCGATCTCGATCAAGGTCGTACGCCAGCTGAAGACGTCGACCACCGGCCAGCTATCCTGTTTCCGGGCGCGCCGGACAATTCGGACGGCGGTGTTCAGGATCTCCTCGAGCAGTTCAAAACGCCGCCGCAGGAAGTCCTGCTGCGCCCGGCCGCCGCCGGTTTGGACGAAGCGCAGGATGTCCTCCAACAGGTACACCAGGTCATCCCAGTTGCAGGTGTCTGTCCGGGCCAGTTCTACCGTCCACAGCGCCAGCCGGCGGGCCAGGTGCTGGTCTTCGATCTGGAAGAGTTCGGCCCAGGTCGCCCGGCTGTAGGCCGGCAGCGAGTACCATTCGTCGTCGGCTTCGGCCAGGAACGCCATCGCCGTCTCAATGCCGGCCGGCCGGCCGTTGAAAATCCGCAGCAGCCAGTCAGCCAGATGCGCCTCGAAAAGCAGCGGCACGTAGTCTTCGTACAGCTCCGGAACTGCCGCCAGCGCCGCCAGGATGCCGTCCTCCAGGAACCGTTTCGCCAGCTCCTCACACGTGGGCGGCCGGCCGTTGCCGCCGACCCGGGTACTGATATGCTGCAGCATCAGGTCCCCGTGGAGACCGGCCAGCGAGATCGTCCGTTCAACGGTCCCCGGCTCGCCGTCACCACGGTCGAGACTGGCCGCCAGCGCGGCGGTCGCCAGCCGCACCGGGCCGCAGGCCGCGGCTCCGGGCAGGCAATGCCGCCGACAATGATCCAGCCACGACGCAAACGCTCCGGTCGCCTGGTTCGACCCCGTCCGGGCGGCGATGCGTCCCAACAGAGCCGCCATCGCGAGGGCCGCCGGCCGCGGCGGTTTTCGGCGGACGGTCAAGACGCTCTCCAACCGCTGCATCAAAGCGTAGCTCGGGTCCACATCATCATTGTTCAGATCGCGGACAAAGCTGAGCATATCGTCGGGCAGCTCAATGCCGATGAGCCAGCGGCAGACAACGCGAATCGGATCCCGCTTGCGGCCGACGCCCTCCACGGCAATCCCGGACGCCTGCAGGCGGGCCGTCAGCAGTTGACGGCAACAGTGGTCAAAATCCCGATTCCACCGCCGCTGCCGCCCGGCCACCGTCAGATAGTGCGGGTGCTCCTGGAGCGCGCAGCCGAACAGCTCGAGGATTCGCTGCCGGCGATTGCGCGGTTCCTGCTCGATCCGTTTCCAGGCGGCCAGGACCGCCGGCAGATCCCGCAGCAGGCCGTCGACATCCGGTTCCGCGGCCAGCAGTTGGTACTCGCGGATGGCGCCGGCCCATTCCGGCCGGTTCAGCTCCGGCCACTCCTGCACCAGCGCCAGCAGCCGGCGGATATTGACATTCCGACAGACCAGCGCCAGCAGATCGGGCGACCAGGTCTTCAGAAGCTGTCCCAGCGATTTATAGGCCAGCAGTTTATCCGGTACCCGCGCATGCGGCCGGCGTCCGAGCAGGACGGCAGCCAGCTGTTGACTTGGCGACGGCCGGCCCGCCAGCGGGTCAAGGTGGTCCTCGAGAACATGGTTCGGCAGCAAACGGGAGGGCCGCAGACGACTGCTGCCGATCCAGCCGCAGAGCGCCTCGATGGTGAGGCCCTCAGCGTTCTCCGTCTGTTCGGGACCGATCGCCTGGAAGACGGCGGAATACCGGTGCAGCCGGCGGTACAGCTTCTCCCGCCAGGCGGCGGCATCGCCGACCAGCCGCGACAGCTCGCGTTCTTTCTGCGGCAACAGCGACAACAGCCACGACGCATCCGACAGACTGCGGCTGGTCACCGGATGGAGGTCGCCGACCTTCGGCTGTAGCCGGCGGCCGGCTTCGTCCGCAAAGGACAACTCGACCGCGAACAACCCGGCTGCGCGCCCCCGCAGGTTCTCGGTGAGCAATTGCCCCAGCGGTCGGCATTCGGGGATAACCACGTCCGGCTCCTGCACGGGCGCCCCGCCCCAATACAACGGACGGTTTTCCAACCAGGACAACCGGCGGACCAGATCGCGCGCAGCCAGTTTCTCCGACCGCCGCCGTCGGCCCTTCGGTACGCGCGTCTCGTAGTATTTCTCGTAATCGTCGTGTGGCATGGGACCAATCTACTCGCGGTGCACAGCGCAGCGAAGCCGCATCCGGAGCCGCTCTTCGTTGTCCTGATCGTTGCCGCTTCGCTGTTGCCCTGGACAGTCGGCCTGGAGCCCGCCGGTCTCGTTTCGCAGCCAATCCGACGCGGCAATCGCTTCACTCCGGCAGGCGCCAACGATCAAGCCAAGGACTCATGATTGCGCGCGGCGGCAGCTTGGCACGAAGCCCTGATTGTGCCGCGCAAGTCACACAGCTTCACACCAGCTGGAGTTCTCCGGTTGCTCCGCGCCGGCATCCCGCATTGGTAGTATGGGGTGATGGTTGGATGCGGGCCGGCCGGGTTGTCTGTGCCGCACGCGGTCTAATCGCCGAAACAGATCCCGAGATCGCGGCCGGTGATGATGCTGTCGGAATCGAGCGGCACGCCTTTCATCTCGCTGACTGCTTTCTCGATCGGGACCGGCACAATCTCAGTTCCCTGCAGCGCCGTCATATAGCCGAGCTTGCCGTCTTCAATCAACCGCACCGCCGCCGCGCCGAAACGCAGCGCCAGCAGCCGGTCAAAGGCCGTGGGGCCGCCGCCGCGCTGCAGGTGGCCCAACACAATAAAGCGCGTTTCCTTATCCGTCCGTTGATGAATTGCCAGGGCAACCTTCTCGGCCAGCCCGCCGAGGCGCACCTCACGGCCGACTTCCACGGCGTCGACCGACAGTTCGCCGCCCTTCGGCTTGGCGCCCTCGGCAACCACAACGATCGAAAACTGACGCCCCTCTCTTTCGCGCTGCATGATCTTCTCACAGACCTTCTCGATGTCGTAGGGGATCTCCGGCAGCAGGATCACGTCGGCCGTACCGGCAATGCCGGCGTTCAACGCGATCCAGCCCGCATATCGACCCATCAACTCCACAACCATCACCCGACGGTGGCTTTCCGCCGTACTGTGCAGCCGGTCGATCGCTTCGGTAGCAATGCTGACAGCTGTGTCGAAACCGAAGGTCGCGTCGGTGGAGAACAAGTCGTTGTCGATTGTTTTCGGCACGCCGACAAGCGGCACGCCTTTCTGTTGCAGTTTGTTGGCGATCCGCAACGAACCGTCGCCGCCGATGCAGACCAGGGCCTCGGCGCCGGTCTCGCGGATGCGTTCCACCAGTTTGTCGGAGAGATCAACAATCTCGGTGCTGCCGTCTTCCTGCTCCAGGGGATACTCAAACGGATTGCCCTTGTTGACCGTTCCCAGGATCGTACCGCCGAGGAATGTAATGCCGCGCACCGAGGTCCGCGTCAGTTCCACCAGTCCCGCACTCGGATCCTCACGCAGCAGGCCTTCATAGCCGTGTTTGATGCCGGTCACCAGCCAGCCCCGATTTCGGGCTGACAGCGTCACAGCACGAATAACCGCGTTCAATCCGGGAGCATCGCCGCCACCGGTATTAACCAGAATATGCATGGTATCAATCCCCGCACGTTTTCAAGGGGTTCCAAGGTCAACAATGAACTTCAACTATACCATCCCGGCCTGCCGTTGTCGAGGCAGGGTTCAGGAGGTTCACGGTTCAGCGGTTCAGGAGGTCCACGGTTTCCGCCACAAGCGGACCAGCCCGTGGCCGGCAGAGCTCAAGCGTGCCATTTACTTCCATTCCTTGCCGACCGTTGCGGGTCGGCGCCAAAGCTCCGCCTTTGTCAGAGATCGACATTCACCTGGTTCCTGCCTTCTTCAACAAAACCGGCTCCCTGGACAAGCTCTGCGAAGCCGTCCGCGACTACGCCAGGCAGTCCTGAATCCCGCCTGCCCCGCGGCTTACGCGACGTGTTGCAGACACCTCCGCTCACCGAGCACCGAGCACCGATCGCTCTTTTCGGAGCAGTCGTCCGAAATGTATCACAAGCAGAGTTCGCGCCTGGCCGATCGCTGAAGGGATGAGAACATCACCGAGTACCGGTTACCGATCACTTCCCCTCTACCCCCGGCGACGGCGGCTCGTCGATGGCTTTGTGGACGCCTTTCAGCGCCTGGGTCTCAGCAATGCGCGCTTCCAGTTTGCGCTGTTTCTTCTCCCGTCGGGCAGCACGGCGACGACGAAAGCTCTCCACCAGAAAGCGGGTCACGTAGTAACTGACAATCGAGCCGAGGACAGCCGTGATAAAAGCACCGACGAAGAAGACAATCGCGAGGTTGCCGCCCTGTTTGAACGTATTGACCAGAAACGGCCAGACTTCGGCGCCCTCACGGGGGATCTCAAAGCGGCGGACCTGCAGGCCGGTCATGTACTTGCCGAGCGCGATGTAGAACAGGTAGAGCGGCCCGAAGGTCAGCGGATTGGAGACCCAGCAGCCGACCAGGGCCGTCAGGCGATTGGCTTTCAGCAGGATCGCAATGGCCAGCGCCAGCACCATCTGCATGGTCGGCGGTACGAACAACCCGATAAACACCCCGATCGCCATGCCCAGCGCGATCTTCTCCGGGGTCCCGGTCTGCCGGATGACCTTGAGATAGTAATAACGAAACGGTCGATCGAATTTGTAGGGCATGAGCGGTGGGTCCCAGTTTTGTTGGGGAGACGATACACCTGCAAACCCGAAAGACAATGAAGCGACTCCCGACTGGGCGCATGTCTGTTCTGCAGGCGCCTGCTGCCGGCAATCGGTTCGTACCAGACGATGCCAGGTGGTCAATCCGTCTGATGAAGAAGCTCATTCATGGGACAGCCTTCTCTTTCTCCTTCCCCCCGTGTTTCGGGCGCCGCCGTTCCGAACTCTTGAAAACCGGGATTGCCCGCCCGCCTGCCGTCCGTCCTCCGGCACTCCGCAAAGACACGCTGCCGGCCGGGCCGCACGGAACCCGCAGGCCCGCCGGCGCATCGCCCTTTCGCGTCACCCCGCCATATCCGGGCTGACGTACGCCAGGAGTTCGGCAAAGCTGCGACCGCGACCGGACTGCACCTGCAGGGCATAGAGATCACCGGTCTTCACGGTCCAGGGGTACGTGCGCCCGTCGAACAAGAGACTGCCGAGAATATGGCCGACATCCGGTTCGTGCAGCACTGCCAGCATCCAGCGGTTCTCGGTATCGCCGAAGTTCTGCGCCGCCCGCAACAACTCATCCGCGCTGCTGCCCGGCGCCAGGATGGTCAGCGGCATGGGCGAAATATCCGCCGTCAGTTCGCCGGCGATCAGACTGGCCGTCTCCTGCGTGCGGATGAACGGGCTGCAGACAATCGGATTGGGGATCCAGCCTTCGCGCTGCAGCAATTGACCGAGGCGCACGGCATTCTCTTTGCCGACCTCCGACAACGGCCGATCGGCATCGTACGGGACGTCGGCGTCCTCGCGGGTGAGCGCGGCGGTATGCCGCATGATCATAATCTTCATGGGAAACCAAGTTATTGAAAACGCAGCAAACCTAGCCTGAGGCCGGCCGAAATCAAGAGACAGCCCGGGCAGCAGGACTTTCTCAATGGTCCTTCCCCAACCAGAGGATCAGCACCCAGAAGCCGCCGAAACCGAGGATGAACATGTAGAGCGCGAACATGGCGTCGCCGCTCGGCACCATGACCAATCCCAGAAGAACAATGAGAAAGATGACGACACCGGCAGTGATCCTCATCGGTCAATCGCCGTCAGTGAAACCATTCGGGTTCTGTGACTGCCAGCGCCAGGTATCGCGGCACATATCGTCGAGATCGCGTTCCGCCTTCCAGCCGAGTTCCTGTTCGGCAAAGGTCGGGTCGGCATAGCACTCGGCGGCGTCGCCGGGCCGGCGCGCCACGATCTCGTACGGCACGTCCCTGCCGCTGGCCCGCTCAAACGCTTTGATTGCTTCGAGCACACTGTAGCCGCGCCCGGTACCCAGGTTGCAGGCGAAGACCCCGGGGTTCGCCGCCAGCTTGTCCAGCGCCTTCAGATGACCGATCGCCAGGTCGACGACGTGGATGTAGTCGCGGACGCCGGTGCCGTCCGGCGTCGGATAGTCGTCACCGTAGACACTGAGCTTTTCAAGCCGGCCGACGGCGACCTGAGCGATATACGGCAGCAGGTTGTTGGGGATGCCCGCCGGGTCCTCGCCGATGCGGCCGCTCTCATGCGCGCCGATCGGGTTGAAATAGCGCAGCAACGCCACATTCAGCGTCGGATCCGCCGCCTGGAGGTCGCGCAGGATGTACTCCATCGTCAGCTTGGTACGGCCGTACGGGTTCACCGCAAACAACGGCGAGTCTTCTGTGATCGGCACGGTTTCCGGGTCACCGTAGACCGTCGCCGACGAACTGAAGACGATATTGTTGATGCCCTGTTCCTGCATGACTTCGCAGAGCACGAGGGTGCCGGTGATGTTGTTCTGGTAGTATTTCAGGGGGACCTTCGCCGATTCACCGACGGCTTTCAGAGCGGCGAAATGGATCACCGCGTCGAATCCGGCACCAGCAGCCACCTTGGTCATCCCGTCTTTGTTACGGATATCGACTTCGTGGAAGTCGGCCCGCTTCCCGGTGATTTCTTCGACTCGCCGAATGGATTCCTTCGAGCTGTTGCAGAGGTTGTCAACGATTGTGACTTCGTGATTTGCGTTCAGCAGTTCGACCACAGTGTGGCTGCCGATGTATCCGGCGCCGCCGGTAACCAGTACGTTCATATTCTGTCCTGTTAGGGTTGAATGATGTCGTTGCCAGACAGTAGTCCGAAGACCCGCAATTGGCAATTTCTGATCCAGCCTGATCCCTGAGCGCCGACCGGCAAACGCAGGAGCGGCCGCTCTGCGACGCAGGTCGGCTGCGGCCGCCCCGAGCGGTTCACCGGCGTACCTGTGCTACGGGCACGGGCGGGCCAGCTCCTGCTCGAACGCCCAGCGGGTCGACCTGAGATAGGTGTCGACATCGTTGCTGCGCCGCACCCGGCGCCAGACGGGTTTGGGGTCGGCGAAGAACGCCAGCAGGTAGGTCCAATGATCCTTCAACTTGCCGAGCGCCGCGCCGTCGTGCGTCAATCGCCGGCGATACTGGGCGAACAACTCATCATGAAACGCCTGCAGACGCCGGCGGCGCTCGTCTGCTGCAACGCTTTTGCCGGCCCGCAGCAGTTCCGGCAGCAGGGGGTCCTTGAGCGCGCCGCGTCCGATCATCCAGCGATTCGCAGCCGGGAGGCGTTCGCGGATGACGGCAAAACCGGTCGGCCCCGTGATGTCGCCATTGTAGACAAACGGATGCCGGCACAGCGCGAACGCTTTGGCAGCGCGGTCGAGGTCGACGTTGCCGCCGTACATCTGTTCGGCCGTGCGCGCATGCAGGATCACCTCGGCCAGCGGGTACCGGTTCAGGACCTGCAGCACGGCGGTGTACTCATCAGCATTTCTGTTGCCGAGCCGGAGTTTGACCGACAACGCCACGGGGCAGTCGGCAAGGACCTCCTTGAGAATGGCGTCAATGCGATCGGGATGCGGCAGCAGGCCGGCGCCGCGCCCGCGTCTGGCAACCACCGGATGCGGGCACCCGAGATTCCAGTTGACCTCCTTGTGTCCCAGCTCGTGCAGTTCCTCGAGAAGCCGCCGAAATGTCGGCACATGCTTGGTATGCACTTGCGGAATCATCGGCAGTTGCTGATTGCGATCGAGCCGGAGCTGTTCACGGTCGTACGGCAACAGACCACTGCCGCGCTGTTCCGTGATAAACGGGGCAATCGCGCGGTCGAAGCCGGCGAAGCAACGGGCGAATACATCGCGATAGACCACATCGGTAATGCCGCGAATCGGCGCCAGAACAAACACACTCATGGTTTGTGAACACGCAGCGCGGCGTTGCGGCTGACGCTGATCTGACCACACCGGACGGTGACCACAACGGTGTAGATACCGGGGACTTTTGCCGCGCTGAAAATATCCCGGCGAATCGTGCTGTTGCCGGTGTACGCGTTCAGGGTCACCGGTGCAGCTTTGAAGATTTCGCGATCACGTTTTTTCACGCTGATCTGATAGACAACCGGAATTGACTTCATGCTGCCGGATGCACCATGAATCAGGAACTCAGCCGTCAGACCAAAGGGAAAGCCCGGCTTCGCCGTCGAGGGGTTCAATTTGAACGACGTGATCTCCGGGGCGGGGACACCCAGCAGAACAAGCCAGTGAATCGCATCACGGCGGCCACGTTCAAGGGCGAGTTGCAGGTACTCCCTGGCTTTGTCACGATCTTCACTAACGCCCTTGCCCATCGCATACAGGACCCCCAGATTCTTGGCGGCCGTACCATTCCCGGCATCTGTCGCTTTGCGGTACCAGCCGGCGGCTTCCCGCTCATTGCGCCGCACGCCCTGCCCCTTTTCATACATGCTGCCGAGATTGTTCATGGCCGGGCTATGGCCCTGTTCAGCCGCTTTGCGGAACCACGCCAACGCCCGTCGGTAGTCCCGGCGATAACCATCGCCATTGAGATAGGCAACGCCGATGTTGAACTGGCAACTTCGACTTCCGAGCTTCGCCCCCTGCAGGAACCACTGCAGCGCCCGCTGCCGATCCCGCGGTACGCCATCGCCGGTTTCGTAGATGCCGCCCAGATTCGAACAGGCCAGCGAGTCCTTCTGCGCCGCAGCCTTTTTCAGCCAGACAATCGCCTGCCGCGTATTCTTGGCTGCGCCCAGGCCTTGGGCCAGGTGATAGCCTACCAGGCATTGGGCCCGTGCGTGGCCCTGGTCGGCGGCGCGCCGATACCATTTGTAGGCTTCCGCATAATTGCAGTAAACACCGCGACCGAACTGGAACGCTTCCGCAACTTCAACCTGCGCCTGCAGATCCCCGGCCCGCGCCTGTCTCAAGCGCCGCAGGAACGCTTCTTTCGTTTCCGCTGCCGGCAGTGCTGCAGCCGTCAGCAAGAACAGGCATAGCACTCGTTCTACCATCGCACGGTCGCTTCCTTGTGCACCGGCTTCTCGCCGACCTTCCAGTTTTTGAACGGGAACTTGCCGTGCCGATAGTTCTGTGACGGAGACCACCAGACCGTGTACGTTCCGGTCTTCCCGCCGTAGGTCGCGGTCACATGAACTTTATAGCTGATTCCGGTGACCCGATCGCGCGCGCCACGACGAAAGGACCACTTGGCCTGCTTGGAGACATGCAGACGCTTGCCTGCGGTCGTGACGGCAAAGACGTGGAAGGTCGCCTTCATCAACGGGTGCAGCACGCTGCCGCCGGAAGGAGCACAGGTGATCTGCAGGGATTTGACTTTGCCCGGTTTGCCGGTGTTCGATGCCCCGGATGTCGTGCCGCCGGAACGGTTGCCGGCAGGAACTCTGCTGCTTCCCTTGACGAGTTCCTGGCCGATCGCCCAGCCAAGCTGGTTGGCCAACCGGTGCAGATCGTCGTTCTTTGCCGGTTTTCCGCCGGACGTCTTTTTCGTCTTTCGAATCGGCCTCTGGGTGCCGGGACTGGTAATCCCCTCGCTCTTCGGCTCAAAGCCGAAGTCGTAGCCAGTGGTTGGCCACCAGTTCCTGTTTTCGTAGCCTGACGGTTCGTCACTGGGGCCGGGGATCGTCCGGTTGTCGACCACAGTTTCGGGGGTCGGCTGCCGGCGGGGGAGATCGATTCCCGGATCGACATCCTTCAGACGATCACGCAGTTTCTGAACATACTGCGGCACTTGTCCGGTCCGTTCGGCGATGAATGCTTCGTAGTACTGATCGGCATTGGCCGCGGGAATGTGTCGCTTGATCTTGTAATCCTCCCAGTCCTGCCGCAACTGCTCTTCCGCACGCGTGCGGGTGCGGACCTCATCTGCGCTCTTCTGCCACTTGGCGTCGAGGTCGTCAATGTGTTTGTCAAGGTACGGACCGATTCCGGCACTGTAGACGATGGACGCGGTGATGGCGCCGCCCAGACCGCCAATAGCAGCGCCGGGCGGGCCGGCGATGGCGCCGCCGACATAGGCGCCGGCCTTGGCGCCGCCGGCGGCGGCCCAATCGGACAGCACGACGTCCTTCACCTTCTTGGTCGCGCCCACGGCATCGCCCTTTATTACTTCGTTGCCGACACTGACCACGTTCTGCAGATTATTGATGCCCTTCAGAACATCGCCGCCCTGCTCCAGCACTTCGCCGGCGTGCCGCCAGTTCTCGGCATAATCGGCCGCGGCCTTACTGAGTTTAACGCCGTTGTGCCTGGCGTACTGACGCATCGCGCTGCGTGCTTCCCGTCGTGTGACGCGCGTCAAGGCTCCGGTCGCTTTCACTTGGTCGGAGGAGTTGATCACCCCGTCAACCAACGTCTGTCCCCAGCCCTTGTTGTCGTCCGCGGCGCAAAACAGGGAACAGCAGAGAACAACCGCGGCAAGAAAACTGTGCGTTCTCATCGTTTTTCCTCCGACTGACAAAACATCTGTAAATCAACTAAATCCAAGCGTGCCGGATAGGATCGGCCGTCCCGCACCACAATGCTGATGACAAGGATGACCGGGGGACCGTTTATCGCGGTCAGGAAGACTTGCGAGCCGGCGCCCGTTTCCGTAACAGCAGCGAGCTGCAATTGCTGAAACCATTTGCCCGGCAGTTTACCGAGGACCTTGGCAACAGCCGGCAAGGTCTTGTCAGCCTGTTTCAAGACTTCCTTGGTCTTGCCGGACGTCAACTTCGTCATGGTGGCCCGCAGATGGTGCGCGGTGATAAAGAGCATCGGCGTTTTCTCAACATCCACTCGACGCAGGGCTTCAGCCCGTCGAATCGCCGCAGCAATCTGCAGCGCCACCGCGGCATGCCGAGCTTTCGCCGGCTGTTTGAGAGCAGGCACGGCATCAGCCAGCTCTTTCTGTTTCTCGCCGGCGAAGCACGTCTCGACGGCCCTGACCGTTTCAGCGCTGGTCTTGCCCAAGGCGAACGGCAGGTTGTCCGCCCCCTGCCGCATCCATCCGGGCTTAATCCCGGGGGCCTTGCGCTTCGGATTGCGAACGAGTTCGGCGGAGACAACCGCCAGGTCGGATAGCCGACAGTAATCCCGGTCATGACGCCAATGCGTCAGCACCAGGGCATCGCACCATGGGTTGTAGAAAGCGACGCCGGGTTTTGCGGTCTTGGCCTGAACCGGGATGTAAAAGGCGTAGCCGATCAGGAAGGCCCACGTTGCACGCGGCGGCAGCGCGGCAGCAATCCCGCCCTCGATCACCTCTTTCTTTGTTTTCACTGCATCCGTGCCAAACAGCAGGAACGCTTTCTCCGCGTCCTTAACCACGTCTTCTTTGAAATGACCAACCGCAGTCACGAGGCGTTCCAAGCGCAGTTGCTCCACGGTCAGTTTCGGGACTGGTTTCGCGGCAAGCAACGCCGGCGGCACGAAGACGAGTACCGCGGTCAGAAGGCCTTTGAGCTGAGCTTGCATCGTTCTCCCCGGGTGATTGGGTTATGCGGCATTCTACCGTGAGATAACGCGTTTGCCAAGTCCGGGATTATTCAGGTTTTCGGCATTCAAGCACAATATCGCGGGCTTTCAGGAGGTCCTCGCGCGTCTTGTAGTACTCGAGAACGAAGTACGCCGGAGCGGCATAGGCCTGCAGGCAGCGGATGTATTCCGGATAGTCCAGCTTGCCGCTGCCGATCGGCCCGTACTGCGCGACCTCGCCGTTCGCCGCGAAGCTCGAGTCCTTGCCGTGACTGATAACGACGTCCGGGCCCAGCAGGCGCACGGCACGTTCCAGCGGCGTGCGGTCCGGAACGAAGTTCGCCGCGTCCAGACAGACCTGAAGCGCCTCAGACCGCACCCTGTCCTTGACGCGCAGAAAGGTTTCCGCACTGCCGATGCTGCCGGCCCGGGTGATCTCGACGCCGATGTTGACGGTATTGGCTTCCGCCGCTCTGCAGGCGGCCTGCAGCGCTTCGCACAGCCCCGCAAAAACCGCGGCGTCAGCCACATCCGGCGATTCCGGATAAGCGGACGGGTGCCAGATCAGCAGGGGTTTTTCGTTGTCGCCGAACCGCCCGTCGAGTCCGGCGGTCTTCTCGATGCAGCGGATGATGCGGTCGACGTCTTCCTGCCGGCAGCCCCGGGGCCCCACGAGATCCACGTGCAGCGTCATCGCAGCCAGGGCGACATCCGCGGCTTCGAGCTTCGCGTCAATTGCGTCGATATCCGGGTCCTTATCGTCACCTTCAGCGCCGCCGCCGAAGAACATCTGAATTGCTTCGAAGCCCTCGTTCCGCAGTTCATCGGGGGCGAGCGTATCGCCGTCCATCAGAGCCAGTTTCATTGTTTGTCCTTTGTGTACAGTTGGGGGATCCAGTTCCCGTAACAGGACAGCATCAGCAGTGGAAGTCAATGTGTCGCGGCGGTTGTCGTGAGCCCTCGTTTACTGCCCTTCTTTGCCTCGAGTCCCAACTCTCAAGAGGTGGGGAACCTGCGGTACTTGCGGATCTGTCACCGGTATGAAGTCCGCACACCTCCCC
>CAYLNH010000062.1:0-29549 GCA_964384625.1 uncultured Lentisphaerales bacterium
CATTAAGCTCAAATCAGCGGAATTCAGGGCAAAAACGATGGAAGATCCGTTGAAGACATCACGGTTGTGCGCATCCTTCGCAATCTTGCGGTTGATCCACTTTCCTCTCTCGCTCTTGCGGATGTAGTGCGTGCCGCCGCCGTTCGGGTCGAGACTGCCCATAAATAGATCGCCGTCCATCACCCGCAACGGGGAGAGCAGTTCTTCATAGACGAGGATCGGCTTGCCGCCCGAACGCTCAATCTCGAATTCCTTCTTCTTGAGATCGTAGTAGATGAGCTTGCACGGAATCTTGTTATTCATGGTGCCGTGACCGTAGTAGATCTTCCCGTCAAAGAGCTGCAGGTCGGACGTTCCTTCCTTCTCTTTTGCCTTGTCGCCGTACGCCATCTTCATCGGTGAGCCAAGTTTCTCGATCTTGTCAGTCACGTCTTTGACATCGCCGGCCCGAAGTTGAGTGCACAGGATCAGTGCCAAGGCATTCAGCAGATGAATTCCAACCAGTCTGTTCATTTGATTCTACCCGTTTTCCTCTATCTGTTTCTCGTCGTTCCAGGCCTAGCCAGGCCCAATTCGCTGTTCGAATTCATGGCGACTGATTTCGTCCTTCAGGTATTGCACTGCCAGTTGGATGGCGACCTGCGTGTTGACCTCCGGATGATGCCATTGTGCTTCAAGGTCCGGGATCGCTTCAGTTGCATTCAGACGCGCCAAGGCAACCGGCACCTGCGCGGTCAGGCAGTAGTAGTCCGTGTCCGCCTTCAGCATGTCGCGCAAAGTCGAAGTGGCTTCGGCATAGCCGATACAGCCGAGCGCATGCACCAAGGCCAGCCGCAGACGCCAACGCTTCACGCCGGCGGGGTGCTCGATGTTCGGATCCGGTGTAACCGGGCCCGCGGCATGCAGCATCTTCGCGCCGCGCCACCAGCACCGCAGCGGCGGATCGGGATCCAAGGCCAACTCGGTCTGCAGCAGGTCCAGCAGGCGCGAACCGCACGCTGCCGTACCAGCAATCGAAAGTGCGTCGACGGCGGTGAGCTGTTCGGTCCAGTCGTTTGATGCGGTCATCTCCAGCAGCGCATCTTCATCGGCTGCTGCAGCCAGATCATAGGCGCGACAACAAGGGAGGAGATCTCCTGCAATTGGCTCTGTAGTTGCGGGCGCTGATGTCGGACTTGACGGCGGCGGCTGCAACGCACCATCGCTCACGGCAGAACTGGCTGTGATCGTGTGCCAGGTATTCGCGGCGACCCAACCACAGTCCTTGCCGTTGACGGACAACGGCCGTGCCTCAGCACTCCGCACCCGTAGCCGCACTCGGTCCGCAGCAGTTCCGGTCAAGGAAACATTCAGCCAGCCGCTGCTCTCAACCCGCAACTCGACACCATCCAGACTGGCCGCAATCCGGTTGTTGCTGACCAGTTGATCGAGCTCAATCGTGATGACATCATCATGGCTCACACCAATATCGACCGGCTGTTGACTTGCGAATTTCAGTGTCTTACTGCGGACCGTCGTTGCCTGCATCGCCGCGATCGCGCGGTTCGCGGCAACCGCCGCATGGAGAGCGTCGGTGGTCATATCGGCGACGGAACGCTCCCCGCCCTTATTCGCCAACATTAACATGTCGGGTTCTCCGTCGACCGTAATCTCAAAGAGCCGGTCGCCGCAATCGCGGACGTCGAGTGCCGGCACATCGCCGGGCGTCAGGAGTACCGCTGGGCCGGCAAGTGTTTCCCCATGGAAGTACGGCGCCTCGAGTTCGATGGTGTTGGTCCCAGACGTCAGCAACCCGGACAGATCGAACAGGTGCGATCCGGGACTGAGCGGACCAACCTCGCGTTCCCACCGTTCGGACGGCGGGTTGCAGGGGTGCGGTGCCTCCGTGCCGTTGACCCGGCATACCGTTTGCGGCGAGGCATACGCGAGACGCAGAAAAGCGGAGTCAAGGACCTCCTTCAACTCGACGTCGCGCCGGAAGATCCGCAGGTCCTCCTTTGCAATTCCTGAATCAAGGAGCATTGCATCCCGCAAGTCTAGGTCCTCCTTAGCAACATCACCGTAGACGGCTGCCCAAGAGGTGTTGACACCGATCGGCAGCGGCTTGAGATGCTCGTACGGCAGCAGACAGAAGGCGCGTTCGTACCGGCCGTCTTGTGTCTTGCCGGCAAATCGGATGCGGCTGCTGCCTTGGCCGTATGGTGCGCGCTTCGGGAATTCCGGCGCCGCATCCACGCTTGGCTTGCCGCCTTCTGAGGCGATCAAAAGCCCGACGCCATCGGGGGTGACCGCGCGGATACCCTTGTCGTGGACTTGGACATCTGGGGCTGCAAAAACCTGCCATGTTACGTCATGCTCCGTTTCAGCCATGACCTGGTCCATGGTCACCGTCCACCGTCCGGCAAGCATCGCTGATATGCGGCGAACGCGGGTGACGTCATAGCGGTCCGTATAGTATTCAGTCGCATCGGAAGTGATCACCTGCAACGGCCCGGCGCTGTAGCACGATTCGCCTTTGCCATGCGCCCGACGTTTTGGGCAGTACCAGTCTTCGCCGTCAAAATGAAGCGAGTTGGACATGCCGACGAAACCGCCAACGGCCCGCTTTGCGGCGTTGGCGCGAGCTGCATCACCCGACTGTTTCCTGCCGCGCAGCAGGCCGTCGACCACGTCGGGCGCATAGTCACAGACAACGTCTGTGGGGATCGCCGTCAGGTCCTCGCTGATCATGCCGGCGCCGTCCATAAGGAGCGGCGTTCCGAATGCTTCGAGTGTGATGGCATTCGGGTTGACTTCCGCCCGGCCGCAGTGCGGCATGCCGCCGGTCTGATCCCAGTATTGAAAGAGCCGGGTTCGCGTTTTGCGATCCTGCAGAGCGCCGCCGGTCAGCGGCTGCATCCAGGCGTCGTAGCGCGGCGTGCCGTTTTCCCAGTCGAGCCCCTCGGGCCACCAGGCGAGCGCCCAGGCGCGATCGTCGCATTCCCAGGCGGCCAGATCGAGGATGTGCCAGGTATCGGTATCGCGCAGCACCCGTAGCGGGTCGGCGTTACCCGTTCGCCGTGCCAGATACGTCAGCAGCATGCGCACACTCAGGCGCTGCCAGCCATAGGCATCCCACGGCGGCAGGAAACCGGTCGGACTGACCTGCCGGTACAGACAGTCGAGCATCTTGTGGGGGCTCGGCGTGCCGGACGGCAGACCCGAGAAGAAGATCGACTCACCAGTAAGCTGTTCGTAGAGGATCGTCGACCACAGCATGACAGGCGTGGCGACGTGTTCGTTGTACGTGCTGCCCTCGAGCGAATAGGCGCCCGGCGGCATGAGCAAGAACAACTTGCGCAACCACGCCAGTCCCAGGCCCTGCAGGCGGCGAGCCAGCGGATCTCGGCGACGACGCTCACCCAGCACCGTGCCGACTGCGGCGCAACAGAACGCATTACTCATGACCTGGTTGTCGAAACCCGTCAGGGTGCGGCCATGCAGTTGCTGCATGCCGAACAACCACGCATGCCGCAGCATCGCCGCTTCCACGGCTTCCTTTTCGCTGGAGGACAGGATGTCGGCATCAGCAATCCAGTCATACATCGCGGCCAGCCTTCCCAGGGGCGCCGACACGACATGCGTGTGCAGCTGGGCTTCCTGACTGAGTTCGCCTTCCGGCTGGAGTTCGACAAACCGGAGGAACATGTCGCGTGTGTTGTCGACGAATGCCCTGTCTTTGGTGATCATCCAGGCCAGCGGCTGGTAACGCCCGAACCAGTTCCTGTCTTCGCGGGCCAACGCCAGGAAGTGGTCCACGTACGTGCGCAGCTTGCCTTCAGCGCCACCCAGCTTTCGTTGGATGGCGTCGGGAGTTTCTTCGAGGAGTAAGGGGATGTATGTCATGGGGGGAGATCCCTATTGCGTCTTTACGGTGCCGCACCGGATCATGGTCGGGGCGACCAGTTCATGGAGCGGCGCGGCCTTTGGATTCATGGCGCGGGTCAGGGCCCGCTGCAGAATCGCGGGGCGGTCGAAGTTCAGTTTATCGCAATCGCCTTCTTCCTTTTCGTCCTGCGTGGGACCGGCGGTAATCAAGCCAATGTCCTCGGGAATCCGCAGCCCCATGTCCGTCGCGACCTCGGTGATGTGATCGGCGATATTTCCGGACCGGCAGTGAATGCCGATGGAGCCGGAGTGCTTTTGCAACTCCGCCCTGACGCGGTCGGCAGCATCGTCTTCTCTGCCGAAACGCGGGAACGACATGAACAGATTCTCGGGATCGCTGTCCGGCCGGTGCGTTCTTACGGCATGGCAGAAGCCGGCGTATTGCAGCAGGCCGTACGGCCCGTCATCCGCCATGCCGGCATAGAGGATCTGCTCGTAGCCGGCGAGCATCAAGGCGACCGCACCGTTGTAACCGGCGCCGTGGTAGTCCGGCAGGATGTATTCCTGACGGGGCAACTCCTCGCAATAGTGTTCGATGTGGATGACACGCGTACCGGTGCGGTCCAGTGCCTGCAGCAGGTCGTCATTGCGCGGCTGGCGCGGCGTGCAGAACGCCATCAAGGCGTGGTAACGTTCGGCCTTGACGCGCTCGAGGAACTTGCGCTCGGTGTCGACATCCCAGCGCCGCGCCGGTTGCAGGAAAGGACTCAGCAGGTAGTCCTCGACCATCGCCTGCTTCTGAAGATCCATCAACGTATTCGGTTCGAACATGCCCATGACGGCGATGGTCCGACTGCCGACCCGTTCCGGTTCATGATCACACACGAACATGCCGGCCCGGCGTTTGACGCGGACGCGGCCCTCTTCCACGAGCCGAGCGATAGCGCGACGAACGGTCGGCCGACTGACGCCGAAGCGTTCGCAGAGCTCCTGTTCTTTCGGCAGTTTATCGCCGGGTCGATAGGTGCCGCGGTCCAGTTCGCCTCGAAGTGTCAGAAGGACCTCTTCCGAGCGTTTGCCTAGTCCCTGTGAGAATGAGTTCATCTGTCAGCCTATTCTTTGACTTCGGGCTTCAACGTTTTGCCCAACCAGTCGGTGATGGCTTTGACCATCAAGCGCTGGTGCTTGGCGGTCCAGGCGCCCGGCCCGTGAGGTTCGCCTTTGAATTCACGGTACTCGACGACGCGATCCAGGCGCTGCAGGCCGCTGTAGACGCCGCGCAGCATACGCGTGTTCGTTCTGTCTGCACTGCCGGCGAGCAGCAGGATCGGGGTCTTGAGTTTCGGCAGCGCGTAGTACGGCGAGTTCTTGATATACCGTTCAGTCTCGTCCCATATCGTGGCGTCCATACGGCCCTGGCCGGATTCGCAGTAGCCGTTCCAGCCGTAGGCGAACATGTGCGGCAGATCGCTCAAACCGTTGCTGACGATCGCCGTGCGGTAGCGATCGGACTGGACCAGAATGCAGAGGACAGTGTAACATCCATAGCTCTGGCCCATGAGACCGATACGCTTCGGATCAGCATAGGGCGAAGCAACCAGACCATCGGTCGCGGCGGCGACAACGGGGCCGAGTTCTTCCAACGGCTTCTTGCGGCCGAGCGGCAGATACGGATAGAACACGGCGTAGCCCTGGGCGGCCAGCAGTTCGGCTTCGATCGTGCGCGGCAGGATGCGGCCGCCGCCGCCGCCATACAATTCCATGACCACCGGCAGCCGCTGGCCCTCTCTGTAATCGGGCGGCAGCAGGATCGGGTCTTCGCGTTTCTTGCCATTTGGAAGCGTCCATTTTACCTTCTGGCGAATGCCCTTGGCAATGCCCTGCTCCTGCGGCTGGACGTCGATCAGCTTTTTGTGTTCCTTGGTGTCAAGATTAAAGGAGAAGACCTGGTAGCGATTGCGCATCCCGTAAACGGAGCTGTTGGCGGCGAGCACACGTTCATAGCGGAGAAAGGACCGATGCACGGCTTTCTCGTGATCAATGCGCTTCGCAATGGTTCCGGTCTTCACATTGAGTTGCAGGACCCCCTTGCTGTCGCTGAGCCATACCAGGCTGTCCGCGCCGATCCGCACGGCAGCGGCGTATTTGCCCTGCTGCAGCCATTGGATCTTCTTGAGTCCGTCGATAACCGACTTGGCCTCGCCCTCGATCGGCAGGTGCCAGACTGCGGCCCCAGTGCGGACGTAGAACGCATCGCCGGCTGGATTCCAGACCGGCGGCGCCAGCAGATCAAACTTGCCCTTCGGCATCTTTACCACAGTCGGCTTCGGGTCGCCGGTCGTGTGCAGGACGGTGTACTTGCCGCCGGCCGACACGGCGATGGCGTTGTGCTTTGGCGACCAACTGAACGACGGCCCCCAGAAGCCGGGGAAGCCCTTGTGCAGCTCGCGCGCCGGCGCGCTGCCGTCAGTCGGCACGACGAAAAAGGAAAACAGCAGTTTGAAACGGGTTGCGTCGCGGCCGGCGACACGTACGTAGGCCGCCCATTTGCCGTCGGGTGATACGCGCCACTGGGCCGGTGTGGCGTAGGTCTGCAAGGTGGTCATCTTGCCCGTGTCAGTATCAAGCCGCACAAGCGCGCGACCAAAACTTCGGTGTTCCAGTTCTTTCTCCGTGAACAGCGTATGCTGCGGATCATGCCGCCAGACGATGATGTCGGGATCCGTCGGTTTGCGTTCCGGAACCGACGGATCCGGGTCGACATGCGAAAAGATGATCGTCCGATTGTCCGGCAACCATTTCGGTGTCTGCCAGGCCACCTGCACGCCGACCCTGGCCTTCGGGAACGTCTTCACTTTGCCGGATTCACGATCCCATACGGCCATCGCAATATGAAGATCGCCGTCGCGGAGATAGACGGCCAATCGTTTGCCGTCCGGTGACCATTGCGGACTGAAACTGGTCGAGTCCGCCGGCCACGGGTCGAGCACCTTGCCATCCGCAACGGACAGAATCGTGACGCGGTTGCCGACATTCTCGCCGATGATCCCCTGCTTCGTCCAGTGCTTACCTTCTTCCGTCGGTTCATTGTGGGCCGCAGACTGGATCGTGGCAGCGACATAGGCGCCGTCAGCGGCAACGGCCAACGGGCTGCGGCCGTGCACCGTCTTGCGCGCCAGGATATCCTCAATCGTCAATCGGCGCTTGGGCGCGGCGGACTTGTCATCCGCCTCAGCCGCGATGACCGCCAGGCTCAGAACCAGCAGGAAGGTTTGACAAAGCTTCACTTCACTCTCCGTATTTTATGTAACTTATACGATCACTTAAAATAGCCTTTGTTCCCTGATTTTTCCCTTATTTTGCAAAAAAATGGCGGTTTTTTATGTAATCTATGGAACAATCTATTTTGCGTGCCGGTCTCTAGTGGTAGAGATTGAAATGCATACGACAGGTGTGTCTGCGTCTGTTCAGCAAAGGAGAGAGAATCATGAAGGTATTGGGATTGCTTCTATTGGCGACATTGCCACTGAGCATTCTGTGGGCTGGGAGTGGGGATTATGTCGTGCCGGTAGAAACGATGCGGAAACCGAAGGGCGCGGAGATCGACCTGGACGGGATCCTGGTGTTTTCGCCAAAAGACAATCAGGTCCGGATATCGTCATCCGGGTTGGCAAACATCAAGCCGGGCCAATACGAGCTGATCTTCAAAGCCGCGGCCACGCCGTATAACGGCACGAATGCCGGTGTGCGATTCATCACCTACTGCAAGAATCCATCGTTCCGGCGGCAGCAGACCGTGGGAGGGATGGCGGCGCCGAGGGACGGCTCGCCGTTCGAAACGAGTTTCACATTGACGTTGGAGAAGACGGTCCGCCTGGCTTTCGAGATTGACGTGACCAACAACTACTACGGCAAGAAATGGGTGAAGGGCAAGAACGTGAAGCGGCCGATCAAAGAGATCAAGATCTGGCCGATCCGTCTGAAGCGCCTCGACCATGATGTGATCATCACCGACATTCGCAGTAAAAAGGTCTACTACCAGCCCGGCGAGGCCGGTTCGGTTACGGCTACTATCCGCAACTTCGCGAATCGTGCTGTCAACGCCAAGGTCGACATGGTAGTCCTGCATCAACTGGCGAACGCGCAGCCGGCGCCGTCGCAGTCCATCACGCTGCCGGCCGGCGGCACGAAGGAAGTCACGTTCCAGTTTCCAACGGACAAATTGCGGTTTGGCTGCGAAGCCCGGATCCGGGTGCGCGAAGGCAAGAAAACGCACGCCGAGAAGGGCGACTACTTCAGTGTCCACGACGAGTTCTGGGCCGTCGGCCTGGGCGGCACCACGCGCATCACCGGACACTCGGGACTGACGAAGATGAGTCCGGAGCTGGTCGCCGAAGACATCGCAAAACTGCGGCGGCAGTATGTGAACTGGTGGGAAAAGATCTTCTGGCCGCCGGACGACTGGGGCGACATGACGCCCGAGACCGAGAGCTGGATGTCGGGGCAGAGCGCCCGCTGGGAGAGCGCCACGAATATCAAGACCTATGTTGCCGCGCTGAAGCCGCACGGCATCAAGTCGATCACCTACGGCAAGCACGTGGCCATGGGCCCGGCCGGCTGGGAGATGGTGCGGCGCAAGCCGGACTGGTTCTACCACAACTCCGCCATGCAGCCGAAGGGCCGGTTCCATACGGAAGACCTCTACACCTGGAACGATCTGGAATACCACAGCACCAAAGACCGGCTCGATCACAAGACCTTTCATGGGGTGTTCTGGATTGTCAGTCCGGACCTGCGCCAGGAACGTGTGGTGCTGCACGGCATCAACGAGATGATCGAAAGCTCGAAGCGCTTCGGTTGGGACGGCGTCCGTTTCGACGGTCACTGGACGGCCGGTAACGACGCGTTGAGTACGCACAACATGCGGTTGCTCAAGACCAGGCTGCGCGGCTATGACAAGGACTACTTGTTCGGTTTCAACTTCAGTTGGTCACACGGCCATCACACCAGCCACATGAACAACCGCGGCATGGTTTCGATGGATCACGAGTTTGCCGAATCCATGGCTGGCGGCGGCATGTATATGCAGGAAGCAATCGGACACTTTGGCTACGCCGCCGCCCAGAAGTACAGCAAGTGGAGTGATTACGCAAAGAAGGAAGTGAAGGCCTGTCGCGGCGTCAACCAGGCCGGTGGTCACTACTACTTCATCTACCGACTGCCGCGTGGCGAGCCGGTCGACAAGATGTACAAGTTCGTCCTCGGCACAGCCGCGGGCGCCCACCCCGTCTACGGCGCGCAGAACAGCGCCCCCGGCAGTGTCAGTTGGCCACGCTTTCTGACGCGCTGGTCCGCCATCCTGTTTGACAAACACGCCCGATCCGTCGATCCCAAGGGCATGGTCGAGATCAAAACACCGCGGCCATTGTGGTGGGAGGAGTGGACCCGTGAGCGTGTCGTTGATGCGAAGACGCGTCACCTCATCGTCCACCTGATTAACCCGCCCGCCAGCGACGCGCTCAAAGATAAGAAGGACCCCCTGCCGCCCATCGCGAAGGACGTGAAACTGCGGGTGAAGATTCCCGCGGGGCAGACGCTGCGTCGTGTGCTTGCATTGGATCCGAAGGAAAGCGTGCACACCATCCCGGTGAAGACGAAAAAAGACAATGGCCACGTACTCGTGGCCGCCGGTGACGTTGCGATCTGGCGTATCTTTGTTTTCGAGTTTAACGGCAACTTTACTCCGCCCCAAACGGAACCGTTCCTTACCAAAGCGCCCGATCCGAAAGAAGTCGAAGCCGGCCGTACGAGCACGGGCGGACCGATTGGTGTTGATCCCATGCGTCCGGAGATCACCTCCTCGATCAAGGGTAAAGTTCGCATCGTCGAAACCGATAAGGCCTACAACAGCGTCGGCGCCCTGAGCACCGATGACGGCGATGCTCTGAATGGCGTGGCGCAACACCGGCCGGCAAACATGAGGAAGCGCATGATTGGCAAGTCCTGGGCCGCCGGTCTGAAGCCCGGCAAGTATGTCGCCCATTTCCGGATCAAGATCGTCGACAAAGGCAAAACCCCGGCGGAGCATAGGGTCTCCATGCGGGCTCTGTTTCATGGCGTCTGGGATCGCAAGTTCAGCTTCGGCTCCAACCCCAGCAAGTACAAGGGCGACCGACTATTGAAGGTCGACGGCAAATACCACTACTATCCGATCCCATTCGAGATGCCCAAAATCGGATCCCCCAGTTGGCTCGGCGTTGCCTCGACCAGTCGCACCGGCGACAACGAATTGTTCATGGACCATATCGCCTTCCAGACGGTCGAGATCTACACCGACGCCAAGCTCGAGAAGAGCGACAAGACCCAGGCTCCGACGACCCGGCCGGGCGGCAGCGCCGGACTGGACGTGTTTATCGCCAGAGGCTGGACCTGGGATACATATGGTCTGGATAAGCTGTACAAGAACGCCGGCAACGCCGTCCGCGTCAACGGCGTCTGGGCCGGCGGCGCCGGCGCCAAAAGGTTCCCGCAGAAGCATGATCTGCTATATAAGAACGATGTCGTCGTGCTGTGCAACGTCAGCGCTTCGGGCCTGAACTACGAGGGCCGGCGCGCCCTGAAAGACTTCGTCAAAGCCGGCGGCGGCCTGGTTATCCTCGGTGGCGTCTACACCCTCGGCAACGGCGGTTTCAAGGATACCTTCCTTGACGACATGGTGCCGGTCGAGACACAGTACGGCGAGGTCAAGCCGTTGGATAACCCCACAGTCCTCTCGTCGACCGGCAGTCTGGCGGCCGGCATATCGATGCGACCCGCGCCGTCGATCTACTGGCTGCATGACGTCAAACCGCGTCCGGACGCGAAGGTGCATCTGAAGGCCGGGAACCACCCGTTGCTGATTACAAAGGCGTACGGCAGGGGCCGCATCGCGGTTTTCGCCGGGACTGTACTGGGCGAGAAGCAGAATGACGATACACCGTTCTGGGAGTGGTCCGGCTGGCCGCGCATTCTCGACAACACAATCAAATGGGCCGCCGGCAAGTAAACCGGCGGGAAGGAATGATGACGAAGCTTATCGTGTTTCTGGGGCTGACCGCACTGGTCGCCGTGGCAGGAGATCCCAAGCTTGAAGACCTGGGATCATTCCTGGAACCGTTCTATGAGAAACCGAACGAGAAGCGGATCACCGATGATCTCGAGGTCTTCAACGGCCGCATCTATATCGCCCACGGCTATACCAACACGAAGCAGCGCCAGCAAACGATCTATTATGATATCGAAAAAGGCGCCTACGGTCGGCACGAAGGCAAGGACGGCAAACCACTGACCTGGCCGATCGAGAAGACATTTAAGACCCATGTGTTCGGGAATGAATTGTTCATTCTCGATTACGACCCGATCCATGGGAAGTCCAACCTGCTGCGCGTGCAGAAAGACGGCAGCATTACAACGCAGAAGCCCAGTAAAGACGCCCACAATCGTGACGTAGTCGTGTTCGACAAAACCATCTTTGTCAGTGTCGGACGCATGGATACGCCGTGGCCGAGCATGGCCTGGTCGAAGGACGACGGGAAGACGTGGAAGTTGATCGACCAGTCGAAACAGTTTCCGAAACGCAGTCTGTATGTACGCTATTTCGTCTTCAAGAACACACTCTACGCCTGTACAAGTTCGAAAGAATGGGACAAGAACTTCAAGCGCACACGGAAGACAACCCTGGAAGAGATCAGGAAAGCACTCGTCCCCAACCAGGATGTGCCGTGGCTCATCCGCTACACCGGCAAAGCAAACGCGCCCTGGGAAGCTGCCGTCCAGTCGCCGGACGGGTTCCTGCCGGAACACCCGGATGGGAATTCCAAGTACAGTGAGGTCATCTACGTTGCCGTCCCGGCCGATGACGAGTTGATCTTTACCTCGGCGTCCCGACTGTACGCCGCGACCTCGATCACACCGCCGAAGATCACGCCCATTGGTTTCGGCAAGAACACCTTCGTCAAAGACCTCTATCAGGACCGGGACGGCCGTGGCTGGGCCTTGGTCAACAGGCGTAACGGTAAAAGGGACATGACGATCACTGTCGTCCGTTACGCCGGCAAGGGCAAAGTGAAACGAATAGTTGAGGTCAAGGACGAGCTCGCCGCCTCCTGTCTGGCAATTGCCGATGGTTACGTTTACCTCGGCTTGCACCGCGGCCGGCTGAAGCGCGTTCGCCTGAAGTAAACTCTCCTCCCCGAACGCCCCATCCCGGCAGTCGATCTGCCGGGGGCACCGGAACATCGTCATAAACGGATTTCCGGTCGCGGGAAACCGGCCTGAAACACACCCTCCGGAAGCAATCAGTTCATCAGAAGCACTTGTGCCCTGCCCCCCAAGACTGAGGTCGACCCACGAGATTCCCGCAAAAATCCCCCGTGTTCGCGGAACCTGTGTCATATAGTTGTATCAAATAGTGTGAAACAGGACGAAGTCGACCCAGCTTTTCATCTCGTAGAGGAGAGTCATAATGGTTCAGAAGATATGGACAATAGTATTCCTGCTGCTCGCGGCAGGCATCGGATTGCAGGCAACGGAAACGGAGAACCTCAATATCAACGTGCTGCCGGCAAAAAAGCCGATCAAAGTCGACGGCGACATCGAGGACTGGGATCTGTCCGGCGGCGTGCTGATTTGCAGTGACGTGGAGAACTTGCGTACCAGGATGGGGACCTGGATCCATGTGATGTACGACGCGAAGAACCTCTACGTTCTCTCGCGTTGGCTCGACGAAACACCGATGAGCCACCCCGGCTCAATTGCCGGTGACTTTGGCTGGAGTGGTGATTCCCTGCAGCTACGCATCATTGCCGGGGACAAGGTGAATAACCAGGACATGATCTGTTGGGTTACCGCCTGGCGCGATCGCGACGGCAAGGATGTGGTCGATCTCGACTTCCCCAGGAAGCAACTGAAACACATCAAAGATGCAAAGACCAAAGGCGCGCAGCAAGCGTTCAAAGTCACTGCGGACGGCAAGGGCTACATTCAGGAGATCGCCTTGCCCTGGTCAGTGCTGACGCCAAAGCCTTTCGTTCCGAAGGCCGGCGGCCGCATCAAGTTTTCGGTCGAGCCGAATTTCAATACGAGCAGCAATTTCCGCATCTCGATGAAAGGCATCTTCCAACCCGGCGAAGTACCGGACCGCGTGTTCACGTTTTCGAGTGTGCGGACCTGGGGGTTCGGGATGCTGCAGGCCAAGGGCAATATCGAGCCGCAGAAACTCCGTCTCGCCGACAGGCGCGAATTCAACGTGTCCATGCAGGACGGCAAACCGGTAGTCGATTGGACCGGGCTGTTCAAATCCAAGAAGATGGAAGGCTTTGTCAAAATCCCGTTGGTCATGCCGGAGGACGGTTATGTATCGCTGAATATCAAGAACGCCAAGGGCCAGGTGGTGCGTCAGTTGCTGACCGCCAACTTCTACACCAAGGGCAAGCATGAGATTGTCTGGGACGGTCTGACGAACATGAGCCATCTCAAACCCGGCGAAGTTGTGCCGGCCGGCAAGTACACTTGGGAGGCAATCTACCACACGGGCCTGGGGCTGCGGATGGTCGGCTGGGCTGATAACGCCGGCAAATCACCTTTCAACTCACCCGGCGGCAATTGGGGCGGCGACCACGGCAAGCCATGTGCCGTGACGACCAACGGCAAGTACATGTTCCTGGGCTGGAGCGGCTCGGAAGCCGGCAAAGCGGTTGTCTGCACGGACCTGAAGGGCAACGTCAAGTGGCGCCATAAGCGGGGCGGCTTCGGTTCGGCCCGACATATCGCGGCGGATGCCAAGAACGTCTACGTCAATGACACGCAACTGAAGAAATCCATTCTCTATCGGCTCGACGCGAAAAATGGCAGCTATGCGTACTGGAAGGGCAAGCAGACCGCCGAGCTGCAGTTGCCCAGCGGTTTGAACGGCATGGACATCGCCGGCGGCAGACTCTACCTCGCCATGCAGGATGCCATCCATGTGCTTGACGCCGAAACCGGCAAAGAAGAACTGGTCGTCCAGCTGAAAGGCGCCGGAGATGTGGAAGCCGCGGCTGACGGCAAAGTCTACGTCCTCGTTGGTGGCGCCGCGTTGCACCGTCTTGCCGACAAAGGCAGCAAGGCGATCATCACCGGTCTGAAAGCAGCCAAAGGCCTGGCGATCGACAAAGCCGGCAATTTCTACATTGGTCTGGGCGCCCCGGCCAACCAGGTCGCTGTCTTTGACGCAAAAGGCAAAGAAGTGCGCCGCATCGGCAAGAAGGGCGGCCGCCCTCTCACCGGGCTCTGGGACCCAAACGGTCTGCGCTTCATCTATGAATTGCGCGTCGACAAGAAAGGGAAGCTCTGGGTCGCCGAACAAGATGATCGGCCCAAGCGTTTCTCCTGCTGGAACACGACCAACGGCAAGTTTGTGAAGGAGTTCTTCGGCCCGACCGTCTACGGCGCCCTCGGCGGCGCCATTTCCCCCTTGGACCCGCTGGTCATGGTCGGCAGCGGCTGCGAATGGAAGCTTGACAAAGAGACCGGTCGCGCCACCTGCGTTGCCGTGTTCCACCGCGGCAGAATGCAGACGGCCCGTTTTGGTCTGAGTCCAAAAGGGCGTCAGTATGTAGCCGTCGGCGAAGGCTGGATCCATGGCCGCCCGCCGGTCTCGATCTACGAACGTCTGGGGGCCGGCAAATACAAGCTTCGTACCCGAATCACTGAGTTGAAGTTTGACACTGGCAAGAAGGGCCGACGCAACAAGCCCGTCATGGGAACCGGAGCCCGCGTCTGGGCCGACGCCAACGACGACCAGAAAGAGCAGCCCGGTGAAGTGCAGGAGTACAAAGTAAACCTGAATGGTTGGATTGCCGGCTGGGGCATGCCAATGACCCAGACCATGATTTTCTACGGGACCACCTACCGTGCCACGCCGACCGGCTGGACTGCTTGCGGCGCGCCGCAGTACGATTTCTCCAAGGCCAAAAAGCTGCCGATCTCAAAGGCCTGCGGCGGGGGCGGCATGGGCACCACCCGCGGCTGCGGCTCGCAGGACGGCAAGCTCATGGTCTACAACGGCTGGTACGGTAAGGACCACGCGTTGTTCACTTGCTTTGACATCGACTCGGGCAAGGAAGTATGGACCTATCCCAATAACTACGTTGGCGTCCACGGCGGGCATCGCGCCCCGCCGGCACAGACCGGCTTGATCCGCGGCGCCTACACCATCGTCGGCACCGGCAAGATGCGCGAGCCCATCGGTGATATCTTCGTGATCTCCACCGACAAAGGCGAATGGCACATCCTCACCGGCGACGGCTACTACCTCAGCAGCCTGTTCCAGTCGTCTGCACTGAAGCGCCAGTGGCCGGGCAGCGCCGTACCGGGCGCGATCATGGACAACTGCCCGCCGGGCATGGGCGCTGAGGATTTCGGCGGCTCCATTACTGTGGCCAAGGACGGCAATCTCTATGTGCAGTCCGGCAAGACGGCGTTCGTCAACGCAAAGGTCGTCGGCCTGGACAGCGTCAAGAAGATCCCCGGCGGCAAGCTGACGATCGCGCCGAAGGACCTGGCCGAAGCCAAGCGCATTCGCGAAAAACTGCTGCAGGCCAGCGTCGGCACCAAACGCCTTCAGGTAATGAAGAAGACCGTGACGTTCACGGGCAATCTGCGCAAAGATTTTTCCGGCAGCAAGCCTGCGCGTTTTGCCAAAGACGACTCGGCTGCGGTCCAGGCATCCCTGGCCTATGACGACAGAAACCTCTATCTGGGCTACTACGTGAAGGACCAGACCCCATGGGTCAACGGCGCCAGCGACCCGGCACAGATGTACGCCATGGGCGACACCGTCGACTTCCAGATCGGCACGGACCGGAAGGCCAACGGAAAAGGCGGACCATCCCTTGGCGACCTGCGCCTGTCCGTCGGCAACTGCCAGGGCAAGAATGTGGCAGTCGTGTACCGTCCGAAAGCCAAGCCCGGAGAGCAGGCGCCGAAGACGTTCTATTCCGGTGTCGTCCGGCAGGGCTACAAAATGGAGAGCGTGAAAGTTTTGAAGGACGCCAAGATCAACGTTACGATTGGCAAGGACAAGAAGTCGGTGACGGTTGAGGTAGCGGTTCCACTCAGAAGTCTGGGCTTGAAGCCGAAGACTGGTCTCAAGCTGCCCGGTGACATCGGTGTCACCCATGGCGATGCTGCCGGTAAGGACACGATCCTGCGGACCTACTGGAATAACCAGAAGACCGGCCTCGTCGCCGACGAAGTCTTCGAGCTGAAACTGACGCCAGGCGACTGGGGCATCTTCACGTTCTAGCTCATTCCCATCGCTTGCGATGGGGAACAAGAGATGTCAGTATGGGCACCCAAAGCAAACTCCGACCGCATGAACGCCTGACGCAAACGCTGCGCGAACGCATCAGTTCGGGCATCTGGCAGGTCGGGGAGATGATCCCGGCACGCCGGGCTTTGGCACAGGAGTACGGTGTGGCGCTGGCCACCGTCGGCAAAGCAGTGCACGCGTTGATCGCCGAGGGCTATCTGCGCGCCGATGACCGGCGCGGCACCTTCGTCGCGTCGTTGTCGCGTGAAGACGCGGGCCCGCCCCAAGGTGCACTGAGGACCTCTGAGTATGTTGTGGGATTGATCACTCGGATCATCCCGTACGACAGTTTGGCGGCTCGACAGGCGCAATGGAACTCGCGTATCCTGCACGCCTGCGAACAGGCGTTTTCAAGTGAGGAAGGCGTTACTCTCAACTTCGTGGATCTCGTCCGGGAGGGGCAATCGGATCTGACCATGGAAGAGGCGATCGCCGTATCGGTGGCAGCCGGTGCGCAGGCGATCGTATACATTGGTGGTCCAGGCGAAGACCCTCTTGAACTACTGATGGAGAAGGAATTGCCGCCAGCCGTCTGCGTTACTCTTGACCCCATTGATCTACCGATCCCGCAAGTGTACATCGACAGCTCCATTGGCGGGGCCCTGGCCGTTCGTCACCTGCGCCAACGCGGCTTCGAACAGTTGATCTTCCTGCGGCCATTCATTACCAATTGGGTGACGCAACGGCTGCAGGGCGTACAGGCCGCAGTTGCTGCGGAGGACCTGCAGGTGTTTCCCAAACGGCCGTTGGCAAAGGTCGACCTCAATCTGCAGCCGGAAATCGGCGGCCGGCTCGCAGCGCGGATTCTCGCCAAGCCCCCGGCACCGAAGACCGGCATCATCGCCCCCAATGATCTCGTCGCTCGCGGCTTTATGGAGCAAGCTTCAACGATGGGGTTCGAAGCGGGGCGGGACTACGGCATCCTCGGGTTTGACGACCGCCAGCGAGAGGTCCAGCTCACGAGTTTGCGGCCGCCGCTGGAACAGATGGGTCAGGAGGCCGCGCGCCTGGCAATGCTCTGTCTGCATCGGCGCGTCGCGCCATCGCGCGTCGCGTTGCCGCACAGTCTCATTGCCCGCGCATCCACTAAGATTCCCTAGTGTTCCGCTTTTTAGAGGAAGATTCATGAAGCACTATGCCTTGCCTAAAGATGGCCTGTTGGCCGCTGCACTACTGCTCGTTTCGCTTGTCAGTTTCGCGCAGAAACGAAAGCCGGCGCCGGTCTGGCAGACAAAACAGAAGTTCACCATCGACGGCGACGCGTCCGACTGGAAGATCCCCGCGGCAATCTTCCTGAAGTCGCAAGACGGCAAGGCCCAGATGCGTCTTGCCGCCACCTTCAAGGCCTTCTACGCCTTTGTCGAAGTGGAAGACAAAAGTCCACTGAAGAACGGTGCGGACCGCCCAGAGGAGATGTTCAAGGGCGGCGATACGGTAGCGTTCTATTTTCAGATCGAAAAGGGAAAACCGCAACGCGTCGCAGCCTGTCATCGTGCCGGCAAGAACGAAGTATACGTCTACCGCGAGAAGTCGAACAAGAAGAAACCGTACGTCTTCAGTTCCCCGGTCGGCACGGCGAAGTTCGACTATGTCGCCCCGGCCAACGGTGCCAAGGTCGCATTTAAGAAACGTCCCGGCAAAGGCTATACCATGGAGATTGAACTGCCATGGCGACAGGCCCTCGATAATTGGCAACACCAGCCGAAGACATTCCGGTTTGACGCACAGGTCGTCTTCTCCGATCCCGGCGGCACGCAGAATGCCGGCGCTGCCTGGCTCTTTGCCAAAGAAGGCCCGGGACTGACCATCGAGGATCTGCCGACGGAAGCCAAGCTCTATCCCGACACCTGGGGTGAAACCAGATACGTGAACGACATCAAGGTCCAGGCCGACAAACCTGTTCTGGCCATCAGTAAACCCGTTGGCGGCGCAGAGATCCAGGTCCAGCTGCCGCGGGACGGGCGTCTCACACTAAACATCACGGATCAGAAGGGCTGGATCCTGCGTGAGCTGGTCATGGCCCGAAAGTACTCGGCCGGGACCCACCGCATCCACTGGGATGGTCGCGACCGTTACGGCGAAGTACTCCCACCTGGAACGTACAAGTGGAAAGCCTTGTTGTTTGACGGCATGCGGACCCATTTCATGGGCAGCGTCGGCAACTCCGGCCGGCCGCCATACCGCACGCCGGACGGCCTCGGGTCGATGGGCGGTCAGCATGGTTACACAAAATCAGTAGCCCAGGATCGTGGCGGCGTCTACATGTCCAACGCCTCCCAGGAAGGCCCGCCGGTCATGCGCAAGATCGATCCGGTCACCGGTAAGGCTTTGTGGATGCGCTCGGCCGGCAGCGGCAAAGGCGTCGCGGGGATTGCCGCCGGCGAAGGTATGGCCTGTTTCATCAATGATCTGCGAAAACGAGGAGACTTCGCGCGCGACCTGGTCCGCATGGGCCCCAAAACCGGCTATGATCTGAAGATGTCATCCGGAACCGCACGGGTGCGTCTTGATGAGCTGAAGGGCAAAGATCGAACTGCCGGCATTGCCATCGTCGACGGCAAAGCCTGGATTTCGATCTCGAAGCAGAATCAAATTCTGTCGGTGGATCTGAAGACCGGGAAGAAGGGCAAGCCGCTC
This sequence comes from uncultured Lentisphaerales bacterium, assembly GCA_964384625.1. Lineage (GTDB taxonomy): Bacteria > Verrucomicrobiota > Lentisphaeria > JABSQK01 > JABSQK01 > CAYLNH01. The sequence goes on from CAYLNH010000062.1 coordinate 18,896, forward strand.
AACGTCAAAGCACCCCAGGGACTGGCCCGGCAGGGGGCCGGCAGGCTGCTGGTCTGCTCACAGTCGCAATTACTCTCCGTCAACGTCAGAAGCGGCGCGCAGACCGTGATAATCAAAGGCCTGGAAGCACCCCGGGATGTTTGTGTTGATACACGCGGCAATATCTACGTTGCCGAATTGGGCAACAGCCAGCGAGTCAAGAAATTCTCTCGTGACGGCAAACGTCTGCTCGCCGCCTGGGGCCTGAAGGGCGGCAAGCGGAACCATCAGATTCCCTACAATCCCATGGCATTCCGCAACGTCACGAATCTGGCAGTTGGCCCGAAGGGCAATGTCTGGCTGGCCGAATCCGATCCCCTGGTGCGTCGTTTCGTCAAGCTGAATGCCGACGGCAAGTGGCTTGAGGACTTCTACGGTCCGGTGGCCTACAACACCTTCGGACCGAATCTCGATGACTTCTCGACCGTCTATTACACTATTTCCGGCGGGAGCTTTATCGAGACGAAAATCGACTACGCGCAATACCGCAAGAACCCGATGGCCCCGTCCAAAGCGTGGCGCATTGTGGCGATTCATGATATGGGTCTGGGTACCGACGGCAAGAGCCGCAACGAGACCATGGCCAAACTGGCAGGCTTCGGCTATGGCCACGTAATCGCCTTCCGCGGCAAGAATGGGAAACGATATTTCTTTCGGTTCTCGAAACTGAACCGCGCCACAGCTCCGATCGGTGCGGGGATCTGGATCGAGAGAAACGGACGTTGGGTGCCTTGCGCCTTTGTGGCGCGCGACACCAAGAAGTACAAAAGCTGGGCCGACCAGAACGGTGATGGTCTGATCCAGGCCAACGAACAGTACGAAGGCCTGCCATTAACGCGCGCCGCCTGGATTGACCGAGACCTGACGCTCCACGGGTTTGGCGGCAAGCTCGCACCGGCATCGGTCAGTGAAGCAGGTATCCCGAATTATGCCGGGGGAGTCTACAGACCCTATCTTAATGAAGGCGAGAAGAGTCACCTGGGAGACCAGTGGACGTTCGTTTCACGCGCGACCGACGACAGTGTCTACTACATCTCCAACCACGGCCCCCACCTGCATCTGAGCTTTTGGGACCGGGCCACTGAGAACCGATTGATCAAAGTGAAGAACGGTAAGGTGGAATGGGTGCTTGGCAAGCATGATCCGCGTCCACGCTTTGTCGAGTTGTCCACCAACTCCGGTGTCGCCGGCGTGCAGGACGGTGTCATCCTGGTGCAGAACATTGAGCCCTGCAATTACGTTGCGTTTACTGAGGACGGCTTTGTCCTCGGCGACATCATGGTCGACGATCAGGGCAACCATCCAAAAGTCGGCCCCTTCGTTATCAATATCGAGAGTTTCACTGGACTGTACCTGAAGGATCCGAAGACCGGGAAGAACGTGTTATTCACCGTATCCAGCGGTGACGACCGCATTCTCGAAGTAACCGGTCCGGGCAAGACAGATCGCATGCAGGGCACAGTTGTTCTGCGCGAAGCCACGCCGCGCAAGCCCGCCAATCTGGAAATTCCGTACTCGAGCTGGTACGGCAATACTCCCCGCAATCTGGGAGTCGACGGTGAAGACACAGAATGGCGGCCGGAGGTCCTGGCACGATCCATCATGGCAGGCAAACAAGTGGTCGGCGACATCAAGTTCCGGCGCGACGCCGGCAATCTCTATCTGCACGCCACGGTGCTGGACGGACACGTGGCGGCCGGTGACGGCCTGGAACTCGTCATTGCCAATGCAGCCGCCAATGGCGAGCGCTACAAGCTTTCGCTGGCACTCGAACGGGTCACCCGAAAGGTACGCAAAAAGGAGGTAACGGCCTGGGAAGCGACGCCGACACTGACACACAACGGCACTGTGGTGAAGGCCGCGGAGATCAAAACCGCCGTGCGGTTCCGTTGGATGGGCTACGGCTATCGCGTCGAAGCCGAAATCCCGTTGTCACTGCTGACCCCGCTGACGCGCCAACACAAAGTGAGCTATCGACGTAAGGTCAAAGGAAAGCGGGGCATCGGCACTATCAGAGAGGTGAAGCCGGACCTGAAGGGACCGGTGTTCGTCGATGTCCGGCTAATGGGCACAGCCCAGCCGGCATCGCTGTCTGCTGGCGGCAGGTTATTGCCGGTGGTAGTAGAATAGCTCCCGCCGCAAGCGACGGATTGAGCTAGCTCAGGAAGGACACTTGTGCTCGGGCACTGCTGCCGCGATCTGCTGCACCCACTCGTTGTTCTGCAGGCAGTTGGCCCGACGGCAGTCTCTTGGTTCGTCGTCGGAAAAGCCCGTGAGCACCAACGTGCGACCGCTGGCCAGCCAACGAGTTGCGGTCGTGCCGCTGGGCTTGTATCGCCTCAACCCCCATGGCTCAAGTTTGATGATCCGTGCTCGCGGCAGCTTTGTTACCTCCGCAGCCACCTCGCGTTCTCCTGGGGAGATGAACCCACCAATGGGAATGGCACCCCTTCGCACCTTTCCAAGAATGTCCGCAATTCGTTTTTGATGCTGGGGCGCGGAGATCTTTGTGGATACGACGACAGGGACAAGCCAGGGATGATCCAATAGCGTTCGATCGCCATATGCAGTCCAGGTTCGTTCTGCCGGCAATCGCGGATGCTGCAGCGCATACTGCTTACGGAACCATTCGGGATGGTCGTACCGTAATTGCCAACGAGTCGGGTTGTCGCGGATGTAGCTTTCGAATGCCTTCAACATTCCCAGGTTGAGCGAGAGATAATCGTAGAAGCCTTCATCCCACAGCTTCAGCTTTGGGTCACCAGCTTGTTTGCGCAGTGCATGGACAACGCGTCCCTCCATGCGTGCGACATGCGTTCCAATCACATACTTCGGCTTCCGCCGCGCAATCGCCAGACCATGGAAGTGATCCGGCATGACCGCCGTCACGCCCAGTTCATAGGCCGGGTCCTCCTGGGCGATCTTCCACCAGTTCTCCATCAGCAATTCACCAGCCGGTTCAAGCACGACCTGTCCTTGCACAATGCGTGACAGGCACGAACGCCGCCCAAGTGTGCCGAACGTGATGAAGTAGTACCCCTTACCGTGGTAGTCGTGTCCCCGTACCCGTACGTTCCCCATCGCGTATGACGCCTCCGTAGTCTATGCCTGTATGACACAGACTATGCATGCTGGAAGCACCCGCCGCAAGCGACGGGATGAGCTAGCTCAGCGCGAGAACTTGTGCTCGGGACCTATTTTTTCGAACGCCCGCCACGCAGGCGGAGGATGTTGCCGGTCTCCGGCTTGAGCTCCTTCTGATCCCATTTCTTGGGGTCCTTGACCTCGCAGCCCAGGCCGAAAAAGAAATCGCCGTCGAGCAACTCAAACGACCGCGCGAATGTGGGCGCGGCAAACGTGAAGAGCGGTCGCCAACGTTTCATGTCGCGGGTAGCCATGACGGTTACGGTGGTGCCGTCTTCCGCCGGTGTATCGATCAGCACATACGTTGTCTTGTCGAGGTGGATAATGTCCCAGGGACGGCTGCCCTCCGGCAATTCGATCTTCCTGGCCTTACGTTTCGCATCGATCACATACGCGCCCAGCGGCATGAACTGATGATCGTTGTGACAGGCGGCCCCGATGTACAATGTGTGCTTTCCAACGGTCAGCGGTTTGACGATCTTGGCCACGACATACCCCGGAGCGCGTTTGTCCTTCGCGCGCTTCTTCGGTTCAGGATGCGTATCCGGCAGGAGGTCCTCACTGCTGATGTCTTTCAGCCGTTCGAACTTGCCGTTCTTGTAGCCATACAGCGGTGCATAGGAGTATTTCCGCCGCTTGCTTGACTTCGGCATCACCAAGATCATGGACCCGGCGCAAACGGTATCGCCGATGGTCAACAGCGAGTACACGCGGCCGCCGGTCATTTTGTTCGTGGTCCAGGTCTTGCCTTTGTCTTCGGACACCGCGACAATCGCGCCTTTCTTCGTACCGAGTCCGGCGAACAGCCGTTTGCCGTCCCAGGCCATGGCGTAGTTGTGAATGCCGCCGGGAAGATTGCGGTGTTTCTGCCACTTGCCGTCGGCTTCCAGACGGTAGAAGTTTCCCAGGTTCCAGCTCTCCTTGGGGTCGTGCCCCGGGACATAGAGTTGACCGTCGAAGTTGTAGATCAGATCGATCTGCTCGTCCTTAACAACGTATTCCTGGGTGAACTTCCCGCTCTTGGGGTCATAGCTGATTATCGGCACCGGCCCCGCATTACGGCCCGGCCCGGTATTGCTGCTGTTGCCGCCGCCCAGATAGAGCTTGCCCTTAAACGACATCATGTCCCAGATGTTCCGGGCGTAGATTCTCTGCCCCGATTTATACTTCTTCTTGTAGGGGTTGCCGAGCAGTTCCAGTTTCTTGGTGACGTCCGGCGGCGCGGCGGCTACGTGCCCGGCCACCAGCAGGCCGACGACGATCGAAATATCAATTCTTTTCAATGTGACTCCTTCAACCAAGTTGGTCTCGTTGTTGCCCCCACCATAGCCTCTGTTCACCGCTTTGCTACCTGGCGCACCTCGCGCATTGACGCGTAACGCGTCAGTGACGGGTGTAGCGCCTGCCGGCGTTTCACCACCGGCAGGGAGACAGCACGGGGGAGCCACTCCCCGTGACTGACGCACTACACCGGCGCACCAGATGCGGTGGGTATTCTTTCGCGCTTTATGTCCGGCGCAAATCGCCCGTACTCGAAAGCAACTCAGGAATGTACCATGAGCATCCCTGCTTATGACTTTCACGAGCAGGGATGCTCGTGATACAATCGGACTTTCGGCCCTCCGCAATCACCCGTCGACGTCGGCTTCCCATTCCGCCAGGGCCTGCATCATTGCGGCAACGCGCTCCGGCTGATCGGCGGCGAGATCATGGGCTTCCCCGGGATCGTTGTCGAGGTGATACAACTCGGGGTCGGAGTCGACGTGGTAGTAGAGTTTCCAGGGACCGTCGCGCATGGCGCGCTGCTTGCGATAGCGCCAGAACAATTGCCGCGACGGCAGGGGCGTCTCCTCATAAAGCAACGGCAGCAGGCTGACGCCGTCCAATGCGTTCGGACCGTCGGTCGGCGGCAGCGGGATACCGGCCAGTTCCAGGAACGTCGGATAGAAATCATAGGTCATGGCCGTACAGGCCGTTTCCACGCCCGCGGGTACACGGCCCGGCTGCCAGGCGATCGCCGGCACGCGATGGCCGCCTTCGTAAAGGGTTCCCTTCTGGTCGCGGTATGGCCCCATGTTGGAAATCTGGCCGTGGTTGGTGCCGCGGTAGTGGATATAGCCGCCGTTGTCCGACGTGAAAATGACGAGCGTGTTCTCGACCAACGCCAGTTCCTCCAGCGTCGCGACAATCCGGCCGACGCCGACGTCTGTTTCGTGGATCATACGGTGCACGACGCTCTGGAGTTCAGCGGTGCCGTCATAGGGGCCAACGCGGCTGTGGGCCGGATCACCGGGATCCGGGTAGTGCTCGCCTTCCTGAAAATAGGCCGGATCCTCCGGAGTCATCCAGGGGAAGTGAATGTCTACGTACGGGACATAGCAGAAAAACGGCCGGTCGTGATGTTCGCGGATGTAGTCGATGGCGTGATCGGTCAGCAGGTGCGTCGCGTAGCCCTCCTCTTCGACGAGCTGGTCGCCGTGCCACCAGTCGGTACAGCCTTCGGAAGTCCGGTGGCCGATGTGATCGATGAATCCGCCCATGATGCCGATGTAGCGGTCAAAGCCGTAGTGCAGCGGCAGGCGATCGCGATACCATTCTTCGGATCGCGCATGGCCGGAGATGTGCCACTTGCCGAACATGCCGCAGGCATAACCGGCATCGTGCAGGCGTTGCGCCACAACGACGTCGTCTTCGCTGATAACGCCGCCGATCGTCTCCACACCGACGCGCTGCTGGTAACGCCCGGTCAACATGGCGGCCCGGGTTGGCGAGCACATGGAACCGTTCGAATGGAAGTCGGTGAAGCGCATGCCCTCGGCGGCGAGCCGATCGAGATTGGGCGTGCGCACCTTGTCGTTGCCATAACAGCCAAGGTCGCCCCAGCCCATGTCGTCGGTGACGATCAAGACGATATTCGTCGGTGCTTTTTCCGTTTGAGACATCGTGATCAACTCCAGAAGTATATGAAAGAGAAAATCTCACAGTAGCCATGAGACCCGGCGAGACAACTTCCCATGTGAAGATATGCGATGCTTCCCCGCTTTTCCCGGTCAACCCAACACAGCGAAGCAAACAGCCGGCCGGGGGGAAACTGGTCGTCTGGATCATCGCTCTTGACGCGGCTCTGCCCACCACCGCCGCCGGTGCGGTGATGCCGCTCAGCCGTGCCCCAACGGCGCGGCAACAGGAATAGCCCCGGGTGACCGGCGGGAAACCGGGGAATGCCATTCAACCACCGTGCGGCCGGCTCACGTATTGACGTTGTGGTCGAGCTCCTGGCCGCTGGCGTGCAGACGGGCAGACCAGGCTTCGCGTGATTCGCCGGGACTGGGGAAGAATACCGTCGGCGTGTGCTCGCGGTCGAAGATCGCGGCGGCTCTGGCCACGAGATCTGGGTTGGCGCCGGCCAGATCCGTCTCCTGCTGCGGGTCGTCATCCACATGGTAGATTTCGATGGGGGCGCTTGGCGTCCGACGGTAGATGTACAAGTCATCCAGACGCGCAGCCTGTTCGTCATTGAACTGCCAGTAGAAGTACTCGCGGTCCTGTTGCTCGCCGCAGCCGGTCCACGTGGGCAGCACGTTGACGCCGTCGACGCCGTCCGGGAGCGGCTGCTCCAGAAGGCCGCACATGCTCGGCAAAAAGTCGTAGAACGCCCAAGGGGCGTTCGAGACGCTGCCCGCTTCGATGTGCCCGGACCAATGGGCAAAAGCCGGCACCCGAAGCCCGCCCTGATTAAGGTTGCCTTTCGTGCCTTTGTACGGCCCGGTGTGGTCAAAGAACTCGGCCAGCGTGACCCCGTCTTCGTCGTCGGCTTTGTTCTTGAAGCTGTAGCCGTTGTCGCTGGCAAAGATGATCAACGTGTTGTCGTAGATGTTCAGCTCGTGCAGCATCTCTACCAGGCGGCCGACCGCGTCGTCCAGACGGGTGACCATGGCGGCGTAGATCTTGTGGAGCAGCGGCCAGTCGCGGTCGTTATACTGCAGCAGGCTGGGCGCCTCCAGGGCGCCGTGCGGGATCGTTACCGGCAGGTAGAGGAAGAACGGATCGTCTTTGTGCCGGCGGACGAACGCCAGTGATTTCTCTTCGCACAGGTCAAACGAATAGGACGCGGCAAGGGGGTCCTTGACGCCGTTGACCAACGTCGTGCCGTCCGCTTTGTATTCATTGGGTTCGCGGTGCAGGTGGCCGACGTTCTCCGGCAGGTCGATGCGTTCGGTGTTGTGCCAGAGATAGGGGGGATAGTAGCTGTGCGCTTTGCGCTGGTTGAGATATCCGAAGAACTCATCGAAGCCCATGTCGTTCGGCTGGCCGGTTTGATTATGCAGCGCCAGTCCCCACTTGCCGAACATGCCGGTGGCGTAGCCGGCCTGTTTGAAGATGTGCGCCACGGTTGTGTCGTCTGCCTGCAGGCAATGTCGGTACACTGCATCACCATCCCGCACCATATTCTCACGAACCGTGGCATGGCCCAGGTGACGTCCCTGCATGAGGCAGGACCGGGAGGGAGCGCAGAGCGGGGCACCCGCGTAGCAGGCGTTAAACCGCACGCCGCCGGTGCAGAGCGCGTCGAGATGCGGCGTCTCGATCTTTGTCTGCCCAAAGCAGCCCATGTCCGCCCAGCTCATATCGTCGGACAGGATAAAGATCACATTCGGTTTCGGCAAAGTCATGGGTTCACTCCCGCTTGGTTCATGCCTGTAAATACGCTATAATAAACCTTTGGTAACAAATCACGCATGCTGCAAGGCCAGACCTACAGTAAAATGCAAACATGAACAGCACAAAGCTCACATTATATCATCGGACCAATAGTGAGGCGGTGCGCACCCGGATCCTCCGGCGGCTGCAGAGCTATCTCGATGCGGACGTTTGCTCGCAACTGGTTCTGGCGGGGGCATCGCCGCCGCCGGAAGGAGCGCATGCACCGCAGCGGCCGCGGATCTTTGTGATGCTCCGTGGCTGTCGGCATGTGAAGATCCAGGGAAAGACGGAACCCCAGGACATCCAGCTGCGCCGCGGCGATGTGCTGTTCTGTCCCACCGACAGTTGGCATCAAGTGCTCCCGGGGCCGCGTTATACGTTGCTCTCGTTTCTGTACGGCTCGAACTCGATCTCGCTCAACTGGAAGGATGACCGCGGCGCACTGCGACTGAACTTCATTGCGCCGCCCACACTGTCCGCAAGCACGCGACACACCTTGACGGCGTTGGAGCATCTGGGCGACGATCCGGCAGGAGGTCTTGATCTGGCCAGGGCTTTGCTTGTCCTGACGCATAAGGATATGGCGCAGGCCGGGCCGCTGCCGGATCGCGCCCTGGCGACCCTCTATCGGCTTCGGGGCTACCTGGAAGAGAATTACTGCCTGCCGATCAACCGCAACATGGTGGCCGCAGAATTCGGACTCCATCCCAACCACGTATCCCGTCTATTCCGGGAGCAAACGGGGGAGTCATTCTCGAACACGCTGGAGGGGTTGCGCATCCAGGCGGCGATTCGGCTGTTACGCACCAGCCGGTATTCCATCAAGGAAATCGCCGCCCAGTGCGGCTACGACTCGGCCAACTACTTCGGCCGCGTCTTCCGCAAACGACTCGGCTGCAGCCCGGGCATGTTCCGTTCCACAGCGGATCGTCAAGTGCTGATGTAACGCCGCGAAGCGGCGCCGCCCGAGCTGCTCGTCATACTTGGCCGGGCCGTCAAGGTGGTCCCTGACGCGCGGCTCGGATGGGACGGTCTTGCGGTCGTGGGCGAGGGCGTACAGCAGATGGCGCATCTTGTGCGCGAGACCCGTGACGTTGGTATTCTCCTCGATGACCTTCGGGCCGACACGGTAGGCCGGACTGCCCGGACCCGGGGCGCCGCGATTCGTCAGAAAGCCCCCGCCCGGGGCGTGGAACTGCTTGAGCACCTCGGCGAGGCGATGCAGCATTTTCGCCTTGTCCCAATGATCTGCACTAGGCAAACGGTTCTGCGAAGCTATGGGTAGCATCACCGGAAAGCCTGCCCGTCAACAAGGCCGCCCCTCTCGTTTCGGGCGGCCGCCGGCAGGCTTGTAAGAGGACGACAGCATGACATTTGCCCCCGCCAAAGCCAACGAAATCTATCTCACCACGGAGCAGCTCGAGACGTTCCATCAACATTGCCGGCAGGATGGCGACAGCGCCCTGGTCCGCGCCCTGAAGGCGAAGGGCGACCAGGCCCTGGACGCCGGCCCGTTCAGCGTCATGGATAAGAACCTGACCCCGCCCAGCGGCGACAAACACGATTTCCTGCGCATGCCGACCTATGCCTGGCCCAACCCGGACACGCCGGATGGTCTGCCGTACATTATCAAAGACGGCCAAGCCGGTCCGGCCATCAACGGCGACGACTACGACATGGGCCGGATGCAGAAGATGACCCGTGCTGTGATCGACCTGGCCTGGGCCGCAATGGCAACGGGTGAGGAGAAGTACGCAGAACACGCTGTCCACCTACTGCACGTCTGGTTTCTGGATCCGGCGACGCGGATGAATCCGAACCTGACGTACTCGAAGTGGACGCCGGGTGATGAGCCGCCCTATCCCACCGGTGTGATCGCCACGCACAACTGGGTGGACCTCGTGCAGGCCTTCGGCATCCTCGCCGGCGCGAAACCGTGGACGGATCCCGCCGATCTTGGTTTGCGGCAGTGGTTCAAGGAGTACCTGGACTGGCTGCAGACCAGCGATCAGGGCCTGAAGGAAAAGGGGCTGGACAACAACCGCGGTACCTGGTACGACGCTCAGCTCTGCGCCTTCGCACGTTTCGTCGGCAACGACAACATGGCCAAGGAGGTCCTGCGTGGGAGTTGCCCGCTACGGCTTGATGATCAAATCGCTGCCGACGGCAGTCTGCCGCACGAACTGCGGCGAACCAACTCCTTCGGCTATACGCTGATGACGTTGAAGGGCTGGGCTATGCTGGCACTGATGGGCAACCTGTTGGGATTGGACCTCTGGCGTTGGCAGAGCGCTGACGGGCGCAGTTTGCGGCTGGCACTCGACTATGCCGGACAGTACATCGGCCGCCCGGATGACTGGCCGCACCAGCAAATCAAGCCGGTGCGCTTCGGCAGCACCATCTTCACCTGGAGCGCCGCCGCCCGGGCATACGGAGATGAATCCCTGCTGCAGCCGCTCGAACGGCTTTCCGACGAAATATCAAGCCGCCACCCTGCAACGATCCTGTTTCCGCCGACAGCTGGTTGAGGTCGCGTTCGTAAACACGACTTCAGCTTGAAATTCCCGCGCCGAAAGAGTATCTTACGGCAATTCTGCGACAAAGGGTATATCCTTATGAAACGCCGGTTTACACTCATTGAGTTATTGGCGTGCCAAGGCGTAGCCTGACGGGCGACCGTGTCCGGCGAAGCGCTTGAGGGAAGACGGAAGCGCTTAGAGCTCGTCCGAAATTAACATGAACAATTAGCGGCGATTTTGTAGTTCCA
>CAYLNH010000063.1:0-29037 GCA_964384625.1 uncultured Lentisphaerales bacterium
GCGCTGATGAAGAAAAAAATTACAGCCTCAGTTTGAGGCGCGGTAAACAGGTACATCATATATATGATACATATATGCATAAAATTAAGACAATCCAACGACGGATCAAGGCGATCAAGAAAGAATTGATGAGTCTTGATGAAATGCGGCCCGGTTCGCTGACAGTGCAGACCCGAAGCTGGGGCGGCGAGTATCATCAACTGAGCTTTTCCCACAATGGAAAAGGTCGAACACAGTACGTGAAGGAGGAAAACGTTGAGACCGTAAAAAGACAGATCGCCAATTACAAGCGATTCAGAGAACTCACGAAAGAGTGGGTGGATTTAGCCCTTCAGGCCGCCATCTTACGAGAGAAGAAATGACCGAAGAACTCGGTACTGTCAAGTTACTCAGTCTCGCGTTATATAGTAAATGGCCGCAACGGGGATCATGAGTGTCTTGGAGATGTCGTGCACGGCGTATACCGGCACGCGCCACACCACGGCATACCCCACCTGGAGAATGTAGTTGAAGGGGTGCATCAGGGTGCGGAAGAACTTCGTTCCCGGCTTGGCGTCCGAGGTATATAGCCGGTAGGGGATGATCTCAATCAGCCCCGCATCGGTCATTTCGAAGGTCCAGGAATTCGTGTAATCGCCGGTTTCCCGTTGCTCCGCGTAATACAGTTGATTGTAGTTGTACTGCGGATAGCCGGAGAAGCGGATCTTCTCCTTGCCTTCCATCTCTTTCTTATACTTGTAAATCGCGTCATTGCGAGCGCCCGGTTTCCCGGGGACCCAGCGTTGTGGATACCAACAGCAACCGGCCGGCTGGAAGATGATCTCCGGCAGACGCAAATGCAGATACAGCGGGATCCGGCGTTTGGTGTCAATCAATGGCGGGTGCAGGAACGTGTAATCCGTCACCTTGTGGGTACGAGCGTCAAGTGGAGCCTTCAGCGTGTTGCGAAAGCCCGGCCGCCCGACGAACCAGTCACCGAACCCGTCGTACTGATCCATCTTGTACACCGACGCACACCCAGTCGCCATCATGGCGCCCACTACCGCAACCAACAGAACCAGCACTCGCTTCATCGTCTCAGCCCTCTTCTGTAGTTTCTGTCCCAACTGCTCCGCAACCAAGTCATCACGGCAGAGCCTGTGTCTCCCGCTCATAGGCAACCTTACACCTTGAAAGCGTAATCTAACGGAAACCGGTCGAAGTGGCAAGGTCAGCGGGAGATTTCACGTGATGCCCTTTTTTAGATCCCGCAGCCCCGCAACGGCTATGCCTGCGGAATAAACCTTGACCGGCGGTGCTTGAGGGTCGGTCACCGACATGAATTCCGTGCCACACCCTACACCCTCGTTCTCCTGTCCCCTCTGGTTGGCAGCCAACCAGAGGGGACAGGAGAACGGGAACTGGCCGTTTGGTGTAGGTGACCGATCCTGAAACTCCGCATCGCAAGGGTGCGGGATCTTCTGATGACAACACGTGAATCGTCGAGTCCTTACTATCATCCCAGGACGGGTTGCCACGCTTCCTGGTATCCAAACGGCTACGATTCTTTAACGGCAGCGTCGGATTGTGACTTCTCCCGACAGGTCTCTTTGCCGCACAACCATGCCCGTGCCGCATCAATGTCCGTGAAGGCTCCCGTCATCAACCCCCGATTGTGGGCTACGTTATCGCCAAAGACAACATCGTTTCGGCTCGCGGCATCCCGCGGCAGTACCCCGGCAATCCGAATCGGGGCGCCCGCGGCCATCTCCACCCAGGAAACGGCAAATTCGTAGAAATCCATCGTGCCCGCCGACTCATCCATCTGCAATTCGCGCGCATCGATCACGATCCGGAACACGCGGTTTTCCTGACAGAACGCGAAAAGGGCATCACGACTACTCACATGGTCGTCGTGCCCCCCTGAGCCGAGCCGCACCTCCACGATGTTCAATTTTCGGTTTAGATTCGTCTCGAACATACTCTCTTCTCACTCGTGTCTGGGGAAATTTCCTGCGGTAACACTGGTAATACAATATCGTTACAACGCGACGGGAGTCAAGGACAATGGCAGTATCCGCACGCTCTTCAACGAGCAGGTCAATAAAGCTCAGTTAGGCCGATTTCACCTGCACGCGCGCGAGAACCGAGCCGTTTACTACGTGCAAGCCTTTGCCGGTCGCCAACAGAATCTGGTCGGCACCGATCGGTGCATCCTCCATGGTCCGTACCGTTGCCGCATCGCGAAACACCTCAACCTGGCCATCACCAATCGGCAGGACGCAGATTCCGTTCGGCAACCCCGCCAACGTCAGATTCATCTCTTCAACGTCTGCGGCGGCGCGCACTTGATACGACTGGAAGTCCGCTGCGAAGACCAATACAAACCGATGGTATACGCCGTCTTTCTCAGCCAACACCACAGCAGCCGTGCCGCGTGACACAGCATTAACAATGCGATACCCGGACAACTCCGGAACCGGACGCACACAACAACGCCCTTCCCCGGCAGGGATCACAAGGATGCAGTGCTCCAGTGTCTCCTGGATCATGAGACCGTCAAACACGCGGGCATGGCCGGCAACAAAACCACACAACGAACGCTTCGAGACGATCACTCTCGAACCAACCGACGTCAGCACATGCTCAAACAACGTGTCCTCAAAGACCGAGTACATGACACCTTCGCGATAGAACACGTCATCTGCCGGCTCCGCCTTGGCTGTGCTGCCGTCGAACGTCTTGAAGCGTAAGGTCTCACCGTCGTACGCCGCCGCCAGCTGGCCCGCGTCCGCAAACAACACCGCTTCCCGGGAACCGGCGCGCACCGCCACCTTTCTGCCGTTACACCAGATCCCGGACGCCGTAAGAAAGTAGAAGATGCCGCACTGCTGAAACGCATCCAAAATGGGTTCCGACAGGCGTGCCACCTCGGTGACGCTGTAGTCCGGCGTCGCCTGCAACTGCCGCGGCTGGACAAAGCCGATACACACCGGACCCGATTGATCGGGCCACGGCGGCACCGTACGGTCACGATTTGACAGTATGGTCTTGAGCCACTCAGCGTGTGGCTTGGGGATCACCGACAAATCATTGCAGGCCACCGGCAAACCCACACCCGCATCAAATGCCGAGGCGCCGTCGCGCATCCGCTGCTGCCAGTCGCCCTTCTTGTAGTTCGGGTGCCGCCCCTTGAACGGGTGGATCCCGATGTACAACTGAAAGGCCAGCACGGCAAACGAATACCAGTCCGACAAGGTCGTGAACCGATTCTTCGTCACCACCGGATCCCGGATGCTCTCCATGATCGCGCCCGCCGGAAACGACGGTGTCTGATAGCTGTCAACGTCAATAAACACCGCCGCATCCCAAGAGGTCTTGATCAGCACGTTCAACTCGTTCAGGTCCACCACCAGAAAGCCCTCCTGATGGATCGCCGAAATGCTCTGCTGCATGTCCTTCAGCAAGTCGATCGCCGTTGACAACTCAACCCCGTGCCGGCGTTTGAAGCCGTTGGCGAACAAACGACAGAGGGGCTCGGCATTGCGGCAGAACTCCATGACATAGCCGACCGCGTTATCCTTGCGGTCCAGTAACACGTCTAACGGCTTCAGCACGTCTGCAACCGACAACTGCGCCAGTTCCCGCAGTTTCGCCTCGGGCACCATGGCTGCCGGATTGTGGTAGATCTTCAACGCGTACCCGCGATGCCGGAACACCGACGCCTGGCCGCCCTTGCCGATGAAGTTCTGATTGTCAGTCTTCACCTTTCCCGTCAGCGGGCTGTGGTATGTCGTTTTCATCGCTCACCTCGCAGATTGACGCGCACGACACGTCATCAAATGGTTGCTGCCCCGCCGCCAGAGAGGTCTTCATCGCCTTACGAAAACGGCGTTCCACGTATTTCCCGCGCCGGCTCTTGAACGCCGAAAACTCCTCGGCCAAGGCCACGCCGCCGACGACATTCATCTCCTGATCACGGAACGCACCGATGCCGTCGGAAAAGGCGGTCAGGGCGAACCCAGGGCCAACATCATCCACAGCCGCGGACGCGAAGAACGCCGGAGCCACACTTGCACTCCGCCGTCTCTTCGTTCCGCTTGCATGCACGACCAGATCGCCGCCGAATTCGGTCTCGTACTCACGGCAGCGCGCCGTATCGAGTGCATACGACGGATAGAACGGTGCGCCGGAGGGGTACTCCAACATAACGACCCCGCCCATCGCCGGCGGCAGACAAAGCACACCGTCGCCCCAGGCCACGGCATACACGCGGCGACCGTCGCAAGCCAGCCCAATCAGTGTCGCGTCCAGACAGCCCGGTGGAATCCCCAGTGACCGACGCGCCAGCCGCAAGCGCCGCAACAGGTTCTTCTGCAGGCGCTCAACCACGAACGTCGAACGCGCCAGTTCCCGGCGCATCGCCGTCAGCAAGGCAAAACTCACCACGCGGGCGCCCACATCCGAATGCGCCGCCGACGAACAGCCGTCCGCCAGGATCGCACAGATACATGATCGGCCGTTGACTCGTCCTCTGGCTGCCACGGCGAAGTCCTGGCACGGATGGTGCGGCGTTCCCGCGTAGTAAGCATCACAGTTGTACATTCGATCGGTCATGGCTATCGGGGTTTCAGGTGTCGAGTTTCAGGTTTCAGGTGTCGGGTGTCGCGGGGTCAGGTTTCAGGTGTCAGGTTTCAGGTGTCAGGTTTCAGGTGTCGGGTTTCGGGTTTCAGGTGTCGGGTGTCGCGGGGTCCCTCGACGGCGTATTGACTTTTTGCCGAGCCGCAACTCCTCACGCTGAAGGCGTGATAGTCTCAAGCCTGGGGTTGGCGGAGCCTACCCCAGGTTTGTATGGCAAAACCGAGCAACGCTGAAGGCTTTGCAGTAGCCTCTGTTGGATTAGCGGCTGCAGTTTTGTCAAGCTGCTCTAGAACGTCAATGTCACACTGGCCTGGCCGCTGCCAAGACTCTGGCTCTGACTGGAGATGCTCTGGGACACGAACGCTGCCAGCCGGGCCAACGTCTTATGGCTGGCGTCCGCCAAGTCCACGTATTGGTCCAGTTGCGCCTCGTTCTTCAGCACGTCCAGGTAATCCCGGTCAACGGCAACGCCAATGAGAATGACCAGCAGCGACTCCAACGCTTCCTGTTGGATGATCCGCTCCCGGAGTTGACGGATCTTGTGCGGCGTGAAGCGCGACGCGTTGTCGGCGCCATCGGTGATGACAAAGACGATGCCGTTCACCTCAAAATCCTGGTCCGCCAGGATCTTGCCGTAGTCGCCAACCGATTCGGCCAGCGCGTACAGACTGTCGTACAGCGCCGTACAACCGCCGATGTTCAGCACGTTGGCGTAGTCTTTCGGCTGCAGCAGGCTGAGCAATTTGAAGCCGTGTGTCTCGGTGATGTTGTCGTCGAACTGGATCAGACGCAGCAGCAGGTTCTCACTGCGCGGCGATTTTTGACAGCTCCCAAGGATCTCCTTGAGGCACTTCTCCATATCTTTCTTATAGTTGGCGACGGATCCGCTGACATCGCAGGCGATACCCACCAGCGTGTACTCGGCAGCTCCCAGATCGTCGATCGGTGTCACCGCAAACCGGTAGCCGGATGCGGCCTTCAAAAGGTCGTCTGAGTTAAGTAATGGCATTGCTCAGTCCTCCAGTGTTCGGTATTGAGTACTCGGATGCTGTGGTCGACACGTGCTGACGCTCGCGCTCGACCGTGTCTCGGTCTGCCGCGCCGTAGCCTTGCGCGAAGGCCGGTGTTTCGTGTTCCGCGTTTTGTGTCCCGTCCCACATCTCGTGTACCGTGTACCGTGTTCCGCATCTTGTGTTCCGCATCTCGTGTCTCGTGTTCCGAGGCCCCGCCGTGCTACGCAGCGTAGTCGACCGTGGTCGTGACGCGCATGCCGCGTTGGGTCATCTCCTTGACGAAGTCGTCGCCTTGCGCTTCGAAGCCGGGGACGTTGGAACAGGTGTCCTCGAGCAGCACAAACTTCGCGATGTTCTCTTCGCCGAACGTATTGGCGATGTCGCGGATCGTGTTGGCCACGCAGTGACTCAACGCCTCGCCGGTGATCAGGATGTCGGCGATCTCAGGATCCTGCAGCATGCGGATGATCTCCATGTTCAACTGCGTTCCCGGATCACCGGGATCCTCGACGTCGGCGCGGACCGCGCCGTAGTGCTCCGTCTTGTAGTTGGAGCCCTTGGTCACGTAGTTGACCAGACCGATGCGCGTCTCCTGCCACTCCTGCAGCGCCTGGAAGAAATCAGCCTGTACCGCCGCACCCGGGCTGCCGATCAGACAGTGCTGCGGCCAGATGCACAGCGCATAACGCCCGTCGTCTTTGAGTTTGCGCGTGTAGTGCAAACCCCATGGCACACGGCCTTCGGCCGGATCGTTGTAGAGCAACGGCCGCACCGTCCGATACTCCCCGCGTTCCACGGCATCATCGGTGATGATGGTAAACGGATCCGGGTGTTTCCCATTCTGATCCAGCCACATCACGCCGTGAGCGATGTGCAGCGGCAAGTGCGAATCCAACGTCACGTGGATCTCATCAATTCGTTTGACCATGGCCTTGAGAAAGGTCGCGAGCCGCGCCATGTCCTGGTCGGCCCCGGGTACGAACAGTGCCCCGTTCGGCGTGCAGAAATCATTCTGCGGATCGATTGCGAGCAAGTGGACTTTCATCTCTTGGTCCTCCTTCGTCTTCGGGTTACCGTTCTCGGTCGTCACTTCGTGTGTTTTCTACACTTAGCTTAGTGTATACCTAACAATATGTCAAGAGCGCGGACGAAGATTCGCGGAAGATTCTTTCAGCGGGAGGTGGATGATACAGGATCCGGCGGAACTGCCGTAAGCACTGATAGACACCGAAAGGTCGGCTCATGCGACGCCAACTACAGCAACTCTTGTGTCTTCTTCTCTTTTTCGCACTGACCCCGCTGGGCCATACCCAGAATGAGAAACTGCTTGCCATGATGGAGCAGATGGCGGACCGCTACTACGAGATCAACGCAGGGGAACTTGATTCGCTTCTGGCTACCCATGACTGGTCTGAAGAACCGGAGATCGAGGTCCGCATCTACCACGGCGACACCTCCGTCAAGGAAGAAGCTCTTTACGGTAAAGACGACAGTTGGGACTGCCTTCCTGCCTATGGAGAAATGCGTGCCTATTGCTGGCAAGATGGAAAGGTCCTCGACATCTATGATGCGATCCTGCCGGACATTGATCCCGAAAGCCCCGAGAACGCATACGCTCTGCTGCCCAAGATCAGTCTAGCAAATCCGAAAGCGAAGCGTGCCTTCGCGTTGCTCCCCAAGCTTGGCGCCGAAGACTACCGTGTGCGTGGCGCCGTCCGCAAAGAGCTGAGGGCTATTGGGTTGCCAGCGCTTGGCGCCCTGCTGCAGGCGGTAAAGTCGTCTGATCCCGAAATACGGGTCACTGCAAAAGAAATCCTGCCGCCATTCTGCGAGGAACGTCTGGAAGGACCCATCTGGGAGGCATTGCTCCAAGCAAGTCGTGCCGGGGCACCGGACAACGCGCTGCAGGTCGTTGCAGGGCTACAGCCAGTGATCAAGGACTGGAAGATCGCCCGCAACATCCCATATACCCTAGCGGACATGGCGTGCTATGGCGGGCCGGAAAAAGCAAAGGCCGTGTGGCGCATCGAAAACGCCAGGTTGCGGCGCCAAGTCGCGCAGATCGTCGCCGATCGCATGCTGCACAACAAGAAGGATGGCGGAGCCATCCTGGCCGGCATCGTGGGCATGCAGGAACCAGGCATCAGACTTCGATGCTGGCTTGCCCTGCTGCGGTACGACTTTCTGCCCGAGCAACCTGACCTGCACGACCAAGACTACACACCTTTGGGGAAGCTACTGCTGCACGGGGTCTACGGCGGTGGAATCCACATACCAGAAGCGTGGCGAATGCAACAGAGATCAGGCACCACCAAATAGCAAGTCTTCCGACCCTATCTACTATTGACCATTCACTACCTACCAAGCTCAACAGCACTTTAGGAAAAACCATAGCCGTGGCTTCCATCATCTATCGTCGTTGTCTTGATCGTTGTCGCCCTTCGGAGCGAAGCGACAGTCCGAAACCGCAGAGATCGAATGTAGACAACGATCACGACAACGAGTCTAGACAGCAGACCTTTTGAAATAGACCTCGGAAGCACGCAGCGGCTACAAGAACAGAACGCTCTGACGAGCTTGTCAGAGCTTAACGCTCTTGAAGTGCGGCAGGTACTTCTTGTTCTTGCGCAGCATTTCGGCGACCATCTTGCGGATCTCGTCGAGGGACAGCACGGCGGCGGTCAGCGGGTCGTTGACGATGGACTGGTAGACCAGTTCCGGATCGCCGAGACGACAGGCTTCGACGGCGATGCTTTCGCTGTAGGCGTGGTTCGCGGTCAGCGGCATGACCTGCGCCGGCAGGTTGCCGACCTGCATTGCCTGCAACTGCCGCCGCCCCGCAAGCACCGGGACCTCAACACAGTAATCCGGCAGGTTTGGGATGATGCCGGCGTTCGGCACGTTGCCATTGAAGCGGAAGAGTTCTTCGCCCATCCAGGCGTTGATGATACGCGTGGCGTACTCATTGCTGCGCTTAATCTCGATCGGCTCTTTGCTCTTGAGCCAATCGCTCTGGTTCTTGCGCCAGGTCTTCTCTTTATTGCGGTAGCCCTTGAGGATGTAGGCGTGCTCGCCGGGGTTCCAGCCGGTGCCGTTGGTGCAGTGCTTCTTGATCAGATCTTTGCGCTTACGGAACCACGGGTTGTACTCGGAGTTGTGGCCGCTGGATTCGGTGACGTAGTAGCCCAGCGCCAGGAACATCGCGTTGCGCACCTGTTCGTGATTGAAGATCTCTTTGTCCGTCGAGACCACCTTGCGCAGTTTCGGCAGGAGGTCCTTGCCGTTGTGCTGCAGTTCGATGAACCAGGACAGATGATTCAATCCGGCGCAGACGTAGGAGACCTGTTCGGGCTTTTTGCCGCACCAGCGCGCCAGCATGGCAGCGGTGCCCTGCACGCTGTGGCACAGCCCGGTTACGGTAATGCTCGTCTGCTTCTGCATGGCGTCACACAGCATGGCCATCGGATTGGTGTAGTTCAGCATGATGGCGTTCGGACAAAGCTCTTCCATGTCGCGGCAGATATCGAGCATGGTCGGGATGGTGCGCAGCGCCCGGAAAATACCGGCCGGTCCGCGGGTGTCGCCGACGTTGATGTCAACGCCGTACTTCATCGGAATGAGGATGTCATGCTGCCAGATGCTGGTGTTGCCGCACAGGATGGTGACGATGACGGCATCGGCGCCCTTCAGTACGTCCCGGCGTTCCGTAGAGACCTCGAGCTTCGTCGGGGCATCCGCCGCGGCAATGAGCTTCTTGCACAGGCGCTCGGCAGTCTTCAGCCGACCCTTGTGGATATCGACCAGCGCCACGGTTCCTTTCGCCATCTTCGGATAGGTCAGGATGTCGGTCATCAGTTTGCGTGTCCAGCCGAAGCCCCCTGCCCCAATCAATACGATCTTTGCCATTGTGTTGTCCTTCCGGTAAGAGTGGTTCATCCACACTACTGCGGATCCAACGTTCCTCAACAGCTGCACTGGCACGATCCCGCGAACGTGCGATGGTATCGTCGCAAACCACGGAAGGACTTTGTGATGACCGAAAAGCGCGCAGACGTAATGACCGGCGATGCCGGCGACTGGCAGAGCGTTGACGATTACCCGCAGTGGCTGAAGGACCGATTGGCGTGGTTCCAGGATCTAAAGTTCGGGCTGTTCATCCACTGGGGCATCTACTGCCAGTGGAACTGCATTGAGAGTTGGCCATTGGTGGAAGAAGATACCTGGGCGCGACCGGACGACATGCTGTGCTGGGTCGAACGCGGCAAAGACCTGGAGCGCTTCCGGGCCGACTACCGCGCGTTGAACCAGACGTTCAATCCCGTCGGTTTCGATCCGGAATCGTGGGCGGACGCCGCCAGGCGCGCCGGCATGAAATACGTTTGCTTTACGACCAAGCACCACGACGGCTTCTGCATGTGGGACACGAAGACAACGGACTACCGCATCACCCACCCCAGCTGTCCATTTCATACGCACTCGCGCGCGAACGTGGTGAAGGAGGTCTTCGATGTCTTTCGCGAACGCGACTTTGCGGTGAGCTGTTACTTCTCGAAGTCCGACTGGCACTGCCCGTGGTACTGGGCGCCCGGCCGGCCGGCGCCGGATCGCAATCCGAGCTACGACACGTCGGCGGAACCGGAGGTCTGGGAGCAGTTTGTGCAGTTCGTGCACGCGCAGGTGAAGGAGTTGATGTCCGACTACGGCAAGATCGACATCCTCTGGTTGGACGGCGGCCAGGTGCGCCCGCCCGCGCAGGATATCCGCATGGACGAGATGGTGGCGATGGCACGAGCACTGCAGCCGGGACTGATGGTCGCCGACCGCACGGTGGGCGGCGAACACGAGAACATCATCACGCCGGAACAGGAGATCCCGGACGCGACGCTGGGCCGCGCCTGGGAGTCCTGCATCACCATGGGTGACGGCTGGTCCTATCGCGAGAATGACACCTACAAATCGGCGGCATGCATCATCGAGATGCTGGCGGACATCGTCGCCAAGGGCGGCAACTTGATTCTGAACATCGGACCGTCGCCGGACGGCAAGTTCGACCCGGTCGCGCTCGATCGCCTGGAGGACGTCGGCAAATGGATGGATATCAACAGCGAAGCGATCTACGGCACGACAACGCTCGAACCGTATGCCAACGGCCGCATCCGGTATACAAAGAAGGGCGACACGGCCTACGCCATTGTGCTGCCGGAAGAGAACGCCGAGCTGCCCCCGGAGAAGCTGACGCTGCATGGCGTCCGCCCGGCCGACGGCTCACAGGTCGTCCTGCTCGGCACGTCGGACACGATCCCGTGGTCCGTAACGGCAGGCGGCGCGGAACTGCAGTTGCCGAAAATATCAGCTCCTGGCGGACATGCCTGGGTCCTGCGCTTCCCGCTGGCGCCGGAGGGCTGAGGACACGAGAAGATAGCCCGTGGACGGTTTTTATTCAGTCAATGTCAGACCGATCTTGCCGGGCGGAACGGTGCGTTCGGCCAGGCCGTTGCCGGCCGGCACGGTAACTGCAGTCTTGGTCGGGTTGTAGAGGACTTCATAGGTTTTGTCGCCGACGCGGCACTCGAAGCCGACCAACGCATCGTGATCTATTTTCCGGGCGGCCGTGACCTTCCCCAGACCGCGCGGCGTTATGCTCGCCAGCGTCTGGCGACGATAGCCCGCGGGGATGGTGATCTTCTTCGGCAGGTACTCCTTGGTCTGCCGTTTGTCCTTGTTCTTGGGTGCCTGGGCGATCTCTTCCGGCACACGCGGTTGATCGAGCAAACTGAGTTGGTAGTCATTTCGGGACTGCGGCGCCAGCGCGTAGCGACGCACCCGTTCGACCACGTGGTGTGGAAAATCGGTGTGCCAGATGCGCAGATCCAGGGTGCCGGCGTGCCAGGTCTTTTGGGCTTCATCGGCTTCCCATTTTTTGCCGTTCACAATAAAACGGAACTGGTGGTTGAACTCATAGGCCTGCTTATCCTCCAGCGCCAGACTGTCGATCAAACCGATCAGGCCTTGGGGGGTCATGAGCCAGAGTTCGGTTACTTGCAGCGGCGCCTGAGGGATCACGGGACGCCAGGTCTTCGGCGTCAACGCCGGCTTATAGACGGTGCAGACGGCTCCGACATCGTCTTGGATGACGTGCGTGAAGTCCCCTCCTGCAGGGCCGAGCATGGAGTAGTTGAAGTCGTACCTGCGCAGCTGATAGAGCGGGTCGACGCGCAGGAACGGGCGGGCCATATGCAGGGCATCGTAGTTTTTGCCGCTGTCATGAACGCGCATGGCACTGACGCGGGTGTAGGTAAACGAGCCAACGGTAAAGGTGGAGGACCAGGGGGCCGCGCGCAGGCGCAGGCCGCGGATGTCGGGATCGTGGACCACGTAGTTGTCGCGCACCGGCTTGGCTTCGATCTTTGCCATCTGATTGAAGGCCAACGCACCGAGGACCAGGTCGAAACGGTCGCGGCTCTTGCCGTCCTTGGCCATGGCCCGGGCGATGGTTGCGTTCTCGCCGTCCTGCGTTGCCGCGGCGGTCATGGCCACATGCATGGACCAGAAGGTACGCCACTGGTCTTTCCACCAGATGTCGGGTCCGGCATTGAAATGGTACGGCGGCTCGAGGTTCAGCGGATACCACGGCTTGGACCGCTCCAGGCACTCCTCCGCCATGGGGCTTTTTGTTGCCCACCAGTAGAGATACAGCGCGCGGATCTCGATGGCACGGTAGTACATGGTCTCGAACTCGAGATGACGCTTGTCGCCCAAGCGCATGCGATAGGGGAACATGCCGTTGGGCATCTGATCGCGATGAAGGATGGCGACGATGCTCTGGGCCATGCGCAGGTACTTTTCCTCGCCGGTCAGCAGCCAGCCGTGGACATACACAGCCATCGGGTGGGTGGCCATATTGACGTAGTTTTCGGCCTTGGCGATGAGCCGGTTGAACTTCGCGGGCGTCGTGTGCGCCTCAATCGAAGCAATGACGATCTGTCGGTACTTGGCGCACAACTCGTCGCCGATGGCGACCTTGAGTTTCGGATGCGCCTCGACCGCCAGAAGTGGAATGGTATAGTCGGCAAACCCCCAGAAGTCGCCGATTTTACCGGGAGTCCAGTTCTTCGCCTTCTTCGGATTTTCCGGTTTGGTCGTCAGCCGTTTGAGCAATCCCTCCAGCCAGGTTCGAGACATTTCGATCAGTCGTTTGTCATTGCGGTACTTGCTGTCCGGCGACAGATAACCCCATACGGCCCAGTTGAAGAATTTTGAGTAGGTCTGCCAAGGCTTCCGTACCGCCGATTTCTCCAGTTTGCCGGCGAACGCCTTTCCGAGGAAGTTGTTGATGTAGTCGGCGCCGGCATTGGGCTGGCCCGCCGGCGTCGCGGCATCAGGCAGGTAGGTCTTGTGCCAGGGCTGACGAATCTCTTCCTTCACGTCTTTGAACTTATAGGTGGACACGGGTTCATCTCCCTGACAGAACGCGCTGGATGTTGCCAATAGCGCAACAACCAGAATGGCGAATACCTTGTGACGGCCAAATTTGCCGGGCTGTATGTTGGGCATGGGCTATCCTTTCGTCTCAGTGTTTCTGAAAGACCTTATCCAGCAATTCCCGGGTCTTGCCGGCGTTGCTGCGCATATAGGCGAGCGCCTCGCCGTTCGTCCGTTCCGGGAAGATCCAGCAGACCCAGGCAAAGGTGAAGGGGTCCTTGCTGGCCGTCGCGCGCTTCGGGCTTTGCAGCGAAGGCCTGCCGTGGAACGCGATCTTCTTCCATTGTTCGGGCTTGATCAGCAGGCCGGCGCAGCCCTGGCCTTTGGGGAAGAAGGCGCGGTCGCGCACGGCATCGCCCATGAGCATCCAGGACTTCTCCTCCTGTGGTACTCTGACAAAGGCCTTGCCTGCGTTCTTACCCACACCTGCCGGATAGCCGCGGAGCTGCAGCGCCACACTGCTCAGCGGCACACTGGGCTTGACCGTTAGCCGGTGAAAGAGTCCTTCGTGATCCGGCAGCATGGCGTAGTCAAGCTGGACCAAACCTTTGGGCGTCTTCCACGTCAGTCGGGCCCGGGCGATGCCGTCTTTGCTGGTATCCTCGGTGCTGGTCATGGCGAAATCCAGGGTCTGCACGCCATCGAGCGAAATCTGGATATAGCCGTTGTAGTACCAGAGCATGGCCCTGGGCCCATTGATCCCGAGCCCCGTCGAATTGAGCGCGCGCACCCGCTGGAATTCGCCGCCGCGCTGGACGCTCTTGTCGTTACAGACCAGGTACTTGAGCTTGTAGGTACGCAACGGATTGGCGAAAGTGAAATTCGCCATCAGGTGCCGCTTGCCATTGTGCGGCCCATAGCGGATGATCTTCTGACTCAGCTTGCCGACTCTGGCGGCGGCGACCGCCGGCTTTTTCACATCATCCAGTTGCTCTTGCCATTCGCCGGCCGGCCAATCCAGCGGCTTCCGCGTCACTCGGACGATCTTCGACTTCTGCGGCAGGGTTGGGATGGTGGCGGCCGCGTTCACGGAAAGCGCCTTCGTGCCGACCACGCCACTGAGCACATCCCGCACTGTCAACGGGTACACACCCGGCTCCAAGCCGGCCGGCAACGTCAGGCGGACCTCGCCCTTACCGGCCGTCAGGTGCACATTGGCGGTGCAGGACGGCACCGTTTCGTTTGCCGACGTGCTGAGCGCAACGCGCACCACATGCTGTCCGGCAGTTGACCCTGAGGTCTTCAGGTTGATCTTGACCGTCACGTCCTCACCGGCTTTCGCCGCGTCGGCGCCGGCGAGCGCGACGGCCTCGACTTTGTAGGGGAGAAAGGCATAGAGGCGCGGCTTGCCGGGAAGGAGTTCCACTTGGGCCGACGTCACATGCCCGAGATACCTGCCGGCGCGCATATCATAGACATGGGCCTTCTCTTGGGACTCCAAGGTGGATTTCAACGGGGCCCAGCGTTCCGGGCCATGATGAAACCAGGCGCGGTTCTCGATGCCCTTCTTCTTGCCGAGTGACCACCGGGCGGGGCTGCGAATATAGTCCGGCACAAGTCCCACTACACGGACGGGGCCTTCACGGAAAGTTACCCCATAGACAGGCGGTGCTCCCTTTGTCTGATCCGTCAGGCGGATGCTCGGCGTCTTAACTTTCGCCTGTTTCAGCAGCTGCGGGAGCCAGTCGGTGATGGAAGCAAGGTCTGGCTGGACGGCCAGGTAGATGGCTCGCCCCTGGCTGCCGACACGAACGGCCGGCGATGCAAAGAGCGGCTTGAGCGCGGGCGGCGCTTTGGCTGCATCCCGCACCGCCAGGTCGCCAACGCGGGCAAAGGGCAGAGCGCCTCCTGCCGCATTACCGGCCGGGAGCAGTTCGCCGGTTGTCAGCCCTTCCAGCGTCACGGTCTTGCCGGCGCCGGACAGGGCTGCCGCGCAGCGTACCCCATTCAGGGGACCGCCCTTGGCCGCCTGACCCTTGCGAGTGAAACCGAAGAGTGCCGTGGCTTTCTCGGCCCCGGCACCGGAGCCGGCAAAGCGGTGCGAACCAATGACCACGCCGCCGGCTGCGATCACCTTGGCAAGGCCCTCGGCGAGGTCGCGCCCGACGACCGGCGCATCGGCAGCAATGACCAGCCGCGCACCGGCGAGCCGATCCATCTCCGGTTGCCTGGCATCGACGAGGATGTACGGGGTGTTGCTTCGATTGAGGGCTTTGGCCCAGGGCTGGACCGCCCCGCGACTCCCGTTGTAGAGCAGGCGTACGGCGCCGGTGTCGCGCTTCATGCGGATCACCTGTTCGCCAATGCCCGAGGCGATCAGCGCGATCTCCTCGCGCCACCAACGGGTTTCATGGGTGGTGGTGAGATCACTGTTCAGGACGGCGAAGTTGGCGCCGGACATGAAGTAGGAGATCCCGCGGGTGCCGTCCAGCAGCCAGACCCAGGGCGCGCTTCGGCTGTAGGGTTCGTGGTCTTTCCACGGAGCATAATGGGTCCAAAGCGTCATGATCCCGTCGGGATTCATAAAGGAACGATAGACGTCGCGCTCGATACCGCGCCAGAGATCGACGCCATACAGGGGATAGGGCGAATAGGGCGTCAGAAAACGCGAAGTCTTGAGCAACGGCACGACCGCCGGGTCTCTCGGAAAGACGCCGCAGTAGCCGATACGCGCATTGGGATCGATAGGTCGCAGAATCGCCTCGGCCTTATCCCGCCAGGACAGGGTCTCACCGGTCGGTTCGTCGGCAAGCGAGTAGCCAAGCGGCGAGAGAGGCGCCAGGTGCGGCGCAAACTCCTTGAGCCGCTGGCGCGATTTCTCTTCGTTGAACTTCTTGGTATTGAATCGATTCTTCGGCACGAAGACATTGGTGGGCACCACGCGCATACCAGCCGCGGCAGCGGCCTTGTTCAGGCCGGACGAACGCCCCACTGTGGCCATCGCCGAAATGCCGAGCTGGCGCAGCCGCTGGTAGCGCCAGCGCTCACCCAGATTGCCCCTCTCGGTGGACCAGACAATGGTGTGCCACTGTTGCAGGTCTCGATTCGGATCCGGCCGGGTGTAAACGGTCCGGCGCTCTTCATCCAGAACGGCATCGCCACGCAGGAGGAGCAGACGCAGGCGATGCGCCAGGTTGCCGGCCTGCCAGCCGGGAATCACGGCCTGACCGGCTTGGGCCTTCACGGAAACCGTGCGCAGCAGTGCCTGGTTCGCGTCATAGAGCTGCAACTCCATTCGTTGATCCGGCTGGGCCGTGGAAGCGAGCTGCCAGCGGACCAGGAGGTCCTTGCCCCGCGGGATCACTTCCTTGTGCAGGACCTCCTGAATCGCGTTGTCCTGCTTGATACTGAGCGGCTGCAGGCCGGCGCTGGTCTGACGGCCCTGCGCGTCGAGCGCCTGCCAATACACAAACACATCGCCCTGGTGTTTAAACGGCTGGCTGGCGGCCTGTGTGAGCGGGCCCTTGCCGGATGCGAGGACCTGGCCCCACGGCGAGAAAACCTGCCAGAACAGGTGGCCCGGGGCGGGCCTGTCGGGCTTCAGTTGAAGCTGCGTTGCGCCGTCCACATCCTGGTTCTTGACTGTGGCCAACGGCCCTTGCACGGCCTTGCCGGCAGCGTGGCGGATGATTCGCTCGGCCAAAAGATACGCCGCCTCCGGCACGACTTCGGGCGTATCCGATTTGTATCTCTCGGGGAAGAAGGCGTGGAAGAATATGAAGTGACGATCATAGGGACTGGCAACGAAAACAACGCCCTTGCCAACTGGTACTGACACGACCTTCAGGCCCTTTGCACGAGCGCCAAGCAGCGCGGCCAGCCGCAAGTCTCCGGCAACTGACTTCGTGATGTCCCGCGCCTGGTCAAGCCGGTATGGTGGCAGCGGCGGTGGCGGCGGCGGCGGCTTATCTTCCAGCCCGAGTTCCAGCAGCTCAGCATCAACCTTCTTGGCCGGTGCTTTCTTCTCAGGCGGGAAGAGTCCGCGCAGTTCACCTTCGATGTTGCCTCGTGTGAAGATGACCAGGGGCAGGCCATTCTTGACCGCTGCGGCGATCTGCTCACAGCCCTTAGCACCGAGATCATGCCAGACTTTAGACGCGCTGATCACCAATACATCCGGCTTGGCGGCCAATTTGCCGGGCAGCAGGTTAAGGTCGAACTTGTTCCTGTAAGCATTGCTCTCCCGCAGCGCCGGCAGCCGATCAGCGGTCAGGTCGAAGCGCTGCGCCAGTTCGGCCGGCTCCCGTTCCGCCAGGGCGTTCACAATAAAGAGCGCCTTGACCGTACCGCCGGCGTGGGCCGTCTTCTGGATCCAATGAGGCGTGGTGATCACTTCCTCATATGCCGCTGGAGTCTCCCCGGACCACGTGCGGAAACAAAGTACCAGAACCAATATCAGTGCAATCGGCGTAAACCTCTTCATGGGTTACTTTCCTTCTTTCACAATCACACGCTCAGTTCCCCGCGCACCTTGGCAACTGAGCGCCCGGCCGCTGTAGTTGACCAGTACCACCCAACGGCCCTCGGGAGTGGTTACGCGGACGGCCTGTCCGGATTCGATGCCGACTGTTTTCCCGTTCGCCGTAACCGGCAGTCTTTCGATGCTGACCGTCCCCTTCTCGCCGTTGCTATACGGCCAGATGGCGGCGGCGAAGGAAACGGTCTTCCCGTCCTGCCGCCAGAGCAGACTGTCGTGCGGCTTCAGACTGTCCTTGATATGAAGCGCATGCATGGTCCCGCCGGGCGTGCGGGCCATCAGGCCCCCGCCACCGACAGCTTTGCTTCGTCGTTTTTTGCTCTTGCCCGCCGGCCGGCTCAGCTTGATCACGCCCTCCGGCAGGCTGCCGAGTGGCTTGAGGCTCTCGTAGAAGGGGGTCTTGCCGAGAGAGGCTGCCTGCTTGACGAGCTTATCCTGGTTGACGTGCAGTCCAGTCAAACAGAGGTGATAAAGCCAGTCATACCGATGGGGTTTGTCCGCTTTGATCCGATCGATCACAATCAGGGGGCCCTTGGTGAGGATGACGGAACGTTCGTGCTCGACGGTCTTGTAGGCGCCGATCTCCCGAGCGCTCACGCAGACCGCGTCCTTGCTCGAATTGAGGAAGAGGAGTTCGCCGGTATCCATGTCCGCATTCTTGCCGTCCACGATCACGGTGTTGGCGCTGGCGACGGTCTCGAGGAAATTGGCAAAGTTGTTGCCATAGCCGCCCATGACGTTGCGCGCATACCATCCGCCCTTGCCGTAGGCCTGGAACGAGAGCTTGTTCCGATGCCCATGGACCAGTTCGCGGCCATAGTGCACATAACAGTAACGGTCCGTCCCGGGCAGGCGCATCGCTACGCCGCCGTAGTCCGGCAGATTCACGGTCTTGGTCGGCACCGGGGAGACGGTCTTCGCTGCTGGCATTGTGCTCTTTGTCTGGCGGAACATGGCCGCATCGCCAAGGCCATAGAAGCCCGGTCTGGGCCGTCGTTTCTGCACCAGCCAGTGCACGCGCGGATCCTTGGAGAGGCTGGAGAAAACAAAGGCACCGAGATCACTGCTCAGGTGATTAGCAGCGCCACCCGTGCCCAACGTGGGGCTGCGCCCATCCGGGCCATAGAATGTGTAGCTCGCGATGACGGCCCGGTCGAGTGCTTCGGTGTAGGGCAGGATGCCGTTGTGCACGCACACGCCGATGGCCGGGAAGGCGGCAAGCTTGGCCACATTCTGGTAGCTCGGGTTCTCCCACCAGTTGCCGTCTTTGAGAAAGCCGATCTTCATGAGTGCAGCCATGCCGTGACGGTCATGCACCGCCCGGGCCAGGAGCGAGGCGTCCTCACCGGCGACGCCGGCGTAGAGCGAAGCGGACTGGATCATCCACTGCAGGTTCATGACGCCTACTTTGTGGTTCATCATGTTGGTGGCGGACGGAACGAGCACGCGCTCCCGTAGCTTCGCAAGAGTCTCCGCATCGATCGCGCCGGAGGGAAGAATGCAGTCCAGGGCAATGGCCAGGTTGGTCAGCCAGACGCGCTCGTGCATGAAGGACCCGCTGATGCGTGTACTCCCAGACGCGGCGCTGGACACCGGACTGCCTTGGGCGGCGCAGACGATGGGGAGCTTGAGGTACACCGGGATGTACCCTTTGATGATCCGCGCGGCTGCCGTCGCGAACTCCTTACGGCCGGAAACGAGATAGGCCAGGCCCAGGGCCCGGGCATTCCCGGCATTGGCCATGTGCACACTGTAGTGCCCCTTCACGCCGTTCTCGTAGGGCGGGCCGAAGTAGGCGATGCCGGTCTCCGGGTCCTGGTAGACCTCGCACGGAAGGTTGGGCACCCGAATCTTGAGCAAACGGGCTTTGACCTCGGCGCTCAAAGCTGCGGCTTTCAGGCCCCTCAGTCCTCTTGCGCCCGTCGGCGGATACTGCGGCTGCCAGGTGATCAGTTTCTCGCCCTTCTTGACGGTCTGCAGGAAGAACCGGTTCATGGTCTTGCGCGCACCCTCGTCCTTGTATGCTTGCTGCAGCTCCTGCATGCGCCCGGGACCACACAGGATCGCCGGGTGCGACCATTTCCTGGGGGGCAGGCCGGCCGAAAGCTCGGTATAAAGAATGAGCCCTGGGATCTCTTTGATCCGGAAGGCAACCCGCGCCTTGCCGGCTGTGAAGGGTTTGGTCGTCTTGGCCAAGTTGGCCGGCAGAGCGATCGCAAGGGGGACCTCTTTCTCTTTCCCTGGCTGAATTACGAACGGCTTCTCGGGCACAACCAATTCCATCGGTGCGAGCTTGCCCGGGTCTTCCTTGTCCCGCGCGATCGTCACGGTGTAGGCCTTCTTTGAACGGTTGTTGATCGTGACCGGGTAGCGCCAGGTCTGCCCGCCCTTCGCGCCGCGCACAGTAGTCGGGTGGTAGGACGGCTTGATGCCCAACGGGTTCTTCAGCAGTTTCACATCGTCAATTTCGACACAGGTCTTGCCCGCTCCGGCGAGCTGATGAATCTCGAACTGGAACTCCTGCTTTTTCGCGTCGTAGGTATTGGGCCAGGCGTTCTCCCAACGGGTCAGGTCGATCGACAGCGTGTACCAGCGCTCATAGGGATAGAGCGTATCCACCGTCCAGAACAAGCCGCGGTAGCCGTAGATCGCCGGGTACTGCTGGATGATCGGGTTGATGTTCCAGACGCGTTTGCCGCTGACGCGAATACGCAGCATAAGGATATCGTACTGACTGAAGTCGATGGTGTCCCGGCTGAGGCCCCTGAAGACGATATGTCCGAGACCGTCGTCGCCGGCAACCCAACGCAGCGCCTTTTTGCCCTGCGGCGCGTCGTCCGTCAGCGACAGCTTGCCGGCATCCTGATTCTCCCACTTACCCAGTCCATTCTCGAAGTCGTCAATCACAAGAACACCGGGCCAGGTTTTCTCCGCAAGGGCAACGGAACAGATCAATGTGAACACGACCAGGGCCGGCCGGACAACGGACAACAGACTCTTCATCAGTGATTCTCCTTCAAATATAGCCACCGATCATTCGGCGATCCGCGGCGGGCAGATACTGAATTTTTGCGGCGAACAATTGTAGAGGTAAGCGCACTCCCAGTTCCCGGTCTGCGGCGGTTCCGGGTGCGAGTACCACTGCACGTGCTGGTCGGCGTACAGGCCGTGTCCCCCGAGCAGACGCATGTGGGCGACTTCGTACTGACCGTTGCTCCGCTGGTAGGGATAATGTGTTCCCGGCGTCCCGCCGCCACCCGTATCGCTCGTGCAGTAGATGTCTGAGACGGTCAGTCGATTTTGCCATTTCTGTCGCTTCCCGCCCAACGCCCGGGGGCCGTATTCCGAAACATTCGAGATCAGCCACTTCTCGCCCTTCCAGCCGTACTTGTTCGGGTTGATATGGAAATAGGACCACTTGTCCGGCCAGACCGTGGAGCCGGGACGATCGGTGCGATAGCGCCCCTCGTACGATGGACAGTTGATCGCGCTGTGGTCTTTGATGTAGTCGTCGAACATCTCCTTAACCGTTCCTTTGGAGAGCACACCGGACACCGTCTGCTGCAGAAAAACCGGGAACCCCTGACTGCCATTCCCCAGGATCGGGAACCAGTCGTCATTGTCGTCGGCATACAAATGAAAGCCGATGCCGATCTGTTTGAGGTTGTTGGCGCAGACCGAACGGCGTGCCAGTTCACGTGCATTCGTCAATACCGGCAACAACATCGACGCCAGAATCGCGATGATCGCAATCACGACCAGCAGTTCGATTAAGGTAAACCGCTCTCGCACTTGTCCTCGCGCTTTCATGTCTACCCCTTGGTTGATTCTCGTTCCACGACCACCGGTGCAATCCACACGCGTTCAGCTTCCCAGTTTTCCTTCACCGCCTGTGCCGCCCGGGCTGCCAGACGTTCTTCCTGAATCGAAATGGAGGTCAAGGCCGGCGCCAAGGCCGCGCACCAGGGGGTGTTGTAATAGCCAATCACAAGGAGGTCCTTACCGACTTCACGGCCCAACTCCTCCGCGACGCGGTAAACGCGGGCAGCCCGATTGTCGCCGAGACAGATGATGCCGTCCACGCCGCCCTCCAGCGCGCGACGCAGATCCTCGTCCGTATGATCCGCGTTGTCGTAAATCGTCTTCAGCGCTCGACTCGAACGGCCGGCCTCGCTCAGGGCGTCGCGCACCCCGGCCTGGAACTGCTGCACCAGTCCCGTACCACCGTCCGGCAACCGCCGCTTGGCGGCGTTCTCGCTGATCGAAAGCAAGGCGAGTTTGGCAGCTCCGCGCTCCAGCAAATGCTGCGTCGCCAACACGCCGCCCAACTGGTAATTGGAAAGGATACGATTGGCGCGCGCGAACGTTCGCTTCGTTTCGAATCGATGCAGGAAGGTGATCTGCGGCAGCCCGGCGGCGCGCCGGGTCAGCAGGGAAAAGGGGAAATCCGCCATGCCGTCCACCACCAAGCCGCGCAGGTCCGGACGCAAGATCCGTGAAACACGGCGTTCTGCGATCGGGCCGATCTCGGTGACCGTTGTGTCCGCCGGCAGCACGTCCAGACCGCGTTCCGCAAGCTCGTCGACCAACGCGCCAAAGAGATGCCCAAACGTGTGGCCGCGCGTCGGCATCGTGGCGCCAACGGTCGTGGTCTGGTCGCTCGTCCCGGGATCGGCCACGAAAGTACCGCTGCCTTGCACACGCTGAACCAGGTTCTGTTGTTCAAGCGCTTCCAGCGCCCGACCGACTGTGACCACCGTGACCTCGAACTGCTTCGCCAACGCCCGCATGGTCGGCAGTTTGTCCCCCGCCTGCCAGGTGCCGCGGCGGATGGCCTGGCGCAGGCTGTTGCTGATCTTCACGGCCTTCGGGATGGATTTCGCGGTGCTCATCGCTCACCTTCTTGTTATATTACAATATAGACAATTGTTATACAACAATGTTCCATCGGCAAAACGGATTTTTGGGGTATCTGGGTGCGCCAGCCCTGGTCTCGCTGATGCTCGACCGGCCGGGACCCGTGCTTGACGGCTGCTTCAGGGGGCATAGTCTATGCGCTGCCGGCGGTGCTTCGACGAGATATTTCTTGTCCGCCGGAACTTCGAGATCCAAGTGGAGATCAACAAGACGATCGAAGCCCGGGACGGCACTTTGATGCAATCCAAAGGTGAGCGCCGGATTGCGGAATGGCTGACGACCAACGGCCTTGCCTATCGCGATGACAACAAGTATCGCATCATCGGCGAGTCCCAGATCCGCCCGGACTTCTACCTGCCGGAAATCGACGTGTACATCGAGTATTGGGGGCTGGATACACCCAAGTACAAGATGAGCATGTACAAGAAGCAGACACTGTACCAGCAGGAGGGAAAACGTCTTGTCTCTGTCTATCCGCAGGATCTGCCGATGCTGGATCAGTTACTGAGGAAGAAGCTTCGGCTGTTCGGTGTGAATTTGTAACATGGCACAGTGCCGACTCGCTGACGCTCGCCGACGTAGACCACATGCAGGTGGAGCGTTAGCGAGTCCATCCCAGGTCCTGCGGCGCTAAAGCCACGCGCAGCCTACTCCCCCTTGAACACTGCTTTCACCGCCTCCAGATAGCCATAGCCGTAGAGGTCGTCCGGTTGGAGGTAGCTGGTTTCGGTCCATTCGTTCCAGCTGTTCACCGTCACCAACGGCGGCTGTTCCGGATGGGCGTCCACATAGTCACGGGCCATTTCAAAGGCCTTCCGAATATTCTCCGGCGTATTGTTCTGGACGACCTGGCCATGGCGCATCTGGAAACGCGGGTTGTTGTCCCAACCGACGGAAACGTGCGGGAAGTACGGCATATCATAGGCGGCGTCGGTTTCCTGCCAGGCCTTGACCATGTCCGGGATGATTTCCGCATAGTCGCGATCGACATTGGTGAAGTGGACCATCTGATAGTGGCTTTGGCTTTCGAAGCCGATCTGTTTGACAACGTCATTCGGCGTGGCGTCCGCGTTACCGTCGACACCGGTGACGTCAAGGATCTTGCGGCGGCCACAGAGTTGGAAGTGAATGCCCTTGAGTCCGGCGGCGACCGCCTGTTCCTGCCACCAGGCAAAGGCGTCAGCGGTTGCCTGAATGCCGCCCAGGCCCTCGACCATGCACTTCAGATCGTAGATCATGAACACCGGCTTGTCGTCAATCCGATAGTACGACGGTTGGCTGAAGTACTTGTCGATGATACGGTGAGCGACGACCGCAAACTCTTTGCGGTCGACGCCGGCACGCCAGATGATATTGCCGCCGACATGGGCGATGCGCTTGTCCCACAGGTGCTTCACATCGTGATTGGCCCACATGATGTAGAACTTGACGCGATCGTTGTTGCGCGCCTTGAGGTAGCCGTCGTTCAGACAGTTCTCGAGGAACGGGCGGCCGTCGTACCAATACCAGTCATAGATGAAGACGTTGACCCCGTAATCGGCGGCGGCATTGATCTGCATTTCCATAACGTAGGGATCGGCTTCGTTGCAGTAGCCCCAACGCGGGCGTCGCGGCCACTGGTGTCCGGGATACTTCGCCTCGGCGGTGTGGACGGTCTGCCACTCACCGATACCCTCGGGCCAGAACATGCGGGTGCGTGGTTCATCACCGGTATACGACGGCCACACGAAAGCGGCCACATCATAGTTCTGCCTGCGCTCAGTCATGCAAGACTCCTTTTTATGGATATAGAATGATAATCTTGTTTTATCATGCGAACAAGGGAGACATATTCCAATAGACAGGTAATATATTCTTATGACCGGAAAATACAGAGGCCGGGTTCCGTTTGCCACCCACAGTGCCGTGGCGCCGGGACGGACGTGGACCGGGACGTTCCCGCATCATCTGTTTTCACTGACGCTGTCCGGCCGGGCAACCTATCAGCTAGCGACCGGCACGGCGGAGATCACGCCGGGCGCGGTACTGCACTTCGCCCCGGGCGCCTGGCAGAATTGGGCCGCAGATGAACATGTCGGCTGGGAAGTCTATTATCTGATCATCGATCTGCCGTCCCGTCTCGAGCATCTCGTCCCGCTCACCACATTGGACCACGGCATCAGTCGCACACGACTGAAACAAGCGGATGCGATGCGGGCGGCGGCGGTGTTTGGCGAGATGACCGAGGGACGGCTTACCGCCACATCGGTCGCAGAGGAGTTGATGATCAACCGGCTGGAGTATGTGTTGTTGCTGATCAAGGCCCGACACCCGGCAACCGGTTTGGACCCGCGGGTTGAAGCGGCCAAGGAGTTCCTGCATCGAAATCTTGAGGCCCCCATCGTGCTGGACGACGTCGCTGCTGAAGTCGGTCTATCCAAGGCGCGACTGTGTTTTCTTTTCCAGGAGGCGTTGGGAGTCGGCGCCATGCAGTATCTCGAACGCCTGCGCCTGGAGCACGCAGCGCAGTTGCTGAGTCTTACCACCGAAGACCTGAACGGCATAGCCCAGCGCCTGTGCTACAATGATCGCGGCTACTTCAGCAAGCGCTTCAAGAAGCGCTGGGGCGTAACCCCGCGTCAGTACCGCCGTGGCTTGCAGGGCGCAAGCGCACAAGCATAGTAAAGGGACAAGCAAACCGGGAGGACATGATCGTGGCGGACCTGCGCAGTTCAGATTGGGGCGACGGACCGAAAACGCATTTCGGCATCATCTTCGGCATCGTCGGGGCGGCACTGGCACTGGGCTTCTGGTACTTCATGCTTCGGGTTGTGAATGTGCACGGCGTCTATCTGGCATTGCTGGCGGGGGGCATCGTCGGTGTTGCGGTACGCCTTGGCGGCATGGGCAGGAGTACCTTGCTCGGGTGTATCGCCGGGGGATTGGCGATCATCTCGATTGGCGGAGGATACTTCATGCATGCCCGTTTTCTGGCGGATCAGTTCTCTCGGGAAGAAGCCGAAACGCGGTACAAAGAAGACTTCCAAGAAGCACAACGACTGGTCGCCATGAAGAAGCGCACGGAAGTCCGCGCCTACCTGGCGGAACGGGAAGGCGTCGACCTGAAAAAAATCAGCAAAAGAGATGTGGCCCAGTGGCGCGAGGACGAACTGCCGGACATCAAGGCGTTCGTCGAGGCGCCTCCGGAAGCGGTCAAAGCAGACTACGCCGCCGCAATCCGATCCGGCATTCCAACCGGCGACGTATTCAAGGTTGCATTTGACGTGTTCTCCATCCTGATGATGGTTTTCGGGGTGCTCGTCGCCTTCAGCGCCGCCTGCAGTTTCTGGTCCCGCTAGATGGGCGTGCCGCGAAAAGCCTTCTGGAGACCCCCACGGCCTTGTGAGCTCGTCTGACGGGGGGTCTTTCTCAGAGCGGGACACCACAATCCCTTGGGGATTTGAGGCCGAGCAGCTTTACTCACCCTTTTCGCGGAGGGTGTAGGTAGCACCTTCGGCATTATTGCAATCACGTCACCAGGCAGTAGGTTACGCCAGCAGTTCTGCTGCACGAATTCCCCCTCACCGAATGGAGATGGACCATGGCGGTTATTGAAGTTGTAAAATGGGATGCGAACCCCGACGTATATGCGTACAAGCATCCCTCGGAAGAACTCGGGACCTGGACGCAACTGGTGGTGTCCGAGTCCCAGGAAGCGGTCCTGTTGAAGGAAGGTACGCTGGTGGGCCCGTTCGGCCCGGGGCGTCACACTCTGAGCACAAAGAACTTCCCGTATCTGATCGATATCGTTAAGAAGGTCACCGGCAATCGCACCCCGTTCACCGCCGAGGTATGGTATGTGAACCGCATGATCACGCTGGACGTGAAGTGGGGGACGTCGGACGCCATCCAACTGCAGGATCCCAAGTTCCATGTCATGCTGCCGGTCCGCAGTTTCGGACAGTACGGCATCCAGATCGACGACACGGCGCGCTTTATCAAGAAGATCGTCGGCACCCTGCCGATCTTCACCCGGGAAACCCTGACGAGGTATTTTCGGGGGTTGATGCTGACGCACGTGAAAGACGCGATCGCGTCGGCCATCGTGAAACGTGATATCTCAATCCTCGAAATCTCGGCCAACTTGACGGAGATCTCGAAGGACCTGCAGGCAGCGATGAAGCCGTTGCTGGCGGAGTACGGCCTGCGGCTCACCAACTTCTACGTCAACTCGATCACCACGCCGGAGAGCGACCCGGCCGTCATCCGTCTGAAAGAGGCCCTGGCGAAACGGGCGGAGATGGACATCATCGGGTACAACTACACGCAGGAGCGCTCGTTCGACACGATGCAGAGCGCGGCTTCCAATCCGGGCGGCGGCCAATCCGGGCTGATGGGCGCCGGCATCGGGCTGGGTATGGGCGTGGGCGTCGGCGGCGCCATGGGCGGCGCTATGAAGCAAATGTCCGGACAGCTCAATACCGAAGAGACAGCGCCCTGCCCGGCCTGCGGCACCGCCGTGCCGCGCGCCGCGAAGTTCTGCAATGAATGCGGCAGTTCTATGGGCGAGGCACCGGCCGGCGCGAAAGCCCTGGTATGCGACAAGTGCGGCAAGTCCTCACCGGTCGGCTCGCATTTCTGCGCCAACTGCGGCGACCCGTTCATCATCTGCCCGGCCTGCGGCGCCGACAACAACAAGGACGCCAAGGCCTGCGGCAGCTGCGGCAAGCCCATGCCGGTGACGTGCCCCAAGTGCGACACCCAGGTCCCGGGCGACGGCAAATTCTGTCCCTCCTGCGGCGCCACGCTGGTGGTGGTCTGCAGCAAGTGCCAAACCCAGATCAAGGACGGCGCCAAATTCTGTTCGGAATGCGGCACGCCGATCGATGCATAGGTAGACCCGCATGAAGTGCGAATATTGTGAACGCAACGTCCCGGCCGGCCAGGAGTCCTGCCCGCATTGCGGCGCGCCGGCCCCGGCATCCCCGCCGCCAACACCATCCCCCGCAGCCAAGCCGCCGCCGCCACCGAAAGCCAACCGGCCGCAATCCGCACCGGTGCCGCCGATGCCGACGCAACATCCCCCGACGCAACAACCGCCGGCTCAGGGCCCCATGCACCGGCCGCCGAATATCCCGTCGCACTTGTTCATGTCCATCTGCGTGACGCTGCTATGCTGCATGCCTCTGGGCATCATTGCCATCATCAACTCCGCCCAGGTCGGCTCCAAACTGGCTGCCGGCGACTATGAGGGCGCGCGAAAGGCATCCAGCCGCGCTATGACCTGCAATGTACTGGCGGTCATCGGCAGTTTGATCATGATCGCGATCTATGTCATTGCGGCAGCATCACAGAATGCCTGATACTGCAACGGGCCAGATCCAGAAGCCGCCGGCTGTAGATCAGATGGCTTTTACATCGGCAGTCTGACGCACCGAAGCCCGAGACCGGAAATGTCGTCCCGACGAGGACACGCAGCGCCTCGGTCCATTCATGTTCCAGGATCTCCTTGCCTTCGCAGTACCAGATTTCCTCTACACGCAGAATGCCGTGTACGTAGTCCATGTGCCAGTGTGGTCGTTTGATCGGTGACAGATGATGACGGATCCGGGCGCGCAAGCCGCCCGGGCCGAAGGCGCTGCCGACATAATAGTAGAAACCGACGGCGAACTCGCAGCGCCCCAAGCGCCCGATCGTCACTGCCGCCGGCTCCTCACATTGCATAGCCAGAACGTAGGTCCCGGCACTTGCCGGGATCTCCGCAAGGAGGTCCTTATTTCTTCTGCCAGACACGGACATAATCGATCTCGAACGTTGCTGGGAGTTTGTCATCTTCGACGATACCGTAGGTACCCCAACCGCCGACAGGCATCGTAAAGATGATATGCTCCGGCACGCTGGCGACGCGGTCGTTCTCAAAAACGACAACGACCCTTCCATTGCAGTAGAAGGTGGCTTTGCCCGGCTCCCAAAGCAAACCCGACGTCACGTATCCGTCCTTGTCTGCGTGGAAGTAGACATCTTCCGCGCCGGTGGACTTGTGGTTCTTCTTATAGCCGTCCCAGTGCATGGCGATGTTGTAGCGGAACGGCCCATAGCGACCGAGATACTCCATGATGTCGAACTCCATCCCGCCGTTGCCGGTGTCCTGGCGTTTCCACCAGATGCCGGCCTCTTTGCCCCGATCCGGCATCAGCCAGAACGCCGGCCACATGCCGAGTGCTTTCGGCAGTTTCATGCGCGCTTCGAAATATCCGTACTTCTGGGCAAACGTCCCGAACGTGGTCACGGTGCTCGTCACGTACTTCTGCTTCTTGAGTTCCAGATTGTCCGTCTTCAGGTCGGAAGACAATTGGCACTTGATCACCAGATTGCCGTTCTTGATGTAGGCGTTCTTCGAGTGGATCAGGTTATTCTTGCCCCACCAGCTCTTGGCGCCGTCGACCTCCATCGGCATGGTTTCCTTGTCGCCCTTCTTCTTGTCGCAAACCACCCACTTAGGGTCCGCGCGGAAATAACTTCACATTTTGAGAGACTTTCAAGAGTCGC
>CAYLNH010000064.1:0-28817 GCA_964384625.1 uncultured Lentisphaerales bacterium
TCGCCCTTAAGGCCTCTTATTTCTAACCGGATTAATATTTAGCAGGTTAGTAAAAAACCAAATACAAACTCTATTACTTCTGGATCCCGGATAATTTTGAGGAGCAAAATTTCCGGGATGACGGACTCTTGTACGGTCTACTTTGCGGCCGGAGCAACCTTCACGATTACGGATTTCAATGTCGCCGGTTCCACCGACCTCCAAGTGTTCTTACGCTCCACCGACACGGCGCATTGGTACTTGAACAACACCGGATTTCAAGATGTCAGCTTTGTCGCAGTGGAATATTCCAGCGCGATCGGAAAAACCATAATGGATAGTCCGGGTGGGGTGGATCTGGGTGATACCTTTAATTGGGTGTTTGCCCGGTCCACTTTCACCTGGACCAATTTAAGCGGAGATAATCTCTGGTCCAATCCCGTCAACTGGTCGCCGGCGGGCCCTCCACCGGCGGGGTCGTATATCGTGTTTGATCCCGCCAGCTCCACCGACAGCTGTTCGGTGGATGTTTCCTCCAATGTATTTTCCTCTTTCACACTCATGGACGGCTATGACGGCACCGTGACTTTCCAAGTGGATGCTGTTGGCGCTGCTCTCAGTCAGACATTAACGGTTCTTGATGATATTACGGTGTCCTCCGGCGCCTTGGCCTTCACCGGGAAAACCACCACCGATGATTCCAACGACGCCATCCCCGGCAACGGCATCAACGACGGGCTGGGCTGGACCCTCTACGCCGACAACATCACGCCGAGTATGGAACGCGCCATGACCATCACCGACGAACGCCGGCAGAAGCAGAAAACGTTCAACGCGGAACACGACATCACGCCGCAGACCATCAAACGTGAGGTCATGGACAGTATGCATCTGGACTACGGGCAGGCGCGCGAAACCGAAATGCAGTTGTTCGACGAAGGCGACGACTACGACGTCAACGAAGTGTTGCGCCAGCTGGAGACGGACATGTTCGAGGCCGCCGCGGAACTGGAATTCGAACGCGCGGCCATGCTGCGCGATCAGATTGCCGCCCTGAAGCGCGGCGACATTGACCAAGCTGCCATGGGCGACGACGACACCGGGGCGGCAAAACCGTCGAAACCGAAGCGACGGCAACGGCGGTGAGCTTTACTGTGCTGCACGAGTCAACCCCAACGAAGGAGGAAAGTAGATGAACCGACGATCGTTTCTCAAATGGCTGGGCCTCGGTACTGTAGCCGGCACCGCGGGGTTCCTCGCCGGTTGTGCCGTACGAACCGTCAATGCCAGCGTCCAGAAGAAGAAGGACGAGCAGCCCTGGCGCTGCAGCAAGTGCGGATTGCTGCTGCGATCGGACGACGACATGTCCGACAAACGCTGTCCACGCTGCTACACCAAGCAGCTCAAGAAAATCACCGAAGTCGAGCTCGAGAAGTACCGGAGCAAAGAGAAGTAGTAGGGGCACCCTCCGTCGTAGCACAGGCCTCTCTCCAGCAGCTATGCTGCGCCTAAGCGAAGCGCCCTCTGCCGCGACAGCGGCACCGAACACAGTGTAGGAGCGGCTTCCACGCCGCGATCCGAAGTCCCGCAGAGCGGGACGACTCCCAGAGCCTTGCGGTGTACAGGGCGTTTCCTCATCCCGGCAGCGCATCTACTCACAACAGGGGTTGGACGGGATCGCGGCATGGAAGCCGCTCCTACATTCGCCCTGCGGAGTGCAGAGCGTCCCTCAACACGAAAACGGGCCCTGGCGTGAGGTGTTGACAGGAACGCCGGAAGACCGGCTCACACAACCTTCGGCTAACGCCGAAACAGGTCACAGGCAGAATGCCTGTGCTACGATTCAGAGCGCCTTCCGCAACGCCAGATCGCAGCGATCCGACAGATGCTCCGGGCAGAACTCTTCGAAGCCGAACTTGCGATACATTGCCAGGGCTTCCTTCAGGCGTGAGTTGGTTTCGAGGATCATCTCCGTAAACCCCAGTTCACGCGCAGTGATGAAGGCGTCGTCCATCATCATCCGGCCCAGGCCCTGACCGCGACAACGCCCGAGCAGGTACATCTTCCGCAGCTCGCAGCTCTTGGGCGACACCGCGTACAGGCCGTAGGAGCCAACCGTTTTGCCGTCGAACTCAAGGATGCGGAACACGCCGCCTGGATCAAGATAGGACGCTTCGATGTCCGCCAGATCCGCATCTGTTTCCTCTGGATTCGTCTCGAGTCCATACTCGCCAAGGACCTCCTTCACGATGTGGAACACAGCTTCCTCATCACCAGGTTGGTAGTCGCGCAGATTGGCCATTGTCAACAAACCCATTGATCCCGCAGGGAAGCCATTACTTCGGTGCCATGATGATATACATGAACAGGGCGCCGAAGAACATGCCCAAACCGGTGAAGAACAGCATCAGGTAGTAGATCCACCGGCTTCCGGCGCGACTGCCGGCGCGGCTGCTGAAATAGATCGTACTCCAGTTGTCCGGGTTCTCCCACTCGGCCTGATCGATCTCGTCCTGTGATAGCTCAGCCATAGCCCGTCTCCATCGTATGCTTCTACGATACAGACGGGCCAGGTATGCGTCAATGCAATGGCACAACGTAGCACGCCACTCCGCTGGCGTGACCCGTCAGCAGCTCTACTGCGCCTAAGCGAAGCGCCCGCCGCCGCGCCAGCGGCACCAAACACCGTGCAGGAACGGAGCGGAACGCGGGACCGGTCTTCGCGCCAGGCTTCGCCGGGCAGGCTGGGCCCGCGCTACTTTCGGAGCCGC
Source organism: uncultured Lentisphaerales bacterium (assembly GCA_964384625.1). Classification (GTDB taxonomy): domain Bacteria; phylum Verrucomicrobiota; class Lentisphaeria; order JABSQK01; family JABSQK01; genus CAYLNH01. The sequence continues at coordinate 2,751 of CAYLNH010000064.1, forward strand.
GCCACCCTCACTGGCCGAGGATCGCCCTGGCATGCCGGGCGTAGTGCCCGTGGAGGTCCTTCTTGTAGGCTTCAAGGACCTCCCTGGCTTTGCCGTCGTGATCGCCGCAGGCGTACAGCCCGCGGGCGATCAGGAGTTCCTTCAGTTCGCTGTTGCGTCGCGACGTATCATTCCACTCTTCCGGCACGTCGGCTAAGGCTTCTGCAATTGACTGCTTCGCTTTGCCTTTCACCTGCTCAGTGGACAGCAACCTGGCAAAGCCGGGGGCCGCATCTCCGCTTGGTTGCGCTTCGAACGCGATCGTCAAGGCGCGGAAGTGCGAGAACTCACGATCCGGATCGAGTGAGCCGAGTTTGTCGAGCATCACGGGCAACGCCTGCGGATTGCCGCTGCGGGCCGCGGCAATGAGCAAGGTATCGACTTCGCTCAAGCTGAAGCCGAATTGGCCCATGCCTCTGTAGTTCCAGCCTTCATCCCAATCACGTTTCGTGAGTTCCTCAACCAACAGATCGATGCCGGTGTCGTCACCCAGCAGCCCGAGAATGCGTGCCAACTGCACCTTAGCGTCGCCTGCCGCCTTGCCGTAGGCGTCCTGCAGCAGCGGCACGCTCTGCTCCGGGTGCGCGAAAATGATCGCCAGACCGAGGTAAGTATCGATGCCGTTTTCGACGGCATCGGCAATCTTCTCCGAGGGCACCGGGAAGCTGTCTTCGTGGTCCGGCACATCCGTTTCGAGAATGCCGATTTCGACCAGATGCGCCTGCAGTTCTTTGATGTCAATATCACGAATGCCCTGGTTGGCGAGAGCGGCCATAGCGGCGGCGCGCCCGGCGGAGTAGCCCTGGTTCTGGACGTCCGGCTGCATGCGAACCACCGGCAGTGCGTCGCGGTGACAACTGATGCCGAGACCTGTGGCCAGCACGCCTTCCAATCCCTTCGGCAGCAGACAGCGAATCGGCACGTGCGCCTGCAGGGACTCCTTGTCCGGCGGCTTCGCCATGAACACCGGATGGATCGTGAACCCGTGCGAGTCGAAGTTACTGCGGGACGTCACGATCGTGTCCGGATAGGTGCGGCCGGCGAGGAAACCCAGCGCCTCCAATGTGGTGTCGCCGACGATCTGGCGGCGCTCACGGGAGTTAACGATCTGGGCCAGATCAAAGCAGTCGCGCAGTTTCTTGCGCGCCACCAGGAACGCCCGCGTGATGTCCAGCACATCGGTTTCATCCACAAAGGTGTGGTCCGTGTTGGTGTAGTGGTTGCCCGGGATGAACGGGGACAGCCCTGTGCCCTGCACCGCGACATGCGCTTTCGATACGGTGACGGTCTCCGCGCCGGCAGCGGCAGCAATGTCCGTGCCGCCCGTGGCATCAACGTTCGCCTTGGACTTGACCAGACCGAAGCCGTAGGGGGTCGCAGTCAGGATGCCGCAGACCGCGTTGCCCTCAACGGCCGCCGCGACGTTGAGCGATCCGAACCAGACGCGCGTCCCGGCTTTGTCGGCTTCCCGCAGATACCACTGGCGTTTCCATTCGGTATTCCAGCGGCCCCGGTCGACCGGGAACTCCGGATTGGGGCCCATGCGATAGATGGCCTCGTCCATTTCCGTGGTGAACCCGCAGCGGTTGCCGTGATAGTAGGAGGAGATGCGACCTTCGGTGCCGATGCCGCCGAGCCCCGGCTGGAACTCGAGGATCACCGCCTCCGCCCCGGCGCGGCCGGCGGCAATTCCGGCCGGCGCGCCAGCCGTGCCGCCGCCGGCAATGACAACGTCGAACTCACCGAGTGTCGCGACCCGATTGAGATCCAATTCGATGCCACTGCCGTTTAGACGAAAGTACCTATCCTTACGACAGACCTCGAGCGGACTGGTCGGCAGATCGTCATAATCCACCTGAACTGCGCCGATCGATACGTCGGCAGCCATTGCGGCGACGCATGTCCCCATCTGCTTGCCCGCAGCCATCAAGTTGCAGGGCTTCATCAGTTCGGCCGCAACATCATCAGTCACGTCAGCATTGGCGCCGAGAACAAAGAGTCTCTCGTTTCCGCACTGGCAGGCCGCAAGATCGAGGCCATCCCCCAAGGCGGTTTGCTGCGCTCCAGTGTCGAGGCGATCCGGCAACAACGCAAACAATCGATCGGAGGCCAGCATCTGATCCGGATGCCAGGTGAGCAGGCGGGCTTTCACTTCGACGGCGTTGGAGGATGCCGCACTCGCATCGGCCAGTTCCAGCGGCAGTTGGTACTCCAGCGCCGTGTATTCACGGTCTTCGATTCTGACGATGCCCGGCAGTTCCTTCACCGCCGCCCCGCCGATCTCAACGGCTTCGCCGCCGACAACCGTACGTCGGAACGAGTAGGTCCCGGCCGGCAGTTCCCGGAAGGTCGCTGCTGTCTTGCGCGCCGCCAAAGCTCGATCCGTCGCGTCGATAACAGCCTTCGCGGTGATCACCTGGAAACCGGAACGGTTCGCCACGACAGCACCGACAACCTGATCGCTGTCGTCCCGCAGCAACCACCCCGGATAGGTCATATACAACAACTCGACACCAGCATCCACCAGCGCCTGCTCCAGTTTGTATTTGATCGACATCGGCGTCGGGGGATCGTCCTGTGCGAGGCAATCGCCAAAGACCTCCTTGGCCAGATCTGTCTGGGGCGTCTGGTCGCGGTCGAGCCAGAGGCGGAGGTTGGCACACACGTCGTCACCAACATAGGTGAACGGGGTTGCGAGGAAGACCTTGGCGCCGGCGGCGCGGGCGGCGACGGCGGCCTCGACAGCGCCTGTGCTGCCGCCCAGGATCAGGAGATCGGTTTCAGCCAGAATCGGAATCTGCGTCTTCATAAGAAAGGAGGTCCTATTGTCGATTTTTGTCAGCTAACCAGGCACATCCGGCCGGCTTCCTATCCCTACTACTGTGAATTCGCTTCGCCAACAGGCAAGAGAAAGGTTTGCGGGTTCGCTTGCACGGACTTATCATATACTTGTCTATTTTTGTCATTAACCGAGAATAATCGATGGATGAAGCCCGACTCACGCCGGAGCAATGGGACGGCCTGCAGTTTCGCATGCTGATCATGTACGATGCAAAGGTCACGTGGAAGGGCAGTGCTGCTTCGTTCACCGGACCGGACTACACGATCTGGCTGATCCGCAAAGGGCGAGTGGCGATCACTCCGGTATCAGGCAATCGGATCGTCGCGCGCGCCGGCTGCTGGGTGCTGATCCCGCCGGGGTTCCGTCGCCACCAGCAATTCACCGACAACGCTGAAATCCTCTCGATCCATTTCATGGCCGGCTGGCCGGACGGCCGCCATCTGTTTGAGAACCATCTGCCGATCGTCAAACTTCGGGAGCTGTGGCCGCGTCTGGAACGCGCGGCCGTGGACCTGATCGCCTGCGGCGGCGGTCGCAACACGAATCCACAACGTCTGTTCTGTGAACACGCCCGGTTTGAGTCACTGAGTTTTGCCTTGCTGGAGGAATGGCACAAGGCGGTGTCGCGCGAGGGCGTCCGGATTCAGACGCCCCGGTCGCTGGACGCACGTGTACACGCGGTGCTGCAGCAACTTAACCAACTGCAATACACCCCGATCCCGTACGCGGAGTTGACGGAGATCTGCGGTCTGAGCCGCGTGCAGCTCGATCGCCTTTTTCTACAGGAACTGGGACGGACGCCACACGCCTACCTCGAGGATCGCTGGCGCGAGCGCGTGACCGAGCAACTGCTGACGACGTCACTGCCGATCAAAACCATCTGCTTCGATGCCGGCTTCCGCAGTCTGGCGCACTTCAGCAAATGGTTCCGGCGGCAAACCGGACGGTCGCCGCGCGCCTATCGTCAGCAGTACCAGGTCGGATCTCGATAGCCATCAACGGGGTTCGACCCAGGAGCTCTGCAATGTCCCACCATTTTGTTTGAGGTCTGACAAGGTAGCGCCGGCGACCAACGGTGGGTTGGTAGTCCAAAACAATTCTCGATAGCCGTCGACCTCTGTCGATATCTATCGGGAGATGTCCGATGATATCGACGGACATCGAGGGATATCGACATTCCGAACCATCGCTACAACGGCGTCATCCCACACCATTCCCGATAGACATTGACCATGTACTCATAGTGCTTCAGCGGCATGCCGGGAAAGATCGTGTTGCTGGTACCGTAGATGTAGCCGCCGCCCGGACTGCCGTGTTCCAGACAGTATAGGGCACTCTCGCGGATCGCCTCCAGTGGCCCGTCCTGCAGCAGGTTGCACTGGACATTACCCATCAACGCCAGTTTGCCGTGACAACGTCTTTTCACTTCAGCGATATCCATGCCGGCCATCGGATCGACCGACTGAAAACAGGCGGCGTTGAGTGACAGATAGTCGTCGAGAACCGGCATGATGTTGCCGTCGGTATGCACAAACGGGATCACGCCGCGGTCACGGATGTGGGCGACCTGCCGCTGCAGATAGGGCGTGATGAACTCACTGAATTGCGCCGGCTTGATGAACGGGCCCGCGTTGAAGGCGACGTCGTTGACGACGTGAATGAAGTCGGCGCCGGCGTCAGCCAGTTGATCGAACTTCGCAATCGCGGTTTCGTGCCGCCGTTTTGCTTCGGCATGAATCGCCGCGGGATTTTCGACCAAGTCGAGGGAGAACTGCATCCAGTCGGTCATCCCTTCGATGGACCAGATGGTGCGGCCAACGATACTGCCGATAAGGATCTGATCGCCAAAGGTGTTCTTCGCGGCTTCGACACCGGCCGGATCACCCCAGGGATAGAACACGGCGAGCGCATCCCAGGCATAACGTTCGACAATGCGCTGGTAGATTTCCATGCAGTCCGCAATCGCCCGGCGCTTGTCGTCTTGGTCCAACTCGCCCCAGGAACCGGGCGGCGGGAACTTCAGGCCGAAGGCCTCTTCCTCGAGCTCAAACATGATCTCGAAGTGCGGCGGGCGATCGGGTTCCTCAAAGCGAAGCGTTTTCAGGATACGTTCTTTGCCGGTCACAACGGTTTCAGATTCTGTCTTGACTCGATTCATGGTCGTCTACTCCGAATGTAATCGTTTGCCGGCGACTACGCAGTCCCGGAAGTATATGCGCGGCATCAATCGGTTTGCGCGTTCACCTTTGACGACGCCGCTCAGCAGGCCGAGTTGGCTGAAACAGAACCGATCGATCCTGGTGTTGCTCACTTCGATGTCATGCGGCAGAAAGCCTTCGCGCCAGGTCAGCGACGTTTCGAAAAGCAATGCCTGATCCACAAAGCGGCAGTTGCGAATAACGCCGTTGCCGGCTTTGCACTTGAACCCCAGGGCGCGGTTGTGGCCGAAGGTGCAGTGGCGCAGGATGAACCCGCTGTTGAGCCAACGCAGATTGAAGGCGAAATGTTCATGCGGCGCCTTGACGGCTGCAGCCGCTTTGTACGCCGGGCTGTCCCGTTTCCAATACTCGTTGTAGGACCCCCATTTCGGGCGGCCCAGGTCGTCCCGCGTCAGGACCTCGTTCACGGTCCGGTCAAGCGTCAGCTCCAGTGCGACCTTCGCTGCGCGCAAGTCCTCCGCCGGGACCTCCGGCGCCCAATCGACACGGCGCACGCCTTCGATCACGGCAACGGCATCGAGCCTTCCCGTGTTGGTATTCAGCAGGGCCACGGGCTCGCCCGCCTGGAAGAAGTCCTCGAGCTTGCCCGGGAAGTCGACCAGGATGGTCAAGGCGCGTCGGTCGGCATCCCGGCGGGCCACGGAAAAACCGGGGCTGTAAAAGTTCAGGCAGTCGTCGTTCGCCCCAAGAATCCGGCAGTTCTCCAGATACGGGCCCTTCGCGTTGCGGGGCACGTGGAAGCCGTCGGCGTTAACCAATGCCGGCCGGCCCGCCGGCGGAACGAAGTCGCAGTCGATGAACTGCAGGCCGCCGGAATACTCGGGCCAGACGCAGACCAGGTCCGCCGCCTGCAGGTGGATGCGGTCCACCAGGATATGCCGGCTGTGAAGGATTTTCAGGCCCTGTCCGGCGCCGGGCCGGCCGCGTGGATGCAGCACCGCCGAAGCGCCCACCGGGATATGCTGCAGCGAACCGTTGGTCAACTGCAGGCGACAGCGGCGATTGCCGATCAGCGCAACGCTTTTAGCAGCCAGGCTGTTCCCGGCTTCGCGAACATAACGGCACGTGCCTAGCCGACGGATCGAAACGGGCAGCGCCGCTGTCTTCAGCATCTCTTCATACGCCGCGTCCGGCAGCGGCGAATCGGGAGCCAACTTCAGCTCGACAACCGCGGCGGTTTCGTCTGTCGCGGTGATCCGGCCGAAAACAAAGGGTAACGGCTCCAGATCCATCTCAAAACGCCGCAGGACCACGTTCCGACAGCGCTCCAGACGGATGCTGTCGCCGGCGCCGAACGCGCCGCTGGTGATGATTCGCGTGCCGTCTTCGCCCTCGAGAATCAGATCGTCGACGTCTTCGAGCACGATGCTGCCGGCGGCTTTTCCGGATGGACCCGCAAAGCGGTAGCTGCCCCGGGGGAAGAACAGGTGCAACGGCTTCGCATCGCGTCCGGCACGAACGATCAACCGGTCGAACGCAGCGCGACAATTCGTCTTGCCGTCGCCGATCAGACCGTGTTCAGTCACGTCCAGGCGGCGGTATTGCAGGGTCTGCCGGCGGGTATGGGCATCCAGTTCCGCCTGCAGAAACGCGGCCAGCATATCGAATTCGAGCTCATGGACGAAGCGCTGATGATCGATCGCGTGGTCGTCGTCTGCAGCTGGCGCGGCAATGCCGTCGAGAACACGGTCCAGGATGCAGAGGCTCTCGCGGAAATACTGCCGCAGACGGTCGTCCGCGGCCACGGCGGTCTCGACGCGCCGATGAAGTTGTATCAGTTTTCCCCGGCGTTGAGTCATGTTCGGTTTCTCAGCGGATTGCCTTGTCGGACTGTTGTAGTTTGCGGGCGGATAAAGGAAGCGGAGTGAACGTCGAACGGCCGCGATGCCCCACTCTCAGGGCATGACGCCGTATTGTTCGAACGGCGAGCCGCAGCAGACATCGCTGTTGTTCGGGCCCCAGTAGCCCACAACGACAAGCTTACTCAGCGGGCCAAATTCAGAGTGCCCGTCGTAGAACAACATGGTGCTGCCGCCGAGAGCGGCGGGATCGTCGCATCTGCCGTCCTGCCGACGCCACGCATGGTTGCTGAAGCCGTAGCCGGCCTTCGTCCCCCAGGTGCACATATCCTGTTGCATCGTCCGGGTGGCCGGCGAATCGACTGCGGCCTCTCTGGCCGGCGACGGATCATTGGTACCGAAGAGCTTGTAACCCGGACGGACGGTCTGCCAGCGCTGCGACCAGTCGGGGTAGTAGTGGATATTGCCCAGCGCCTGGCCCCAAGCGCCGCCCGGATCCGGTTCATCGGCACGCGACGGGATGATTCGCGGATCCGACGGACAGCGCCAGACGTCCAAACCGACATATTCCTCGATGAACGGCCGGAGGTCGTAGGGCCGGACAAGGTTGCCGTTGTCGAACCAGGTGGTGGGATAGACCCAGGGCGGTCCGGGGTAATAGCGTGAGTCGTGCTCGCCGGAGTACAACACCGCACCGATGCCGAACTGGCGGTAGTTCGAGACGCAGGCCGCGCGCCGGGCCTGCTCCCGGGCGCGCCCCAGAACCGGCAGCAACATCGCCGCCAGGATCGCGATGATGGCAACCACCACCAGAAGCTCAATCAAAGTAAACACGGCAACGCGGCACGCCGCAAGCTGAAGCAAGCTGAACTCGGCTGCGGGAGAAACCTGGGGACGCGCCGGTACCGGGTAGATTCCTCTTCCCTCGTTCCTCATCGTCCGCTACTCTCCCAACTGTGGAATTATCGATTTCGTCAACTATAGTATTGCGGATCAAAGACTCACAGACAAGCTGGATTTTCCTGCGCAATCAGGGACCGATATGGACGATCCTGCTCAGCCTGTCAAATACTACAGCTATCCGCGGATGCTGCCGGCGAGCTTGTGGCCGGACGGCTCGCGCTCGACGTGGGTAACGCCGTTGTATCTGGTGCGGTTCCGGCGGGCGGAACGGACCGCGACGATTGCCGCCCACAGCTACTGGGAGCTGATCCTGGTGCTGCGCGGGACTCCGCGCCTCGAGTTTCTCCGGGAGCCCCCCCTGGAGCTGCCGGCCGGCAGTTGTGCGCTGGTGCCGCCCGACCTGCCCCACCGGCAGCTCGCCAGCGAACAGGATGTGCTCTGGATCGGCTTGCGCGGCCGGGCCCTGTCGATGTGGCCACCGGACCGGGTGTCGCGGTTTGCCACCACCGACCTGGCGCCGTGGGCGGAATTGCTATGGGCCTGGAGCCGGCGGGAACACGGTGCGATCGGGCCGGAACTCGACCATGCAGCGGCCTTTCTGCTCGCCGCCATGGACCGCCGGAACGCACAGCCGCAACCCGTACAAACGGCGTCGTGGCTGGCGCGCGTCACGGAGTTTATCCACGACCATCTGCACCAACCGCTGCAGGTCGCAGACCTGGCGGCACTTGCCGGCTGCAGCGAAAGTCATTTTCACCGGCAGTTCAAACAGGCTACGGGCGAAACGCCGCTGGCCTTTCTGAATCGTCTCCGTCTGGAAGCGGCGGCCTTCTACCTGACGCACACCAACGACCCGATCGCCGCCATCGCCCGCCGGGTCGGCTTCTCGGATCCCCTGTACTTCAGCCGGGTCTGCCGCCGCACCTGGGGACGGCCGCCCAGCGCCTTGCGCTGCTCCAGGTGTCGCGAGTAGTTCCCCGCCTGCACGGCCGCGCCGCCTGGGCCGCGCGTCAGCTAGATGGGCGCGGCGGAAGTTTTCCAGCCACGGACGGAGGCCAAGCGCCGGTCCGGCCAAACTCAAGCCGGGGCCTCAAAGATGCCCCGACCGGCGGCCGGCGTGATGCCAAACCGCTTTTTGAAGACCGCATGCAGATAGTGCGGATCACAGAAGCCGGTGCGTTCAGCCACTTCTTTCACAGTCAACGCCGGATTGGTCTGGAACAGTGCCCGCGCCTTCCGCAGCCGGATCTCCTGGAGATAGGCCTTCGGCGAGGAACCCGTCGAGCGCCGAAAGAGTTTACGAAACTGGGCCGGACCGAGACCGGCGCGACGGGCCAACACAGCTACCGTCAAGGGTCCGGCGAACTCCCTGAGTATGGCGCTGATCGCCAGCCAGATCCGCTCGTCGCAGGCCGGCGGCGCTTCCGTAAGCCGGGCGCCCTGCAGGACCTGCTGCAGCAGGAGGGCCCGCAGCAGGCTCTCTCCAAAACCACGGCCGGCGGCCTCGTCGCGCCCCATCAGGTGGGTCAGCATTGCAAGCTGCGCAAACCATCCCTCCGGTCCCGGCAAGCGGCCCCACGGCGCCGGAAACAAGCTCAGCAGCGGCTGGTTCTGCAGCGTGTACGCATGGGCATGAACCGAAAACGTCTCGACGGTCGCGCCGGCGGCGCCAAGCATCGCTTCATGCTCCACCCCGTCCGGCACCATAACCAATTCCCCGGGCCCGAGTTCGCGCACCTGAGTTCCAACCCGCCATTGCATACGACCTTTGACGACGACCTGAAACAGGCTGTCGGCCAGTCGTCGCGGCTTGATGCCGTTGGGCAGGTCCGTCCGCCAGAAAAAACAGGTCAGAAGCACGATCTCACTCCGGCGCAAGATCACCTGCGCCTGCCCCCATTGTTCATCCGGCATCAGATCCGGCAGTTGCGAGCTTTCATGCACGGTAGCGATTCCCTTACCATTAGCAGCGGTTTTCTGACTTGATCCCCGGCTTCGCTGTTCCTATATTCACAATAAGGTGTCAAGCCTGAAAACCAAGCAACATCCGGGAGAACAGATGACCACGACAGCGACCGTTTTCCGCCCGCGGCGCCGATCCCGGCTTCCGGCAGTGACCCGCATTGATTCTCCGGCGCGCCGGCCGAAGGCACGAGGGCCGGCGGCCGGCGCAGCGCGTTTTACCCTCATCGAATTGCTGGTGGTTGTAGCGATCATCGCGATCCTGGCGGCCATGCTGCTGCCGGTCCTCGGCCGGGCCCGGTATGCCGCGCGACTCACGGTGTGCATCGGCAATATCCGCCAGACAGCCATGGGACTGATGCTGTACGCCGACGACAACGACAACTTCTGGCCGTATCGCGATGTTGTCGATCACTCCGATCTGAACAGCCGTCCGACGCTCGTCCGCTGGCGTACCGTTGACGAACGTCCGAAGTTGCAGCCGTACTTCTCGTTCCGCGACCTCCATTGCCCCCTGGCCCCGCTTGGGTTCACGGCGCCGGACACGAGCGCTGCCGACTATGTCTGGTCGCCCTATCAAATGTACGGCGGCTGGCGCATCGACCATAGCCTGGAGGCATCCGGCATGCCGAAGGTCGACAGCGCCCACCAGTACAACGGCGAGACCTTCAGGGTTCTCGTTGCCGACGGCGAGGTCCGCCGGATCAACTGGGCCGGCGCCTGGCAGACGAACGGTACTCATCCCGATCGCCCGCAACTGAGGACGCTGATGCAGAAGGATGACACACGTTCCTGTTTTTCTCTTTGGAACCGCAAAGGTCCTGCTGCCGGGTTCGACCTTCGCGGCGTTGTCGATCGCAATTTCGGCTTCACCGACGGCTCAGTGTTCACCCTGCGCAATCTGGTTCAGGAGGACTCGCGGCTGACTCGTCTTCCGGCAGTGCCGAAAAACACCAGTTCCGCCGTTTACCTGTACCTGCCCCCGGATTGACGCGGGGACGAAGGCCGAAGGACAGCCCAATGCCTGCCGTTTCTGCTGCTGCCATACTCGAGGACGTACTCGCCGCCATGGATAGATTGATCACCGCCGGCGCGGCACACGGCGGACTCTTCCCCTCGCTGCTGCATCGGCGCACGGGCGAGATGTTCGATGAACTGCCGCCGCCGATCCCGGGGCAGCGCAACGGCGACCGCGCCCATCACGGCAGCAACCTGATCCACGACGAGGCAACGCTGAAGACGCTCTACGCACTCGCCGAAGCCCTGGATCGTCCTGACTACGCCGACGCCGCGGACACGTATCTTCGCCGTTTCGCCACGCATTGCACGGACACGGCGACCGGTCTCTTCCCGTGGGGCGAACACAGTTACTGGGATCTCGTCGAAGACCGGGTCGGCAACAGCTATGCGCTGACGGGGCGCGACAAGCTGCCGCCGGCGACCCATGATCATCTGCGGCAGGCGCCGCTGTGGCTCTGGAAGAAGCTCCGGCAGTTCAACCCGGGCTGCGTCGAACGTTTCGCCGAAGGCCTCGACTTCCACTGGCAGGAAGGAGAGCGCAAGGAATACATCCGGCACGCGCGGATTGAGGAACGCGTCCATCCGACCCCCGGCGGCCGGTCCTGCGACTTCCCGCGGCACGGCGGCTTCTACATCTTCGATTGGGCCTTCGCCTGGTCCGCAACCGGCCGGAAGGACTTCCTGGCGCAGACAGAGACGATGCTCGATTACTGGTGGATGAAACGTGACGACCGCGGCCTGCTGCTGATCGAAAGCCGTTCCCCCCGGGACGACCTGCGCTTCCACGGCATCAATGCGCCGGGGCAGACGCTGTCCCTGGCGGCCAGCCTGCTCGAGAGTGCCGGTCTGCCGGCGGATTCGACGCCGGAACTCGCCGCCGCGATGCGCCACCGGGCCGGCGTCTATGTCGACGGCTTCTTCGCCGCGCCGCACGACCCGGATCGCGGTATCTTTGCAATCCTCTCCCGGCGTGACAACAACTCCCTGACGGAAGCCATGCCGATCTGGGGCAGCCGTTACGGGCTCTGGCCGGCATCCTACGTCGCCTTGACCTGTCTGTGCGCATATCGTCTGCATCGCGATGAACGGCTTCTGGACTGGGCTCGCGCTGTCGGCCGCGGCTATCTGGACACACCGTTTCCCGCCGACGTTGCGGTTCCCGCCATGGATGCCGGCCTGGGTCTGGGGCTGCTCGCCGATCTCTACGAACTGACGCGCGATGATACCTGGCTGAACGGCGGGCTGACCTTGGCCGGCAAACTGCGGAACGTGTACCTCAAGGAGGTCCTGCCGTGCGGCGCCGCCGGCATCGACTGGTATGAATCGCAGATGGGTCCGGGCTTTCTACTGCATGGTCTGGCGCGAATCGCCATGCTCGCCGGCGCCCCGGACAACTGCCCGCTGGACGCCGACTACACGGCCAGATGATGACGACTCTCGACATCAGCCGATTGCGGCGGGAGATGGCCGCCGAACTCGAGCGGCGCTGCTGCTCCGCGGCACCGTTCAGCTACGCCCGGGAACGCGGCGGGTCTGAAACCCTCTACGGCCTGACCGGCACGGTCAACGTGCTCGCTGCACTCGGGCTGCCGTTGGGAAATCGAAGCGAACGCTCGGAGATCGCGGCGCGCATTCTTGAGCGACGCAAGGCCGACGGCACGTTCGACGGCGGCGCCGGACCGGGACACGGCCTGCACATGGTGCTCGGCGCCCTGAACCTTCTGGGGGCGGACCCGCCGGAAAACCCGGTTCCGCTCGCGCCGATTTCGCCATTGGAGCTGCCGTCCTGGCTGGAACTGCACGACTGGTCAAGCACGCACAAGGAATTGTGCGGACAGACCATCCCCCTGCTGGCGAGCGATAGGGTCGATGCCGAGTGGATCAACGTGTTTGTCGCCGCAGTCGCCGTGCGTCTCGACCCCGAACGCCCGCTCAAAACCTGGTGTGCCGCAGATGCTCCGGCCTGGCAGGTGATCAGCTGCCTCTACCATGTTCTCGCCGCCTTCGACGCCGGCCGCATCCCCTACCCCAAACCCGAATTGCTCTGCCAACGGCTCCAAGACCTGCATTGGGACGAAGCGCCGGAAAACGGACCTCGAACAGTATGTACAGACGGCGACTGGGCCTGGCTCCTGCTCCGTCTCAGCACACAACTGCCGCAACACGCCGAGACTTGTCTGCAGGCCATCCGACGCGTCTCCGAACGCCGCGTCCAGGCCTGGCACAACAACCGGCGGAACATCCTTTGTCTGGACACCCATCATCTGTTTTGCTATCTATGGTCGACCGCGGTCTTCCAGTCATGCATCCGCGAACACTATGTCGGCGGCTTCGTTCGCGACACCCTGAACGATCCCGCTCTGTTCCGGATCCAGGTATAGGTCGACGCAAAGCGAACCCTCCGCATAAAGGCTGCCCATCGTCCTGCACCAACAACGGCCCCCGTCAAGGAATAAGAAGCAAAGGGGAAGGCCGGAATACCAAATCGCGTCTTGCCGCGTCTTTCTGGAGAACTACGGTATCAACGGCGAACGCTCGCCGAGTCCTTAAATAACTTAGAGTCTTTATATGCCTGCGAATCCTGCCTGGCCCCGTCCGGAACCCCGTCACGACTGGCTCCCGCCACGATACCCCGTCAAATGGCAGCCCCATTGCCGGGCCAACTGGTGGAAAACCGTCGCACCGCTCCCGATCTTCACCGATGTTTTCAGCGAGGAGGTGAGCCGCCGCAAGATCGATGTGCGCCTGGCGATTGACGACGACGCGCTGTGGTTGCGGGCGGTGGTCAGCGACCGGACGCCGACGATGACGCCGGACATCACGCCGGATGACGGCCGTTTCTGGCGCCAGGACCACATTGAGTTTCGTTTCCTGCCGCAGCCGTGGGATCCGGATCATCAGGTGCAGTTCATCTTAACGCCGCACGGGAAGTTTTACGACAGCCTGGGGCTTTGGCAGAAGGACACGGGCATCCGCGTCAGTGCCGCTTTCAAGCGCGGCCGCTGGCATGTGCATGTCTGTCTGCCGTTTGCCGATCTCGGCGTCCGGCCGTGGCGACCGGGCATGACCTTCAAGGGGGTCCTTGCCCACGTCCGCTGGGCGGACGACCACCCGGATATCGCCGCGATCACGACGACCTCTCTGGGCTTTGCGCAGGCCGAGCAGTTTGCCGAGTTCCCGATCACGCTGGAAAACAACATCCTGCTCGAGCGGGTTGAGTTCCCGGCGGGCCCGCTGGAGATGGGCACCAACCGCGTGCGTCTGCATCTGCGGCGGCGCGTCAACCGCAAGGTCTCCGGCTGGCTGCGGATCGAGGAAGAGCGCGGCCCGATGGCGACCGGCCGCAGCCACATCATCCCCTGTGAACTGCCGCCGCGCGGCAGGAAGAAATTCTCTTTCGACTTCAACCTGGACCGCCCGGGCTACCGCCGCTACCGCATCTGGTTTGTCTCGCCGACCAAGGGCGGGTTGGAACTCGGCGCGGTGACGCTGCGCGCCGCCGCCGAACCGATTGCCCGCTTCCGTGACGCGCCGGACCGCCGGCTGGCACACCCATACCTCTACTTCGACGAAGTGGGTCTGCCCGCGTTCCGCGCCAAGCTGAAGAACCGGTTTCTGAAACCCCTCGTCAAGATGCTCAAGCCGACACGGGCCGACTTCGACGACAGCTTCCTGCCGGATCCCGACGAACCGTTGAACTTCGACTTTGACGAGCGCTCGATGAACTGGTTCCGGGTCGCAAAGGAAAGCATGCTCCGCGGCGGCGAACAGGGCGGCAACGCCGCGCACCAACGCATCTGGCAGTGTCTGTCGCCGGAAGCGCAAGAGGCCTTTCGCGATATCCGCCGCACGGTCAAGACAAGCCCGGAGCAGATGGGCATCCTGCTGCCGGCATTGAACGACCTCTTACGACGCCGCGACCTGTACACGGCAGACGCTTTCGACGGCGTGCATCTGCCGCCCGAGGGCCACGAACTGCTCAAACGCGGGGTTGACGAACTCGACGCCGACGAACTGGTGAAGCTCAACCGGATCCTCTTTCAGAGCAGTGTTGAGTGCTGCAGCAAGTTCGGCACCCGCTACGTTTCACAAGCGGGGTCGTACCTGAGCAAATGGCTGCATACCGGCGATCAGCGCCTGATCGATCTGGCCTCGCGCGCGGTGAAGGTCGCCGCCGACATCATGATCCCCGATGCCGCGTTTCACCTGCACGAAGGCAACAGCAGCACCACGCTGGCGCTGTCGTATGACACATTCTATCCACATCTGACGGACGAGCAACGCGCCGATTGGCAGCGGCTGCTGACCAAACTGCTGGATCTGTATCTGCAGACGGCGCGGGCCTGGGGCTGGACTGTCACGTGTATCCCCAACGCCAACCCGGTCGGCAGCGCCGGCGGCGGCATGCTGGCGCTGGCGCTGTGGCGCGAGGAACCGGACAAGGCCCGCGAGGCGCTGGCGTACGCCCGCAAGTACGTCTGGAGCTGGCTCGACTGGTGCGCCGGCTACGACGGCGGCAACACCGAAGGCATGCAATACTGGACCTACGGCACCACCAGCTTTCTGCGCTTTGCCCTGCTCCTGGAGCGTCTCGGCGACTCCGATCACGGGTTGTTGACGCACCCGGCGATCCGCAACACGATGAATATGGTCCGGCTCGGCATTACCAATGACGGCGCCATGCACGGGGTCAACGACACGATCCCCTCGCCGTGCGGCGGCGAGATCGCCTGGGTCATGGCCGGGCGGATGCACGATCCCTTCGCCCTCTGGTACGGCGACCATTGTCTGCGCTGGAACGAGCAGGCGAAAACCGAAGGACGCAAGACTCCCTACAGCATTTCGCCCATGTGGGGGATCCTGTACCGTCCCGACAAACCCGAGCGGCTGGGACAGCACGAGCCGCTCCCCGTGGCCTATGCGCTCCGCAGCATCGAGTACGCCACGATCCGCTCCGGCACGGACTGGTTCTGCAAGTGGACCGCCGGTCTGAAGGGCTCACGCCCGCACTACACGCACCACAATCAGCCCGATACCGGCAGCTTCTATGTCCACCTCAAGGGCGAACGCCTGTTGATTGATCCGGGTTATTACAAAAGCCCACCGACAGAACACTGCCTGCCGCTGATCGACGGCAAAGGACCGGTTCAGCCGAATACCTACACCGGCCGCATCGCCGCTTGCCAGGCGATCGACGATCTGCGCTACGCCGCGGTAAATGCGACGCCGGCATACGAGGGCGCCGCCAGAGAAGTCAAACGCCTCCTGGTCATGGTCGGCGAGGAGGGCCTCATTCTGCTGGACGACATCGTGCCGACGAAAGTCGACGCGGTTGTGACGAACCAGTTCCAGTGCGGCGGGCCAACGCGCGAACTGAAGAAGAACGCCTGGACAATCCAGGGCCGGCAGGTGAAACTGCGGCTGGAGCTGTTTGGTCCAGCGGTTCGCAAGCTGACCTTCGAAGACGAGCGGTCGCTGAAGGACACCCACTGGGGCTATGCCTTCGCGACCTGTAGGCACTTCCCGGTCACCGCCGACTACACGGCGATCAATACCAAACCGCTGGTCACCATAATCGCCGACGCCACCGACGGCCTGCGCCGTCGCAGCCGCGTCAGCTATGCCGGGGGTAACGTCACGGTCACCATGCCGTCCGGCCGCAAGGTGGTGTTTGAGTATCGCCGCAACCGGTGGATCCTGCAGACCTGATCGGAGGGAAGACGACTACAGCCGACTACATTCGACGGCAAACGACTACAGTCGATCGGCAAGTACGGGAGACCTACGACGCGGCCATGTCGAGAAGGCCGTCGCACTCCGGGAAGTTCGGACAACCCCAGAACTTCTTGCCGGCGCGCGGCCCTTTGCGGGCACTCCGTTGACGCATCGGTTCGCCACACTTCGGGCAAGACGGTGCTTCCGGATCACAACGCGCTTCCTCCCGGCAGCGGGTCATGCGCTCCTTGAAGCCGCCGTCTTCCAAGAAACGATTTCCCTGAGAGACAAGCTGTTTGCAGATCAGGAAACCGGCACGATCACATAACCGCACCAAAGCGTTTGCCAGGACGATCGGGTCATCCGCCTGCAGCCACTTGGCGAATTTACGGCGGTTCTCAGCCACTGTCTTTGAGAAGTTGTGGGCGGCATTCAAACCCGGCGGCGTCCGCTCCAAGCGAATCGCTTTGATCTCAAGACTGTTCGGATCGTCATCCCGCCAAGGGGTGAGTCCGCGCCCATTGATGAAGTCCTCGTAGTCAAGCTGCAGCTCTGCCAGGCTGGCGCGGGCTACATCGGTCAAGGTCATCTCCGTTTGCGTCGAGGTAGCCGACCGCTCGGAGCCCTCGGCCAGATTCTGCCGGCCGGAGCGGGCGGCCTGCACCATCTGCTCGACCTGACGCGAGCCACGAACGTGCTTCCGACAGAAGACCACCGTGCTGTAGTAGATGATCGTCGCCAACATGAACGTGTCCATCCGGCGATAGCCGCCGCGTTTCCCCAAGAGTTCGGTTGCCACTGCATTCCCTTTCCGAGTTCCCGATTTCGATTGTAGTCGACTGTAGTCGACTGTCCTCCTGCCCCATGCAGGATACATATATTTATAAGCTTTATTTAGAATGTCAAGCTTGGGCGGCTGCACTTGCCACTTTTTGCCCCGAACCCGGCTTTCTTTGACTCCTCCCCTCGTTCTACTTGACCATGCATCTGTGGTCAATACGGTGGATGATACGCTTTAGAAGGAGAGCCCTCATGGAATACAAAGTTTCCGCCCATTTGACCGAAGACCTCCTGACGTGGGGTACCGTGCAGGTCCTGGATAGCGAACAACCGCGGGCCGGCGAGTCGTGCTCATTCGACATCGAAGTCGTTACCAAACAACCGGTCCCCGCCGGACATGCGATCGAGGGCTGGGTACATTTCGTCTCCGACCTGGACATGGTGCAGACGGAAGATCCCGCCGCAGACGCCGCGTTCACCTGCGACAGCTCCGGTCCGGAGATCGACTTGTTTACCATGCCGGGCGCCCCGGTCCATGGACCCGGCGCCTTCTTCCCGTACCGCCGCCACATCGGCATTCGGCTGCCGGACGGCGCCCCCGCGGGTGCGCGCTTCGTTTTCCACTTGTCCCGCTTCAGCATGCAGACCTACGAGGAAACGCTGTTCAATATCCGGTTCACCGTGATGCACGGCGACAAACTGGTCGGCTACTTCGGCGATGCGTTCTACCGCGTAACCGGGTCGACACTGAACCATCTGCGCGTGGTGGTCCCGACATGCGTGGAAGTCGGCCAAACCGTCGACGGCCGCATTGTCTGCTGCGACACGTTCCGCAGCAAGAGCGGCGACGACCTGAGCCGGCTGCAGTTCCAGGTCACCTGCAACGGCCAAGCCGTCGGCAGCGTGGCTTACGACACAAACGACAACAACCATCGCATTTCCGGCGTGCAGTTCGACGCGGCAGGCGTGTATTACCTGGACGTCGCGGTCACCGGCCAACCGGACGTCTGCGGCACCAGCAACCCGATTGTCGTCCGGGAGCAGTGGGACACACGGGTAATCTGGGGCGACACACATCAACACACCTATTTTGCTGACGGCCGCGGCACGCCGGCGGCGAATTACGAGTATGCCATCAGCACCTCCTGCCTCGATTTCTGCGCCGTCGCACCCCACCAGGAGTTCACCTTCGGCCCGCCGTTGCTGCACCTGGACCGCACCAAGCCGCAGGCGGGCTGGGAAGAGTTGGTGCAGGCCGCCGACGACTACAACGGCGACCGCATCATCACCATCCTCGGTTCCGAAGCCGGCAGTCTGGGACGCGTTGCCGGCCATATGAATTCCTACTACCTCGACCACAGCAACCGGCCGGAACTGGAACGTCTGAGCCAGGCGCGTTCCGGAGACTACCGGGATCACAGACCGGAGAACTACCAGGAGTACCTGGACGTCATCGACCAGTCGAAGGGCGACTTCCTGCTGCTGCCGCATGCGCATGCCGGCGGCGGCCCGGACGTCTTCGACCTGCCCGTCCGCGATGATCGTGTGACCAACGTGGAGGTCGTCTCGGTCCACGGCGTGTTCGACGAATTCTGGCACCAGTGGCTGCTGCACGGCCACCGCGTCGGCGTCCACGGCGGCGGCGACAACCACATGACCTCCACCGGTTACGGCCGTCCGGGAAACCACTACCCCAATACCAACGGTCTGACCGGCGCCACCGTAACCGAGCGCAGCCGCCAGGGCGTCTGGAACGCCCTGCGCGACCGGCAGACGATCGCCGTCACCGGCAACCAAAGGATCTTCCTGGAATTCGCCGCGGACGACGGACAGATGGGCGATGTACTCCCGGTCGGCGACGGCCATCGCCATCTAAAGGTGAACGTGGCGGGAACGGCACCGATTCTCAAGGTGGAGCTGCTGCGAAACTGCGAAGTCATCCGCACGTACCGGCCGACCACCGAAGTCCGTGACGTCCTGCGCCTGAGGTGGACCGACAACATCTGCTCGCGCCGGGTGGATGACTCACTGACCACCGGCACCATCGCCGCCGCCGACGCCGCGCTGGCCGTTCGCAGCGTCATCCACGACTACAACCGCACCGACCGGTTCGCCGCTGAAAACGGCATGATCGCGTTCCGTTCAAACGGCTACTCCGGCATCACCCGCGGCGTGGTCGCCGACGTCGACGGCCGGCCGGACGACCTGGACTTCACCATCAAGGACCTCCTTCACGACCAGGTCATTCTGGCTGAAACCATCAAGGTCCCCCTTGGCGACGCCCACGTCCGCCTCACCCGTAAGCTCGACCACGATCATGCCAAATGGTTCACGCAGGAACCGCAGGACTGCGAGCTGACGCTTGACGTCGACTGGGTCGACCCGGAATGGCCGCGAGTGCTGAGTCTGGACTGGGAGGACAACTGTCCGGCAGAAGCGTTCTATTTCGTACGCGTCGAGCAGATTGACGGCAATATTGCCTGGTCCAGTCCTTTGTGGTATCGCGAAGACTGATCCTGTGTTCAGCCTGGCGAGCATGTCCCGACACCTTGATTCCTGGCATTTCTGCAATAGGGTAGAATAAGGTAACAAGCCGGCTGGTCGGCGGGTTGGACCGGCGGCAGAACACAGGGCAAATGGACGGGTTATGAAAGCCAAATATTCGCATCCGATTCCTGATTTTATTCGCGCTGACCGCGAATCTTTGATCAAGACACTGACGAAGCCCAAGCATGGCGAAGAGGATTCGCGCAAGTCCCCCAAGGAAGTCTGGGGACAAATCGTGGACATGCTGCAGGATTCGTTGCGCAATCTCCTCGAATGCGCCGACTGGAAGGACTGGCAGATCCTCCTCAGCTATCCGATTCCCTGGTCGCCGGAGGTCGTTGACGCCGTCATCCTGGCGCGCAATCTGATCATCTGCGTGGAGTTCCGCCTCGGCGCGAAGATGTACGAGCGTGAGTCCATCTGGGAACTGGAAGAATACTGTCTGAAGATGCGGGAATTCCACCCCGGCAGCAAGAACCGAACGATTGTGCCCATCCTGGTGGCCACGGAAGCGCCGGACACCTCGACGCACCACTCGAAACGCGATGATTTCATCGAACAGACCTTCCTCTCCAACCGCCAGCGTCTGACGCAGATCCTCGGTTATGTCGTGGAATCCTACGGCCGGCCGTTTGAGGACAAACTGGATCCCGCCGTCTGGGAGGAGATCGACTTCGAGCCGCCGCCGCGGCTGCTGGAAGTTGTCCGCGCGCTATACGCCGACGAGAACATCGGCGACGTCACCCTGCCCTTTGCCGGGGCAATCGATCTGAGTGTCACGCTGAAGCGCATCCAGGAAGCCGTGGTCGAAGCCAAGCAGAAGAAGGAGAAGCTTCTTTGTGTGGTGACCGGGGTGCCCGGTTCGGGTAAGACCTTTGCCGGCATGAACGTCGCCCACTACGAACGCCACGGTGTTTTCCTGACCCCCAACGCCTCGCTCGTCCGCGTCGCCCAACAGGCGATCGCCTGGGACCTGCAGCAGGATGAGAATCTGCGCGTCACCGCGTCGAAACAGCGGGCCGGCACATTCATCCAGGACCTCTACCAGTTCTTTGACCGCTACTTCGGCGTCAGCCTGATTCCGGATGCCAAGATCGTTTCGTATGACGATGCCCAGCGCACGTGGAAATCGCGACGGTTCGTTAAGAAATACAAGCGCAACCGTTCCGAGGCGGAGATGCTGCTGGAAGTCATGGACCGGCACGAGGACTGGGCGGTGATCGTGCTGTTCGTCGGTTGCGGCGAGGACATCAGTTCGCATTCGGCGGGCATTCAGGAGTGGGGCCATGCGGTGCAGACGCGGTTTCCGCACTGGCGGATTCTCTGCTCGCCGTATATGGCGCCGGGCAGCGGCGGCCAGACCATCTTCCGGACCTTGCCGGAGGAGGTCCGATTTGAAGCAGTAGACAACCTCCATCTGGAGCTTTCCGCCCGAGCCTACCGGGCGGAACACATGGCCGAATTCCTCTCCGCCGTTCTCGCGTCCGAACCGGAGATGGCCAAAGAAATCATGCAGACCGATCTGGGGCGCTACCCAATCGTGTTGACCCGCTCACTGGACTCCGCCAAGGAATGGCTGCGCAAGAGCCGTCACGGCCGCGCCCAGGTCGGGCTGCTCGCCAGTTCCGGCGCCAAGCGGATCAAGTCCCACGGCGTCCAGGTCACCAGTACGCTTGATATCGAAAACTGGCTGCTGCGCCTGGAGGACGATATCCGGTCGTCCGCCTACCTCGAACATGCGGCGACGGAGTCGCAGATCCACGGGCTCGAACTGGACTGGACCTGTGTCTGCTGGGGCGCCGACCTGCGCCACGACTCCGCTTCCTGGCAATTCAAGAAACTCCACGGCAACGCCTGGAAGAACGAAAGCGATGCGCGCAACCAGATCCTGCAGCTGAACAAGTATCACATCCTGCTGTCACGCGCCCGTGAAGGCATGGTCATCTGGGTACCGCCGGGAGACGAAAGCGATGCCACCCGCCAGCCGGGGTTCTACGACGGCACCTTTGAATACCTGAAGGCCTGCGGCATCCCCGAACTGTAGCCGCGAAAGCCGCGTCATCAGCCGCTGGCGCGGCGCCATTGGTCATTGGTCAGCAGTCATTGGCTTCGGACACGGGGCCAAGATGCTCCCTGCATACCGTCTCCGGATCCGATCGTTACGCGGGAATCCGCCTGCCGGGCGAAGCCTTGTGCGACGTGTCGGGCCGTAGCCCTTGGGCGAAGCCTGAAGACTGGTCCCGCGAACTCCGCCGCATCTCCGAGTCCGATCGCAACGCGGGAATCCGGGTCCGTCGACGCTCGTCCATATGACCAATGACCTAAAGCGGCTTCCGCGTCGTCTGCAGTTCCTCGACGCGCATGACCTCGATCGAGATGGCCGCTCCATCCTTTTGCTTCGGCGTCACTGCCAAGACCCGGAACCGTGAAGATCGCGTGGTCCGCGCCGAATGTTGATCGTCCAGCGAAATCTCATGCCGCAAGTCCGTCTTCAGCTCCGACTCGACTACGGTGGACCCGGCGGCCAGCTGCAGGTCGACATCGTTCACGGCAATCGTGCCGGTAACAATCATCGCGTTGCCGTCCTTCCCGGCCTTGATCGCCTTCAGCCGGAAGACCCCCGTCACCTTCTCCGGGGCCACCTTGACGCCACGGTCGGCCAGTTCTTCCACCAGCCGTCTGCTGTCTGCTTTCCACGTCTCACCGACCTTCTTCGGCTTGTTTGGCGCGAAGCGCTCGTTCTGTGATGTCTGTTCCGGGCCGATCTGCAGAATGGCTGAGAGCGCTTTGTGGACTTCCGGCGAAACCAGCTCGCCGTTCACGGTGAATGCCTTCTCAGCGCCGGCATTGAACGCCTTGATCACTGTTCCTTTGTGGAACAGAACGCTTTGCCGTTGCCCCTGTTTCCGAATAAAGCTGTCGACCGTCAAGACAGCGGCCACAGGGCGCCCGCGCTGGTCAACCTTCTCGACCGTCACCGTGCCCTGCACCATCACGTCGAGCTTCTCCACCTGCGCCTTCATTACCTTGGTGCCGGCCATAATCTTGCGGCCGCGCTTCTGCAGGAAGCTCGCCGACAGCGTGTACTTCTGGCCGGCCTTCATGGGATGGTTGAACTGGACCTGATACTCGTCAGCCGCGGGCGCGGCGCTCGGCAACACAACAACAGCGAACAGCAGTGTAAGGAAGGTCTTCATGGTCCCGGTCTCCTCCGCGCGCAGTTAACACCGTGCCCCTGACCTATTGTTACTATAGCACAAGACCACGGCACAAGGGAAGTGCTGGATTGGGACTTCCCCATGCCCCCTCTACATCAGCAGCTTGCGCAGTTCATCTGCCGACAACGCTTCCGGGACGGCGTCGACGGCGTCGATGGTCTCCGCAAAGAGCTGCCGTTTTTCTTCCTGCAGGTGGGCGACCTTTTCTTCCACGGTACCGGCGGTGATGAGGCGGTAGGCCATCACCGGCTTGTCCTGCCCGATGCGGTGGGTGCGATCAATTGCCTGATTCTCGACGGCGGGATTCCACCATGGGTCGTAGATAAAGACGTAATCCGCCTTGCTCAAGGTCAAGCCCGTTCCGGCAGCCCGCAGACTCAACAGGAACACCGACGGATGTTTCGATTCGTTGAACTTGCGCACCAGGTACTGCCGGTCCCGGGTCGGCGTCTCGCCCGTCAGCGTGAAGTAGTGCCAGTCGCGCTCATCCAGTTCGCGGGCGATGATTTCCAGCATGCTGGTGAATTGGCTGAAGACCAGAACACTGTGGCCTTCATGCAGGATCTCCGCCAGCATCTCGAAGAACGAGTCGAACTTCGCCGATCCCTCCTCCGCCTTCTCATTCAGCAGCAGCGGATGACAACACACCTGTCGCAGTCGCAGCAGCGCCGCGAGGATCTCCATCGTGCCTTTGCCGGCCACGCGCTCGCGGGCCAGAGCCAGTTGCTCGGCATACAGCCGGGCCTGTGCTTCGTCCAGCGGCATGGAAATCGTCTCCTCGATCCGCGGCGGCAATTCCGGCGCCACCTCGTCCTTCGTGCGGCGCAGCATCAGCGGCCGCAATCGCCGCGGCAGACGTTCGCGCCGCCAGGAGGACTTGCCGTAGACCGCCCGGAAGTCCTTCAGCGTGCCGAAGTAGCCGGGGTTCAGGAAGTCCACAATCGACCAGAGATCCTCCAGGCGATTTTCAAGCGGCGTACCGGTCAAGGCAATCCGATGCTGCGCCGGCAGACTCTTGATCGCCCGCGTCACCTGCGCGTCCGGGTTCTTGATCTGCTGTGCTTCGTCAAGCACCACAATCGACCACTCCATCTGGCTCAGGAACTCGACGTCGTTGCGGGCAACCGCATAGGTGCAGACCAACACGTCCCCGGCACTCGTGAGCACATCCTGGCGCTGTTCCTGCCGCCCCCACAACAGCTCTACCTGCAACTCCGGACAAAACTTCGCCGCCTCCTCCTGCCAGACGGTCATAACCGATGCCGGACAGACCACCAGCGCCCGCCGCCATTCGCTCTGCTGCTTCAGCGCTTCGAGCGCGGCCAGGACCTGTACCGTCTTGCCAAGGCCCATGTCGTCCGCCAGCAATGCGCCGACACCATAGCAGCAGCGGTTGTAGATGAACCCGATGCCGGCGCGCTGGTAGTCGCGCAGGACCTCCTCGAGCTGTGCCGACAACGGCACGGCGCCGGCATCCGGTTGGCGGCGGACGTCGTCGGCCAGGGCTTTTGCGCTCTTGTGCCACTGCAGGTTCGGCAGGGCCGCAACCCGGTCAAGGACTCCCTTCGCTTCCGCGGTCGAACGCCGCGGTTTGTCAAAGGCCTCGAGTTCCGCCAACGAGCCAAGGACCTCCTTGAGCGCGGCGGCATCGAGCTGCAGCCACGCTCCGGAACGCGTCCGGACCACGCCGTCGTCGGCGCGGTCGGCGAGGTCGCGCAGTTCGCGCAGCTCCAACCGGGTATCGCCAAGGCTGACGCCCAGGTCCAGTTGGAACCAACCGGCGCCTTCTTCGGCGCGCACGTCCAGGTTGAGTTTCTGCGGGCCGCGCAAGAGTTCCTGCAGTTCAGGCGATACATCTGTTTCGATGGCATCCGGCAGCTTGGCAAACGCGCGGCAGAGCGTCTTGATATCCTTGCTCTTGGCCGGCAGCAGGTAGTGCTCGTCTTTCTCCATTGCGCCGACGGTCTGCATGAACTGGCGCAAGCCATCAATCGCCTTCGATCCGTATTCGATGACCAGGAACTGGCGGCCGATCCGCTTCAGGGCACAAACCGGTGCACTGGCCTTCAGCCGCAGCATCGCATCCCCGATCATCGGGCGAAGCCGGACATCGGCGCCTTCGGTACGCAGAACGAGCCGCGCCTTACCATCTCGCTGCTCCCGTTTGACCGATGGTCCACGCAGCAGATCCAGTCGATGGCTCAACAGAACTGGCAGGTGCTGTTCGATCGCATCGGTCGGTACGCGCGGATTATCCTGTCCAAACACGCGGTCGAGAAGTTCGCGATCCACCGGCAGTTCGAGTTCCACCTGCCGGCCGTCGACGATCAGCTCGCGGCCCCGGGCGCTGAGGTCCCGGCGCACGTGGGCCCAAGCGCGACTGTGGCCGGGAAGATCGACCATGGCCGAAAGCACGGTTTCTTTGCCTTGGCAGTTGAGCTCGAAGTGCAGACCTGCAGTAACCGCTTTGGAAGCGTAGGGCTGCTTGGTGCCAACCATAACGAACCGGTTCGGGACATCCTCAAAGCGTGCCGCCAAGCGATCGAAGTTGCGCCGGTTCATGGTCAGTACGTTGAGGTTCTTGCGGACGACAGCGGGATTGGCGAGTTCCGCCGAGAGATAGCGCAGCAGCCGGTTATCCGGCTCCGGGTAGTCCGGGTCCGTCGCCTTTTTCATTCGGCTCGCCATATTGTGGAGGCGCTGGCTCCGCAGGATTTGCCGGTCGTTGTCGGCATCGAACTCGTAGATCCGCAGCGCCACCTTGCCGGGGGTATTGTTGAAGTCGATTTCCGCTTCCAGTCGGGGCATGGCCGTATCCATTCGGGTCAAGTGTGCCGCCAATCATAGGTGGCATTGCCCGGGTCCGCAAACCCGGAGACCGTTAGTGACGCGGTCTGGCTGCAAGTCCTCGACCACGCCTGTTGGTGGTGGAACGAAATGCTACCGGCTCCACGGGGACAAGCCCGAATGGCACTAAGGGTCGGCGCGGAAATAACGTCGCATTATTCGGGGCAGACATACCA
>CAYLNH010000065.1:0-28766 GCA_964384625.1 uncultured Lentisphaerales bacterium
TCAAAAGCTCAACGGCGGGCGTCGAATCCAACTGAATTTTGGCACAATAGGGAAAAATCGTCCGATCTTTTCGATCGGCAAGGACGCCTTTTCGATCATCTACGTGGACGGCGTGAAGGACCCAAAGCAGAAAAAACCCGGGGCGGGCCTGGCAATCTGGCATCCGAAGCCCGGCCGCAGAATCGCGGCGTTCATCGGCCAACGCGAAACCTTCGGACCCAAATTGCTCGGAGTCGTCCGTAAGAAGCGGGGAATATTCGATGTGTCGGTTTTTGTTGGCGATCAGACACATCAGGCCCGTGGGACAGCCTGGAAGATAACGCCGGCAAAGGAGTACCAGATCGCCGGCGATGAACTGAAACAATGGCCGTTTCAGGGCGTCATCTACGAACTCCGCGTTTACAGTCGGGCATTGACCGACAATGAGATGGCAGTGCTGCGGGACATGCATGTGAAGCGGTAGCCGCGGGTGATGCCGCGGGAGGGAGGACGGAAATGCGTCCGTCCCGGGGAGTAGCGCCTGCCGGCGTTCCACCATCGGCAGGCTTTGACCTGCCGGAGTGATGGTTGGTGGGCTGTAGACGCGGAGAGCATACCTCCCCACCCCCTCTTCCGGCTTGCCGGCGGAAATAGCCGGCGCGCCGGAAGAGGGGGGACGCAGGCCGCGTCGAGTTCGCTGGGCCGACCACTGCTCCAGCAGGTCAAGCCTGCTGGCGGCAGGAGAGCAGCACGCGGGGGCCACTCCCCGTGACTGACGCATTACCAGAGGACGCCGATTTCCGATTGGCAAACGGGGTAAAGGTGAGTATATTCCCAGCCGACGCCACGCGCAGGTATTGGTTGTTTGCCGCAGTGCCTTCGTGCCGAGTTCCTGCACGTGTTGGATTATCTTGAAACTACGAATGTTGGAGCGGAATAATGAGCGATGGAAAGGTTGCCCTGCTGATGGGCAGCAAGTCGGACTGGCCGAAAGTGGAATCCGCCGTGAAGATCTTCAAGGATTTCGGTGTGGAACATACGGTGCGGGTG
This sequence comes from uncultured Lentisphaerales bacterium, assembly GCA_964384625.1. GTDB lineage: Bacteria > Verrucomicrobiota > Lentisphaeria > JABSQK01 > JABSQK01 > CAYLNH01. The sequence continues at coordinate 1,030 of CAYLNH010000065.1, forward strand.
ATGTCCGCCCACCGCACGCCGGACGTCGTGGCTGAGTTCGCCTCGAACGCGGCGGCCAACGGTTATAAGGCCATCATCTGCGCCGCGGGCGCGGCGGCCCATCTGGCGGGCGTCGTGGCGGCGCACACCCAGTTGCCGGTCCTCGGCATCCCGGTCGGCGGCGGCTCGCTCCAGGGCATGGACGCCCTGCTGGCCACTGTCCAGATGCCGGGCGGCATTCCCGTGGCCACCTTCGCCGTCGGCAGCGGCGGCCCGAAGAATGCCGCGTTGTTTGCCATCGCCATGATGGCCCTGAGCGACGACGAGCTGGCCGGCAAGCTGGCCGAATTCCGGGCCGCCCAGAAGGTGAAAGTGAAGGCGGCCGACGACGAACTTCAGCAGGAACTGCAAAACGCCTGATGCTTGAGTACGTTCTAACCGAAGAAGGCTCGGAGATCATCTGTAAGGATCTCTGCGAACGCCTGCTGGAAGGCCAGGTCGGGATCATGCCGACCGATACCGTCTATGGTCTGGTCTGCGTCGCCGACAACGAGTCGGCGAGAAACCGGATCTACGACATGAAAAAACGCGAGCGGGGCAAACCCATGCAGTACCTGCTCGGCGACCTGCAGCACTGCAAATGGCTGGACGTTCGGATCACCGAAAACCTGCGCAAACTGGCCCAGGCCTTCTGGCCGGGACCGTTCACGCTGGTCATGAAAAGCGTCGACGGCCGGTACCAGGGCATGCGGATCCCGAACCACGATCTCGTCCGTGAAGTGATCCGGACGATCGGCCGGCCGCTGATCGCGACCAGCGCGAACCTGTCCGGCAACGACCCGCATGAAAGCGCCGACGACGCCTTCAAGGATCTCGCCGGCGAGCCGGATTTCGTCGTGCTTCAGGAACGGGATAAGGTGCCGTCATCAACCGTGGTCCAACTGCATGATGACGGTTCGATTGAGATTCTCCGCGCCGGGGTGATCAGCGAGGAAGCCGTGCGTCAGGCGCTCGAATAGCCCCGGCCTCGGAGACAGATTCAGGAGGCCGGCAGTCGGAAACCCGGCTGCCGGGAGAGGCATGGCCAGGTATACCGACATCCTGACGTCCATTGAGATCGGCAGCAGCGCGATCAAAGCCGCGATGGGCGGGATCGAGAAAAACGGCCCCATGCACCTCCTCGGCTATGTCGAGGGCTCCTCCGACAACTGCGTCCGCAAAGGCGAGATCATCGCGGCAACCGCTGCCCTCGACCGGCTGGACATCGTCCTCAACGAACTCGAATCGATGGCCGGCAAGCCGGTGACCGCGACCTACCTGGCGCTGACCGGCGATCACTTCGGCACGGTCAACGCCAGCGGCACGGTACCCATCGCCTCCGCCGACCGCGTGATCTCCGAGCAGGATATTGTCGTGGCAACCCAGAACGCCCGCGAACTGAGCCTGCCGCCGGACAAGTTTCCCGTCCACAGCTACCAGCGGACCTACATCATCGACGGCGTCCGCCGGGTCCGCAACCCCCTGGGAATGGTCGCCAGCCGGCTCAGCGCCGACATCCACAACATCTATGGCGACCACAATCGGATCGAAACCCTGCTGCGGCTGCTGATGAACGTTCTCGGCGAGAAGGTCACCGACATCGCCTTCAGCGCCATTGCCGGGTTCCACGCGCTGGAACACCGCGACACCGAGGACCACGGCATCCTCTTTATCGACATCGGCGCCGGCGTCACCGAGTATGTCCTATTTCACGACGCCGGCTGTATGCATTCCGGCCAGGTGACGGTCGGTTGCGACCACATCGCCAACGACCTGGCGCTGGGCCTGCGGCTGCCGCTGGACATCAGCCGCAAGGTCCTGGAAGAACACGGCGCCGCCGTGATGCAGTCGGACGCGGCAAGCCGGCAGGTTTCGGTGCCGGACGAGGACGGCCAGTACCGCTATGTACCCGAGTCGAACATTCACAAGATCGTCGAGCTGCGGCTGCAGGAGCTGTTCGTGTTGATCCGCGACGAACTGCACGACCAGAAGCTGCGCGGGCTGATCGGCGACGGCGTCGTCCTCGGCGGCGGCGGCGCCCTGATCCCGAACATCACGAATCTGGCGCAACAGGTGTTCGAGGCGCCCGCCCGCGTCGGCGTGCCCAAGGACATCCCCGGGCTGGAAGACGAACACCGCTCTCCCCGGTTGTTGACGCCGATCGGCCTGCTCCACCTCGGCCGGCAGTTCCGCCAGATGGACATGATGGACTCGCAACCGTTCCATCGCGTCGTGCGCCGGGAGCTCGCCGCCATTTTTGATCTCGCCCGGCGGGCGATGAAGCTCTGATACTCCGCAAGGACAAGGTTCGAGAACGACATGACAGACGCCAAATTCCAGCAGGTCCTGGTCTTCGGCCTCGGCGGGACCGGCGGCCGGATCGTCAAGGAGCTGGCCGCCAAGAAGTCCGGGGAATGGCTGCAGCTTGCCTGTGCCGATACCGATGTGCGCGACCTGGAATTCGTTGACGGCGTCCTGCAGATGCCGCTCGGCCGCGACTGGGCCAACGGCCTGGGATGCGGCGGCGACGCGGTGTTCGGCGAGAACCTGGCGGGCCTGCAGACCGGGGACTTCAAGGACCTCCTGGCCAACTGCGACCTGACCATCCTGGTCGGCGGCCTGGGCGGCGGCACCGCGTCCGGCGGGCTGCAGGTGGTCAATCGGCTGCTGCGCGAACAGGAACAGTTGAGCCTGACGTTTGTCACGTTGCCGTTGACCAGCGAAGGCAGTGAGCGGGGCGATACCGCGCGCCAGGCCCTGGAGGCCCTGCGTCGTCATGACGATGTGGTGATTGCCGTGGAGAACGAGTTGATCTTCCAGCAGTTGCCGCGGGAAACGCCGCTGCCCCAGGCCCTGGGTCAGGCCAACCGCCTGATTGCCGACGGCCTCGAGGGCCTGGCCGCCATGGTCCGCTGCCGCAACGGCATCCCCGTGGACTACGCCAACCTGCGCACGCTGTTGCGCGAACGGCCGGCCGCCTGTTCCTTCGGCACCGGCCGGGTCGCCGGGCCGGAGCGCAGCAAAGCCGTCGTCAACGCGCTTTTCGACGCGCCGCTGCTGGGCGGCAGGGAGTTCCTGCAGGAAGCCCACGTCGTCGTCGGCGCGCTGTATGGCGGTCCCTCGCTGTCGGTCAGCGATATGGATGGTTGTCTGGGTGAACTGCAGCGCCAGCTCAACCCGCTGACCCGCACCCTGCTCGGCGCCTGCGCCATGCCGGAAGGCCGGGATGACGAGGTCTGCCTGACGATCCTGGCAATCCAGTATGACCGCCCGTCGGACCGCGTCGACCGCAGCAGCACGGCCCTGGTTCGCCGGGCCAAGACCATGAAACTGACGACCACGGGAACGATGTTGCCGGCGGTCCGGTCGCCGGACGGCGTTCTGGGCATCTTCGGCAACTCGCTGCCTACGGTTCGCCGGGGCGAGAACCTGGACATCCCCACCTTCCTGCGCGAAGGGATCACGCTCGAGATGGTCCGGGAATCAACGCTCGGCGACGAACGTGACGACGAGGAGAGTGACCTGTGACCAACGCCATTGCGCGACTGGGATTCATGCTCGCGGCCGGCCTGGCTGTTGCCGGCTGTCGCAGTGAACGCAAGTTCCGCGACTACCGCGTTGACGGCGCCCGCGCTTACAAGCTGGTGGAGGAGATTGTGGCCATCGGCCCGCGGCCCAGCGGTTCCAGCGGCGCCAAAAGGACGGTGGACTACATTGCCGGCAAATGCCGCGAGTACGGCTACGAGCCGCGTATCGACGAATGGACGGAAACCACCGACGCCGGCGAGATCACCTTCCGCAACGTCTATGCCGACCTCGACGGCCGCGGCAGGAAATTCGTCGTCCTCGGCACGCACTACGACACCAAGGTTCTGCCGGACCTGCCGTTGTTCGTTGGCGCCAATGACAGCGGGTCCAGCACCGGTTTGGTGCTGGAGATCATGCGGCTGCTCAAGAAGGGTGATTGGGACGGCCCCCCCGTACGCTTCGCCTTCTTCGACGGCGAGGAGTGCCTGGAACGCTACGGCGAGAAGGACGGCCTGCACGGCAGCAAACGCATGGTCCGGCGGCTGCAGCAGAGCAATCAGGTCAAACGCTGTCGTGCGATGATCCTGCTGGATATGATCGGCGACAAGGACCTCCAGATCACGCTGCCGGCGGACGACGATGAGGACCTGGTGCAGGAGGTCCTGGCGATCGCCCGCGAACAGGGCGTTGAAAACCACTTCCGCCGGCACCGGAATGCGGTCATCGATGATCATGTGCCGTTCAAGCGGGCCGGCATTCCGGCCGTTGACCTGATTGATTTCGAGTTCGGCCCCAACAACACCTACTGGCACACCAATGCCGACACTCTGGACAAGATCAGCGAAGACAGTCTCCGCATCGTCGGCAACGTCACGATTCGACTGCTCCAGCGACAACGCAAGTAGGGCGTTCTGAAGGCGATATGCCCAGCCGCAAAAGTGTGTTGCGATCGCATTGCAATCATTTGGTTGGGCAGGTAGAATATGTCGCCGCATCTGTGCGGGAAAAGGAAACCCCCAATTGCAATGGGAGAACAAACCATGCGTAAACTGTTCCGAATCCTCGCTGCCGTCATGATGTTTGCCGGCGTCGCCGCCATGCACACGGGCTGCAAGAAGAAGGAAGAAGCCCCGAAGAAAGAAATGGAAGACAAGGCGCAGGACGCCAAAGACGGCGGCGAAGCAGAGACCAAGTAAAACTTGCTCTCTGACCTTTTTTCAACGGGCTGGTTGCTCCGGCAATCGGCCCGTTCTGTATTCCGGCCGCCGCCGGCCCCGCCGAAATCCGGCTTTGCAATCCGGCCCCGACCCCATAGAATACGGGGTGTGAAACCCAAACCCAGGGAGAACCAGCCATGCAGAAACTGCTCCGCCTCCTCGCCGCTCTGATGCTCTGCCTCAGCGTCGGCGCCGTCACCGGCTGCAAAAAGCAGGACGAAGACGCCGCCAGGAAGAAACAGGAAGAAGAACTCGACAAGAAGGTCGAGGAAAAGGCGAACGAAATCCTGAACAAATAGGAACACCTGATGCCCAGTTTGCTTCGAATCTCTGCCGCCGCCGTGATTGCCGCTGCCGCGGTCTTCGCCGTCGCCGGCTGCAAGAAGAAAGAGAAGACGCCCGTTGAAAAACTGCAGGACCGCATGAAAAAGGACTCCGCCAGAATCGCCGAGGAAGCGGAAGAGGTGAAGGACAAGGTCAAGCAGGAAACCAACGAGTAAGCCCGGGAATTTTTCCCCCGCAGGCCGACCGTTACGGGTCGGCCTGCGTTGTTTCCGGGGGATGAAGTTGCGAAAATATTCACAGTCCTTCCATGACGAATCCCGGTTTACGAGTAACGTTAGTATTTTGTGGCGACACACGACGTCTCTGAGCATATGACCGATTGACATGGCTTTGACGAAAGCGACAGCCGAAGACCTGAAGCAGCGATTCCCGCGCAAGTTCAAGTCCGAGAAGCACATCTTCGGACACATCAACCGGGGAGACCGCATCTTCATCCATACCGGCTGTGCCGAGCCGCAGTATCTGGTGCAGGCGCTGGTTCAATACGTCGAGTCGAATCCCAAGGCGTTTTTCGATACCGAACTTTATCACGTCTGGACGCTGGGGTTGGCGCCGTACACCGACGAGAAGTTCAAGAAGAACTTCCGCCACAATTCCTTCTTCATCGCGCAGAACACCCGGGAAGCGATCAACGAGGGGATGGCAGACTACACGCCGATCTTCCTTTCCAACGTGCCGGGGTTGTTCCGTCGCGGTCTGCACCACTTCGATGTCGCCTTGATTCAGGTCTCCCCGCCGGACGCGCATGATTGCGTCAGTCTGGGCGTCAGTGTGGACATCGTCAAAGCTGCGGTCGACAATTCCGATTTGGTGATTGCGCAGATCAACCCGTACATGCCGCGGACGCACGGGGACGGTTTTCTGCACCTGGATCAGGTTGATTTTGCGGTATTCGCCGAGGAGCCCCTGTTGGAATTCGACCCGCCGCATTCCAGTGAGGTCGCGGAGCGGATCGGGACCTACTGCGCCCGTATTGTGGAGGACGGCGACACGATCCAGGTAGGCTACGGCAGTATTCCGAATGCGATCATGAAGCATCTGAAGGACAAGAAGCATCTGGGCATCCACACGGAGCTGATCGGCGACGGTCTGGCGGAGTTGATCCGGTTGGGCGTGGTCGACAACAGCCGCAAGACCTTGAATCGCGGCAAGACCGTCGGCTCCTTTTCCATGGGCCTGGCGGCAACCTATGAACTGCTGCATGACAATCCCCGCATCGAACTGCGCGGCGTCGACTACACGAACAACCCGCTGGTCATCGCGCGTCAGGAGAACATGGTGGCGATCAACTCGGCGCTGGAGATCGACCTGACCGGCCAGGCCACGGCGGACTCGCTGGGCAAACGGTTTTTCAGCGGCATCGGCGGGCAGGCGGATTTCATGCGGGGCGCGTTGCTGGCGCCGGGCGGCCGGACCATCCTGGCCATGCCGTCGACGGCGGAGGACGAGAGTATTTCCCGCATCGTGCCGTTCCTGCAGGAGGGCGCCGGCGTCACCCTGAATCGCGGCGACATCCACTATGTCGTGACGGAATACGGCATTGCCTATCTGCACGGCAAGAACGTCCGCGAACGCGCCATGGACCTGATTGCCATTGCCCATCCGAAATTCCGTTCCGGGCTGGTCCAGGAGGCGAAGAAGCGCAACCTGATCTATCAGGACCAGGCTTATATTCCGGGCAAGCGCGGCGAGTATCCGGAACACCTGGAGGCCTATCGCAAGACCAAGACGGGCGAGAGCGTCTACCTGCGGCCGGTGAAGATCAGCGACGAACCGCTGCTCAAAGACTTCTACTACTCGCTGTCCGACCGCAGTATGTACCGGCGCTTCATCTCGCTGCGCAAGGACATGCCGCATGAACGCCTGCAGGACTCGGTCGTCATCGACTATACCACCGAGTGTGTGATCCTGGCGATCGACGAACTGGACGAAGGCGTCGAACGCGTTATGGGCGTCGGCCAGTACGGCATGGCGGTCGATGCGCATACGGCGGAGATCGCGTTTGCCGTGCGCGACGACTACCAGAACCGCGGCATCGGCCGCGCGCTGCTGGAATACCTGACCATCCTGGCCAAACGCCAGGGCCTGCTGGGGTTCACCGCCGAAGTACTGGCGGAGAACCGCCCCATGCTCCACCTGTTTGAGAGTATGGGTTTCGACATTGACCGACGCAACGAGGAAGGCGTACTGGAATTGAAGATGGCCTTCCGCGAAGAAAAAGATACCGAATGAACAACAACACCCCTCCGATCAGCACGCTCTTCGAGCCGCGGGGCGTCGCGGTCATCGGTGCATCGACCAAACCGAGTAAGATCGGCTACAAGATCTGCGAAAATATCGTCGCGGGCGGCTACACCGGGAAGCTCTACCCGGTCAATCCGTCGGGCGGCGAAATCCTCGGTCACGAGATCTACCCGGCAGTCACGGACATCGCGGGGGACGTCGATGTCGCGGTAATCGCCATCCCGGCGAAGTTCGTGTTTGACGCCGTGAAGACCTGTGCCGAGAAAGGCGTGCATCACCTGGTCATTATCACCTCCGGCTTTTCCGAAGTCGGAAACCTCGGCGAGGAACGGGAGATCGTCGCCTACGCTCGCGAACACGGCATGCGCGTGCTCGGACCGAACATCTTCGGCCTCTACAGCTGTGAGACCCGGCTGAACGCCACTTTCGGCCCAAAGGAGATTCGCCCCGGCAACGTCGCGATTGTCACCCAGAGCGGCGCCATCGGCATCGCGATGGTCGGCAAGACGAAGGTCGAGAACATCGGGCTCTCCGCCATTGTCAGCGTCGGCAACAAATCCGATCTCGACGAAGGCGATCTGCTTGAGTACCTCATCGACCACGAACCGACCGAGATCATCCTGATGTATATGGAGGGCGTGCGCGACGGCGACCAGCTCATCCGCGTCCTGCAGGAGGTCACCAAGAAGAAACCGGTGATCGTGATCAAGTCCGGCCGCTCCAAACGCGGCGCCATGGCGGCTGCGTCACATACCGGCTCGCTGGCCGGTACCGACGACGTCTTCGATTCGGTTGTGCGCCAGTGCGGCGTGATCCGCGCCGACGGCATTCAGGAGGGCCTGGAGTGGTGCAAATACCTCGGTTCCGCCGCGCATCCGACCGGGCGTGAAGCGGTCATCATCACCAACGGCGGCGGCATTGGTGTACTCGCCACCGACGCCTGTGAGCAGAACGGTGTCGATCTCTTCGACGACCAGAAAGTGCTGGAAGAAGCGTTCGCCAAGGCCTGCCCGAGTTTTGGTTCGTTCAAGAACCCCGTTGACATCACCGGGGAAGCGACGGCCGAAGACTACGACGCCTGCCTGCAGGTGGCGTTGGCCCGGGACGACATCCACGCGGTCATCTGTCTCGGCTGCGAGACCGCGGTGTTCAACGCCCAGGCCTTTACGAAGATCATCAAGGACCGCTACCCCGAATATCGGGACCGCAAGCCGATCGTTTTTTCGCTGGTGGGCGGAGAGGAAATCGAGCAGTGCATTCGCGATCTGCGCAACGAGAACGTCCCGATCTTCGGCGACGTCGACCCCGCCATCTCCTGCCTCGGCGCGCTCTACCGCCAGTATCGGCACGTGCACCATCCGCCCGCGGCCCCCGTTTCCGGCAGTATCGATGCGGCCCGCATCCGGGAGGTTATCCGCGGTGCGCGCGCCGAGAACCGCACGTTTCTGCTGGCCCACGAAGGCCAGGCCGTGATGGCCGCCGCCGGCGTCACCACGCCGCAGAGCATCGTCGCCCGCAATATCAAAGAGGCCGTCGCCGCCGCCGCCGGGATCGGCTACCCGGTGGTCATGAAGGTCGTGTCCCGGGACATCATCCACAAGAGCGACGCCGGTGGGCTGGCGCTCAATCTGCAGGATGAGACCGAGGTCATCGAGGCCTACGAAAGCATTCTCTATCGCTGTCGGCAGTATAAACCGGACGCCCTCATCGAAGGCGTCGAGGTGGCGGAGATGGTACAGAGGAACGTCGAGACCATCGTCGGCGCCCGGCGCGATCCGGCCTTCGGCCCGGTCGTCATGTTCGGTCTCGGCGGCATCTATGTGGAAGTGATGAAAGACGTCACGTTCCGCGCTTTCCCGCTGGACCAGCGGACCGTCGACCGGATGATCAGCAGCATTCGCAGTTACCCGCTGCTGCTCGGGGTTCGCGGCGAAGACCCCAAGGACATCCCCGCCGTCGCCGCTGCCATTGTCAAAGTCGGCACCATTCTCAGCGAATGTCCCGACATTTCCGATATCGAAATCAACCCCCTGATCGTCTATGATGAAGACGACGGCGTCAAAGCCGTCGACGTCCGGATTCTGCTGACGAAACCTGAGGAGACAGCATAATATGAAACCACTGGTTGTTGGATCATTGGACCGCGGCGCCGGCAAGACCAGCGTGATCATTGGTCTGGCCAAGGCGCTCAACAAGTCCTTCGCCTATCTCAAACCATTCGGCGACCGCCTGCTCTACCGCAAGAAACGCCAGTGGGACTACGACTCCGCTCTGCTCACCAATATCTTCGGCCTGGAAGAGCTGCCGGAACTGATCACCCTTGGCTTCGATCATTCCAAACTGCGTTTCATGTTCGACAAGGACAGCATTGAAAACCGGCTGCGGGCCATGGCCGAGGTCGTCAGACAGAATCGTGAGCTGTTCTTCATCGAGGGCGGCTGTGATCTCAACTTCGGCGCCAGCGTTCACCTCGACCCCATCGCCGTGGCGCGCTCGCTGGAGGCGCAGCTCATCCTCGTCCTGAACGGCAACGAAGCCGGGGTCGGCGACCAGCTGGCCTTCATCCGGAACTATCTGGCGACGGATCTGGTCAACTTCGCCGGGGTCATTATCAACAGCGTCAAGGACATGGAAGAATTCGAGTCGGTCCACCGCGCTGATCTCGAAAGCCACGGCGTGCCGATCCTCGGGGTGCTGCCGCATGAAGCCGTCCTGCGGGAGTACACGGTCGATTATCTCGCGGAACAGCTCTTTGCCCGCGTCGCCGCCGGCGACGGCGGCATGCAGCGTAAGGTGCGCCATATCTTCGTCGCGACCACCGGCCTGCAGACGGCGCGGCGCAACCCCGAGTTCTCCGCCGCCGGCACCCTGGTCGTCACCAGCGGCGACCGCAGCGACATCATCCTCGCGGCGCTCGACGGCGATACCGCCGGTATCCTGTTGACCGACGAGATTGCGCCGCCGGCGAATATCATTTCGACCGCCAACGACAAAGACATTCCCTTGCTGCTGGTGCGCCAGTCCACCGCCAAGATCGGCCGGAAACTGGCTGGACTCGACCCGCTCATCACCAGAGACGACACCGAAAAAGTCGAACTCCTCGGTCAACTCGCGGCCGCCAACGTCGATCTCGGTTTTCTCGACTGATGCGGTGCACGATTGAATGCCTGCCCTGTCTGATTCGACAGGCCGTGATCGCCGCTGCCGAAGCGACCGATGATCGCGCCCAGCGCGAGCAGATCGTCCGCGACTCCCTCCGGCTTGCCGCTGACGCCGACCTGATCCACACCCCGCCTTTCCTGGCCGGCGGCATCTACCGGTTGATTACCGAGATCACCGGCAATGCCGACCCGTACAAGCCGAAGAAAGACCTGAGCAACCGGCAGGCGCTGGCGCTCTACCCCGGGCTGCAGCAACAGGTGGCGGCCGCCGCCGACCCGTTCGAGACGGCGCTGCGAATGGCCATTGCCGGCAATATCATCGATTTCGGCATTCCCGACATGGCCGCCGACGCCTGTCTCGAAACCACCATCCGCCACGCCATGGACGCCCCGCTGGACGCGGCCGCCATCGATATGCTCCGCCGCGCCGCGGCAAACGCCGAGGAGATCCTCTATCTCGGCGACAACGCCGGCGAGATTGTGTTGGACAAGCTGTTCATTGAACAACTGCCGGCCGGCAAGGTCACCTACGCTGTTCGCGGCCGGCCGATCATCAACGACGTCACCATGGACGACGCCGAAACCGTCGGTCTGACGGATCTGGTTCGGGTGATCAGCAACGGCACGGGTTATCCGGGCACGGTGCGCGAGCACTGCAGTCCTGCGTTCCAGGCGGCCCTGGCCCGGGCCGACCTTGTTATCGCCAAGGGCCAGGGCAACTACGAGACCCTTGAAGCCCCGGAGAAGACCGTGTTCTATCTGCTGAAAGTGAAATGCGCCGTCGTCTCCCGCCAGCTCAACCGGGCGCTTGGCGATGTCATCCTGCTGCCGGCGGGGGCGGCGTGATTCCCCTGCGTGTTTTGCCGCGGGGCCGGAGAGAGCGGCGAGCAATCACGCCACGCAATCCCAGGCAGTCCCTGCCGAGCCCCGCACACTCGATTGAATTTGAGGGTTCACTGCCTATGTTTCTGAGCGGCAGGACCGGCGTTACAGGAACTGATGCTCGATGGCTGATTCAGCGGCGAATGGCGAGGTAATCCGAAACCGTTTCGGGACGTTCGGCGGCGTCTTCACGCCGTCGATGCTGACCATCTTCGGCCTGATCATGTTCATGCGGGCCAACTATGTGGTCGGCAACGCCGGCGTCTATCAGGCCCTGCTGATCCTGACACTCTGCTGCAGCATCACCTTCCTGACCGGCCTCAGCATTTCCGCGATCTCGACCAACACACCGGTCAAAGGCGGCGGCGCCTACTTCCTGATTTCCCGGGTTCTGGGTCCGGGTTTCGGGACCTCCATCGGTATCGCTCTGTTCCTGGCGCAGGCTGTGTCGGTGCCCTTCTATATCCTGGGTTTCACCGAGGCGCTGGTCGACTCCTTCGATCTGGGTTACGCCCCGAATGACTGGCGGTTCCTGGCCTTGACGCTGGGGATCCTGCTGGTGCTGTTCATCATGGTCTGGATCGGGGCCGGCTGGGTGATCAAGGTGCAATACGTGATCCTCGCCGTCCTGGTGGGCGCTATTGTGGTGTTCATGGTCGGCGCCTGGCAGGTCTTCGACCTCGGCACATTCCAGACAAACACGACGCCGCACTACGAGGAAGGCCGCAATTTCTGGCGCATCTTCGCGATCTACTTCCCGGCGGTCACCGGCATTATGGCCGGCGTCAACATGTCGGGCGATTTGAGGGATCCGGCCAAATCCATTCCCACCGGCACACTGGCGGCGATCGTCGTCGGTTTTCTGGCCTACGGCGCCCAGGTTGTGATCTGCGGCGGCATGGCCTCCCACCGGGAGTTGATTGCTCAGCCGTTCCTGCTGCTCAAAGACAATGCCGCCTTCAACCTGGGCGGGCTCGTGATTGCCGGCGTCTTCTGCGCCACGATCTCCAGCGCCATCGGCAGTAAGCTCGGCGCTCCGCGCGTCCTGCAGGCGGTTGCCCGCGACGGCGTCCTCCGGGTTCTGGCGCCGTTCGCCAAGGGCACGCAGAAGGGCGATGAACCGCGCCAGGCACTGCTGGTCACATTCCTTATCAGTGCCGTTGTCCTGGTGGTCGCCAAGGTCGTCGGCCAGGAAGGCCTGAACATTGTCGCCGCTGTCGTGACCATGATCTTTCTCTACACCTACGGCATGACCAACCTGGCCGCGTTCGTCGAATCCATGGGGCTCAACCCATCGTTCCGGCCGCGCTTCAAGTTCTTCCACTGGACCACCGCCCTGACCGGCGCCATCGCCTGTATCTGGACAGCGTTTATGATCAATACCATCGCCGCAGCCCTCGCGATCGCCTTTATCATGGCGCTGTTCTTCGTCGTCCGGAACAAGGAGATGTCCGAAGCCCACGGCGACGCCCGCCGCGGCTTCATCTATTCCCGCGTGAGCACGAACCTGACCAAACTGGCCGGCATGCCGATGCATCCGAAAAACTGGCGGCCGACGATCGCCGTCTTTGCCGGGCGCCCCAACCAGCGGACCATGCTCGTGGAATATGCCCGCTGGATCGGCCAGCAGACCGGTATCGTCTCCCTCGTCAATGTGGTCGTCGGCAAACTCGAGAAGGTCCAGGAAGAGGTCAACCGCCAACGGCGGCTGCTGCTGCAGTTCGTGCGCGACAACGAACTCGAGGTATTCCCGGAAATTATCGTCATGGAAGACTTTGACCGCGATCTGAAGGTCTTCCTGCAGGCGCACTCCATCGGTCCCATCAAACCGAATGTCATCCTCTTCGGCTGGGCCCAGACGATCGAACGCCTGCCCAACTACTACGACCATCTGCGGACCGTCGAAAAACTCGGCAAAAGCCTGCTCGTCCTGGTCGACCACGGCATGATGATCCGCCGCGGTCGACGAAAGCGAATCGATATCTGGTGGCGCGGTCAGCAGAACGGTTCGCTGATGATCATTGTCGCCCACCTGCTGACGCTGAACGAGGAGTGGGACCGCACGCGCATCCGCCTCCTGCGCCAGGTGCAGACCGAGGACGAGGTGGAAGCCGCGGAAACCGAACTGCGGCAGATCGCCGCTTCCGCCCGGGTGCGCGCCGGCGTCTGCGTCCCGGTCTCAACGCAGCCCTTTGCCAGCGTGCTGGAAGAGAACTCTGCCGACGCCACGCTGATCATGCTCGGTCTCTCTCCCCCGGGGAAGCGGACGCAGCTCGAATTCCACAACAATATGGAAGACATGCTGCGCAATATGCCGACCACCATGCTGGTGCATTCGTCCGGGGAAGCAGACCTGCAGGCCTGAGTTGTGCCGCCGGCCGGACTGCCGGGCCGGAATCGGCAAGCCGTGGGTCAACGCCGTTCCGGGCTACAGCATTCAAATTCCTCTATCGCCGGTACGCCTGACGCTGAAGGCGTGATCGTTTTGCGCCCGGGGTTGGCGACGCCTGCCCCAGGAGGCAGGGCAACAGGAATCAACGCTGAAGGCGTTGCCGTCGGCTATGCTGGATTAACGGCCAGAGCTCTTCTGACACGACTCTAATCCAAGCCGGGCGGGTCGATCAGGAATACGGTTTCGCATTCCGTGCACTGCGCCATCTCACCGTAGACCGCGGGGGATACTTCGATCTCGCCGTCGCAGCCGGGGCACACGGCGACGTCGTCCTTCGCCCGGACCCGCGGCAGGTTCAACGCCTGGGTATTCCCGCCCAGACATTCGTAGCACAGGTGCGTCGGACCTTGCTCCGGATACATCGACAGACTGCGGATCTCGCCGCAGCGCGAGCATTTCCGCTTCCCTTCAGGGATATTGTTGTTCCCGGACTGGGCTTGTCCCAACAGACCATCCATCCCCGGCGGCAGTTTCGGATCGCTCATCATCGCACAAATTCCTCCTGGACACGTACAAACAATAACCGATTCCGGGCGTTCGGCAAGAGGCCGACACGCGGCTGTTCCACCTGTGGTACGGGTTGAAAACCGGCAGGAAACCGGTAAGCTGCACATGTTGGGACAACCTATCTGATCAAAGGTATACGTGATGCCGGAACTACTCTCCCTGGTCAGTCTGGGGCTGGCGGCGTTTGCCGTCATCCTGTCGCTTGCGGCGCTCAGCAAGGCGTCGAAAGCGGCCAAGGGCGGGGGCAGCGTCAAATCCGGCCCCTCACACGCGGAAATCCTTGCCGACGCCGGGCGCGCGGAGCTGTCGGTGGCCCTCGTCAAACACCCCTCAGTTACGGACCTCGGCAAGGTCTCCCAGGACTTTCGCATCTGGATCACCAACGACAGCAGTCGGGTGCCGGCATTCAACGTCAACATTCAGTTGGACCTTCCCGAGCCCGTACTGTTCAAGAAGGAGGTCGACGAGAAACTGCCCTGTCGCGAGTTGGCCCCGGGCAAGTCGTTGGAACTGTGCACCCGCATCAGTCTGTCCACACCCAAGCAGTTCGTCGCCCGCGTCGTCTGGCAGAACCCAAACGGCACTGGAGAGTCCGAGGACTACCTCCTCGACCGCAGTACGACTGACAACTGAGTTGGTGAACCAGACGGCCGCTCGCCGACCGCCGCTTGATGGCAAGACCTTTTGCGGAGCGTGTAACTAACACACCTCGAAGGCGAAAAGCCGGGCCTGTTCCGCGCCCCAGGTTGCCAGTGGCGTCAGACGCACTGCGGATGCTTTCGCTGACAGGGGGACCTTCACCAGGCGCTGGAAGTTGTTGTCTTCTTCGCACACGGTTTCCCACTTGCCGGCGGTCCGGGCTTCGAGACGGAACGCCTTGACCATGGTTTCCGGCACCGGGCGGTCGTTGCCGCCCAAGGGCACGCCGTGCGGCATGTTTTTCCACGGCCGGTCCAGGTTGCTGTCGAACACGAGGTGGGCTGTATCCAGTTCGGTATCGCTGTTGAGCTGGTACTCGATGGCCGTGCCGCAACTGCCTTCCCAGGCGTTCGTGTCGTCACCGACCGGGCGATCGACGCCGTTGCGCAGGGCGTCAGGATCTCCTTCGGGCGCAGTTAGCGATGCCGTCTTGCTGACGTCCGCGACGTCGCGGACGTGCCACGGCAAGTAGCAGTCGTCGGCCATCAAGGTCTGCTGCAGTTCGCCAATGTGTTTTTCGTGGACGCCGCGTGGGCCACAGCCTTCGCGGTTGGCAATGCCGCAGGCCGTGCCGACGGCCTGGCCCATCATCGAGCAGGTGGCCATGACGCGCGTGGCGCTCATGGCCATATGCGTGGCCGAAATGTTGCGGCCGGCGCAGAACAGGTTCTCGACGTTGCGCGAGTAGAGACTGCGATATGGAATGCCGAAGGGCGACGGCGCTTTGTGGAAGATCGTCGGCGCGCCTTTGTGGTGGAAGCCTTCCGGATGATGGTCGTCCATGGACCAGCCGCCGTAGGCGACGAGGTCGTCGAACTTGCCTTCGGCGCGGACGTCGTTCTGGGTGATCATATGATCGCCCAGATAGCGGCGGCTCTCGCGTTTGCCCGGCAGGAAGCCGATCCAGTCGAGTTCGTAGTTTTCGGCGCCGTGATCGCCGTAGTTCTTGATGTGGTCCCAGACGCCGAAGGCGATCTTCAGCAGTTCGTCGCGCATCTCCTCGGTATCGTGGATGCTGTCGTAGATACCGCCGACTTCGATCCACCAGAAGTTGGTGCCCTGAATGCCGTGCCCGCGCTTGTTCATCTCCTCGTCGGTCTTGAAGGTATAGGCCCAATCCGGTGGAATGAACGCTTTCGGGCTGTCGGTCTCGCGGCCCTGGATCAGGCAGCTCAAGCCCATGGTCATTTTGTCGGCGACGTCGCGGCCCAGGTCTTCGTCATACTCGTCTTTGGCTTCGCGGCCGATGCGGAAGTCGGCGCCGCTCAAAGGCGCCAGGATACTGTCACCGGAGGAGTCGCAGAAGTACTTGGCCTCGACCGTGTGCCAGGTTTCGGCGGTGCCCTGCCAGCCTTTGACGGACTGGATGCGATTGCCGTCCATCTGCGCCTCGTTGCAGGAGCAGTTGAGGATCAGCGTCAGGTTCGGCTCGAACTTGGCGGCTTCGTAAAGGATGCTGTCCCAGATGGCCCAGTTGCAGCCGGCGTTGCGATAGTGGTTCTTCAGCAGGATCTCTTCGAGGATCCCGGTCTCGCGCATGCCGGCGCCGTGCGCGCCGCAGATGTGCATGCGGATCTCGGATGACGCGTTGCCGCCCAGCACCGGGCGGTCCTGCATCAGGATGGTCTTGGCGCCGTGCCGAGCCGCGGCGATGGCGGCACACAGGCCGCTCATGCCGCCGCCGACAATACAGAAATCAACTTCGTGCTTTATCTCTCTCATGAGTCGTTACTCCAATACTTTGGTCAGAAGAGAAGAGCTGGGGCTCTGCCCCAGCCCCCCCCCGGGGCGCCCCCACGAAGTGGGAATGCGTTGCGGCTTCGCCGCCTCCCCGGACCCCTCTTTGTTTGTGCTGCGCATTTGGCCTTCGGCCCATGATTCATTTCTTCCAGCTTCGCTGTGCATCGACAGCCAGCGCGGCTTCGATGCCGGCTTCATCGACGATGGCGCCCTGCTGCCGCAACTGGTCCTGCAGCTTCGCCACGTCAAGTTCGCGCGGGGTCACGTCGTCCTGAATCGACAGTACGGCAGCCGTACCGGCGGCTTCGCCCATGGCGATGCACGGCACCATCACGCGCAGCGAACCGAGCGCGATGTGTGTGCAGCTGACACACCGGCCCGCCGTCAGCAAGTTGTCCGCCTTCTTCGGCACCAGGATGCGGTAGGGCACCTGGTACTTGAAGCCCTCCGGCGGGTACCAGATCGTCTCGTCCATGCCCGGGCCGTCGATGCAGTGGATGTCGACGAAGAACGAACTGTACGCAATGCAATCGTCGAACTCCGCCTGGTTCTTGACGTCGTCCCCGGTCAGCACGTATTCGCCCATGATGCGGCGGCTCTCGCGCAAGCCGATAGTATTGGGTGTCGACACCATGTAACAGTCTTCCATGCCGGGGACGTACTTGCGGAAGACGGCGATGGACTCATACGCCTGCTCGCGGGCCTCCATGGTGGCGGCCGTCAGATCCTCGGCCTTCGTGGTGTCGATGTGGATGACATGGGTAAAGTTGATACCGACAAAGTCGGGCCGCGTCGGCGTCCACCAGAACCCCATGATCGTCGTCTGGAACGGCCGCATGTCGCCATTGGCCTGGGCTTCCTTCCACACGTCGGTCTTGTGATAATCGCCGCCCCGCCAGGCCTGAACCCTCGGCCAGTCGACGCCGCCGATGGTGAACATCAGCGTAACCGGCTGGCACTTGCTGTCGGAAGGCCGGCCGATCTCGATATCGCAGCCGGCCGAAGCGCCGACATCGCCGTCGCCGGTGCAGTCGACGACGCGTTTGGCTTTGACAAACTGCCGGCCGGTCTTGTTCTGGATAATGGCGCCGCAAACCCGGTCATTGTCCATGACTGCTTCGCAGAAGAAGGTGTGGTACAGCACCTGGGTGCCGGATTCCTGCGCCAGCCGGTCCATGACCAGTTTGAGGCCTTCGACCTCGAACATGATGCCGTGGGAATTGCGCGAGCCGAAGCCGTCGCTGATCACGCGTTCCGCAATCTCGTCCGCAACACCGCCGACAATGCGGCGACCGGTCTTCTGTTCGTCGTATTTGGAGATATGTCCGTGACCGCCGGCAGTGGCAACGCCGCCGAGGCAGTTGAACTGTTCGATGATCAACGTCTTCATGCCGAGTCGGGCGGCGGCAAACGCGGCGCCGACACCGGCGGGGCCGCCGCCGATAACCAGGACGTCAACATCGTATGTGCAAGGAAGGTTATCTGCTTCAGTCATGTTCATTTTTCGATTCCTTAATCCTGTCCTTAATCCTGTCCTACGTTCGATTCTGTCTGCAATCCAACAGCGAACTCCTGGAGGCGCGCTGCAAGGACCTCCTTGGTTTCGCAGCATCGGTCGTCATCAATCAGGTTGGTCTGCTCATGCGGATCATTTCCTCGGTCAAAAAGCATTGTCGGCTTATTGGTCTCCCGGTCGACAGCCAGTTTCCACGGGCCGTCAATCACACAGCGTTCGCGATAATCAATGAACACCGGCGCCGGAAGGAGGTCCTTCCCGGAACGGAGAGCACCGGCGAAGCTGTTGCCTTCACTTGCGTTGTGACAACCGCAGAGGTCCAGACAGGTCGCATGCAGGTCCACCGTGGAAACGGCGGCCGACACGACCCGCCCGTCCGGTTCGGGCAGACGGATGAGCAACGGCACGCGGACCGCTTCGTCGTACATCACGCCCTTACCGAACACGCCGTGTGCCCCGGCCATCTCCCCGTGGTCCGAGGTGAACACGACGATCGTGTTGTCGTCCAGGCCGGTTTCAGAAAGGGCATCGAGCACGCGCCCGAAGGCCGCGTCCAGGTGCGTGATTTCGGCGAAGTGCCGTTCGCGGAACTCCTGAATGCTGTAGTCGGCGTTCCACCCCGGCTTGTCGTACCACGCGTCGCGATCGGCGGTGGGGTCGCCGCAGAGATCAGTGCCATGATAGAGTTCGGTGTATTCCGGCGGGGGCGTGCACGGCGGATGCGGCGCCTGGTAGGAGACCACCAGGAAGAAGGGATCGCGGCCCAGTTGTTTGATCTCGTCGCAGACGATATCGGTCAGTCCGTCGGTCTCGTGCCCGCGCATCTCGATGACCGCATCCGGATCGTTACGCCAGATCTTGCCGGCAAAGTGATCCACGTGGTGGCTCTCCCAGCCAACAAAGTTCCGGAAGCCGCCGCGCTGTTCCGGCGGCACCCAGCGGTTGCATTGCGGGTCGCCGCTCAAGTGCCACTTGCCGATGTAGTGCGTGGCATAGCCGGCGCCATTCAGCAAGTCTGCGATCGTCGTGGTGTTCGGCGGCAGAGACATGCCGTTCTTCATCACACCGGTCTGCGTCGGGTACTGGCCGGTGAACAGGCAGGCCCGGTAGGGCGTACATAGGGGGCAATTCGTGTAGGCTTCCGAGAAGCGTACGCTCTGTTTGGCGAACGCATCCAGGTTGGGTGTTGCCACACGGTCGTCCTCCAGCCAGCGGGCGGACAATTGATCGGGGAAGATGAATAGGATATTGCGCTTGTCTGTCATTGGCAGTGCGCTCCTGTTCCGCGACGAAGTCGCACACGGGGCGCGGAGTTACACTCCGCTTCCAGTCTTCGGATCTGGATGGGAGCGGAGTACAACTCCGCGCTCCGTGTCCGCCGATGGCGGGGATCGGAAACTGAGATCTCACGCATTCCAGTCATACTCCCAACCGGCCTGCATGAAGGCGTGATAGTTGCCAATGACCTGGTCCGGCACCTCTGGATCAAACGGCCCGGCGGTCGGTGACAGGATGAAGCGCTTGCCCTTCACTTCATCAAGGACCTCCTTGACGGCGGCTTTCATCTCCTCTTCCGACAAAGCACGGAATTCGTCGTACTGGATGTTGCCGATCAAGGTGATGCGGTCGCCGACGGCATCGTAGGCCTCGCTGAAAGTGCAGTTGCCGACCGGCGGGGCTTCGATGGTGTGCAGACCGTCCGGACCCATCTCGACAAAGTCCTCAAGGATCTCCTTGATCTGGCCGTGGTAGTGCTGGATGGACTTCTTGCCGTGGTCGCGGATCATGTCGATCAGTTCTCTGGCGTAGGGCACGATCCAGCGTTGGAAGGTGGAGCGCCGCACCAACGGCGGTGAGGCCAGTTCGCTGCCGACCAGGAAATGGACATCCGCCAGTTCGCGGTCCAGGCAGTACTGGTAGATGATGCGCAGCCGCTCGTGAACACGGTCGAGGAAGTCCACGATCAGGTCGTCATGGGTCAACGACCACATGGCGTAGCTTTCCAGGTTGGAGTTGCCGTAGAGCGCGCCGATCGGTTCGCCGTTGCAGAGCATCATGGCGCCGTAGTCTTCGGGGAACTCCTTCTTTTCCTGCAGGTACTGCGGCAGTTTCTCGTCCATCGCGGCATGCAGGCGTTCCGGTCGGGTTTCAATCGGCAGGTCGCAAAAGAACTCCAGATCCTCGTCCGTTTCGAGAAACTTCTTGACCTTGACCTCGCCATTCTTTCGGCGTGTTTCAGAGGTGAGCTTCTTACCCTTGTACTCCAGCCAGTTGCGCGAGATTTCCCAGCCGTCCTCCGTCTCCTTTTCAAAGCCGCGAGTGACCTCTTCGGTGTGCATCGGACCGCTGAGCGTGCGACGGTTCAGCATGATCGCATACTGTTTTGAAGCTTCGAAGACGGGCTGATAGGCCGGCAGTTCGCGGACGTCGACATAGCAGCCGAGTTGGTGGTAGGGAAACAGCAGCCAGATGGGGACATGGTCGGTGGGACGCCCTTCAAGAGCGGCAAAGAGGCGTTCTCGGGCAGACATCCTGGAGGTCGTGGCAATGGCACTCATGGGGATATCTCAGTGTTTGAGGGACTGGGCAATCTCGGCGGCAGCTTCATGGAGTTCCTGGACGAGACGGGGGATGTTGTCCGGATCGACCGAGGAGAAGGCAAGTCCGGCAAACGGGATCTCACCGATTCCGACCGCCAGCGAGTTGCCGTCCGGCGCCCGGCAGTAGCCGTCCTTCTTGACCTGGACGAGGTCCTGCAGCAACTGCCCGGTGTCCACGTCCGGGTCATCAGCAAAGAGGTCCTCGACGTCTTTCTTTCGTTTCTCGGCGAGCAGAATGCGGCCGATACTGGAACGTTCCGCCGGATACAGTCGGTGTCCGCCGATGGCCTGTTCGAACGGTTGGTCGGGCGTGCCGTGGTAGAAGTAACAGACATGCCGGCGCCAGAGAACGCCGACCGCTACCCGCATGCCGCGTTCCTGCATCAGCCGGCGAATGACCGGCAGCGAGGCCCGCAGGAGATGGGAGCCGCTCAATCCCATGGCGGACAGCACATGAATACCGGGCCCGGGAGCATATTTCCGGGTATCGGTCTTTTCCGTCAGGCCAAGATACGCTAGTGTACCCAGGAGCCGGCTGACCCGGGTGGGTTCCAGACCGAGCAGGCGGGCGAGTTCGCGCACGCCGATCGGCTGGCCGGCGAGCGCGACGGCTTCGAGGCATTCGAGACCATCGATCAAGCTCTTATTCGGTTGTGCCGGTTTTTTCGGGTTCATCATGGCGCCTCCGCCTCGTTGCTATTATAGCAACACAATATGGGCCTGGTTGCCGAGGGGTCAACCCCAAGCCGTGTTTTTTTCGGATGGAACCCGGCCGCACGCGGCGTGTCCAACAAAAGCAACAGCATAGGCCTGCGCAGGCCTGAGGAGCGTGAATTGACCCGAGTACAAGCCAGAGTGACGCAGAAAGATGTCGCTAACCAACTGGGAATCAATCAGAAGACGGTGTCCCGGGCCTTCGGCGCCGCCGGGTATGTCAGCCCCGAACTGCGGCAACGCATTCTCGCCGCCGCGCGCACCCTGGGCTATCGTCGGCACAAAGCGGCGTCGGCCATGTGTACCGGCCGCTACAACAACGTCATCCTCCTGCAGTCCACGGTCAGCGACGTCTGCAATCTGTCCTCGGAGATGCTGAATGGGATGATCGACGCCCTGACCGCGGCCGGATTGTCGTTGACGCTGGCCAAGGTGAAACACGAGGATCTGACGAACGAAGATCGCTTTCCCGCGGTGCTGCAGGAGTGGATGGCTGACGGCGTCCTGGTGAAGTACGACACCAACGTTCCGGACCATGTGCAGCGGCAGATTGCCAACCTGGGGCTGCCGGCTGTGTGGGTTAACAGCAAGGGCAGAACGCCCGGTGTGCGACCGGACGATTTGCAGGCCGGTCGGAATGCGGTTGCGGCGCTGTTGGGCCGCGGCCATCGGGAGATCGCCTATTTTGATTTTCACATCGGGCATGTGCAGTATCTGCATTACAGTCGTGAAGACCGTCGCCGGGGGTATCGGCAGGCCATGACCGAGGCGGGCTTGAAGCCGCGCGAGTTTCTGCCGAACGGCCCGATGAAGGCTGTCGACCGGGTGGAGTACTGCATGCAGTGTCTGTCGCAGTTCCCATCCGCGACGGCGGCGGTGACCTACAGCGAGGCCGAGGCTCTGGCGCTCTGGCATGCGGTCGAAGCCCGGCTTGGCTTTCGCATGCCGGACAGTTTTTCGATCATGACGATTGCCACGACGCAAGGCAGCGACAACCTGCCGTTTGACACCATGTTCTGCTCCGAATACGACCTGGGCAAGACGGCGGCCGACATGCTGCTGG
The DNA here is from genome assembly GCA_964384625.1 of uncultured Lentisphaerales bacterium. Taxonomy (GTDB): domain Bacteria; phylum Verrucomicrobiota; class Lentisphaeria; order JABSQK01; family JABSQK01; genus CAYLNH01. The sequence goes on from CAYLNH010000065.1 coordinate 23,716, forward strand.
CGTCGATTGACGGCGACACGCCGATTTCTCGAACCCTTCCCTTCCGGCTGGAGATCAGGGGGTCCTGTGCCGGCCCCCGCCGGAGTTGACAAGACAGAAAGGACAATTCATGAAACAGATCTTGATCTTGACTCTGCTGTTCAGCAGCATGCTTCCGGTGTCGGCGAATGACGCCGAGGGTACCGCGGTGGTCGACGTGCCGAAATTACGGCCGGCGCCGTACGGCATCCAGTCCGAGGATCCTCCGGCGGAAGTTGACGAAACCATCGTTTTCCCGGACGATGCCGGCGTGATCGACGTGACCAAGCCGCCGTACAACGCCGTGCCTGACGGTAAGACCGACTGCTCGGACGCAATCCAGAAGGCGCTGGACGACTACTCCGGCAAGAACCGGATCATCTATCTGCCCAACGGCACCTACCTGGTGTCGCACACGTTGGACTGGGGACCGTCGCAGCGGTTGAATCCGAAGATCGATCGGAAGTGGGTGATGTACAACCGGCAACGTCTGTTGATCCTGCAGGGGCAGAATCGGGACAAGACGATCATCAAACTGAAGGACAACTGTGCCGGCTTCCAGACGACCGGTTGGAACAAGAAATCCGGTCGTCCCACCGGCAAACCGGTGATTTACACGGGTGGTTACCCGGCACAGCGTTTTCGCAATGCGGTCCGCAACCTGACCATCAACACCGGCACCGGCAACGCCGGGGCGATCGGCATGCAGTTCAACGCCAGCAACCAGGGCGGTATCCACCGCGTGAAGATCATCTCCGGCGACGGTCAGGGCCCAATCGGTCTGGACATCGGCTATTGCGGCGACCACGGTCCGGGCTGCGGCCGGCACATCGAGGTGGAAGGTTTCGACTACGGCGTCTGGGCCAGTTCGATGAACGGGATGACTCTGTGGGACGTGAAGTTGTCCGGCCAGAAGAAGATTGGGCTGCAGGCGGCGGGCAATGTGCTGATGGTGCATCAGCTGCGCAGCACCAACAGTGTGCCGGCGGTGAAAGTCGGTCCCAAGGGCTACGCCTACCTGACGCTGGTCGACGCCAGCCTGCAGGGCGGCGCCGCCGACCAGCCCGCGGTGATCTACCAGAACGGCTGGTTTTACGCCAGGGACATCACCGCCGCCGGCTACGGCATGACCATCAAGCACAAAGACGCGAAGAAGAACGTCAGCGGCAAGGTGGCTGAGTTTTCGGCGCACGCCCCGCAGAAACTGTTCGAGCAGACCGTTACCCGGGGTTTGCGCCTGCCGATCAAGTACGCGCCGGAAGTACCTTGGGGCGACATCAAAACCGACTGGGCCAATGTCATGGCCTTCGGCGCCAAAGGCGACGGCGAGACCGACGATACCGCAGCGATCCAGAAAGCGATCGACTCCGGGGCTAAAACTGTGTACTTCCCGGGCGGCCATACCTTCCAGTTCGGCGACATCACGGTCCCCAAGACTCTGCAGCGGCTGATCGGCTGTGAGACGTACTTGAACGGCTACAATGTGTATCTGCGCGAGGCGAGCGAGACCCCGGTCATCTTCGAACGCTTCATCCCGAGTTGGAGCAAGGGCAAACGACGGCCGAATTTGCACATTTCCGCGTCACGTCCGGTGATCGTTCGCGACGTCACCAGTTGGACCGTGCACCAGAACAGCCTGGGCGATTTGTTCATCGAGGATCTCGTCGGCCGGCTGTTCATCAACAAGCCGGGGGCGCGGGTGTGGTGCCGCTACCTCAACTACGAACCGAACAAGAAGATCGGCATCGTCAATAACGGCGGTTATCTCTGGCTGTTCGGCGGCAAGACGGAGCACTTCGGGCCGAAGATGATCTTAAAGAACAACTCCTATAACGAACTGCTCGGCTCCTGGTGGTACGCCAGTTTTCGCGGCCGGGTGCCGGAGCCCGGGATCCACATTATCAACTCCAAGGCGACCATCACCGGCCACCGCCAGTTTTCGTTCGGCAAGGCCTCCTGGCCGAAGTATATCACCGAGACCCGCGGCGCTACGACCAAGGTCTGGAAAGACTGGAACGTCGAGTTCTTCAGCGCCCGCATCGACGATGAATCGCCACCCGGCGTGCCGGACGGGCTCAAGGCAAAGGCCAACTCAGAGTCGTCGTTGACCCTCTCCTGGAGCCCTTCAAACGATGCCGACAGCGGCATCGGCGCCTACCGCATCTATCGTGCCGGCAGACTGCTCGCGGTCAACCAGGATGCGTCCACAAGCTTCACCGAGACCGGGCTGAAGGAGAAGACCTCCTACACCTACATGGTCAGCGCCGTCAACTGGGGCGGCGCCGAGTCGCGGGCGCGGCAGGTGACGATTACCACCCCGCCGGACACGACCGCGCCCGCGCTGGTCGGCGTCGTGTCGCTGCCGGATCGCAACGGCGTTCGTCTTGCCTTCAGCGAACCGATCGCGGCCGTGAGCGCCGAACTGGTGGAGAATTACAGCATCGACAACAACGTTGCGATCACCGGCGCGACACTGGCGGAAGACAACCGGAGCGTTGTGCTGCAGACCAGCGAACTGGCGGTCGGCACAAAGTACACGGCAACGGTAAAGGGCGTCACGGACAGAGCGGCAGCGCCGAACACCATGACGCCGGCCACCGTCAAATTCGATGCCGCCGGCGACGGCTTGCTGGGAATGTATTTCGCCGACCGAAAACTGACGAAAAAGGTGTTCGAACGCGTGGACCCGACGCTGAAGTTCCACTGGGGTAAGAACCCCGGCCCCGGGATCGGCCATGACAACTGGGGTGCGCGCTGGACCGGGTTTGTGATGCCGCAGCACAGCGAGGTGTATACATTCTACGTGAAATCCGACGATGGCTCCCGGCTGTGGGTTGACGGCAAGCAGCTGGTCAACCAATGGAAGGACCAGGGCCCGACCGAACGCCGGGGCACAATCAAACTGGAAGCCGGCAAGCGCTACAGCATCAAAGTGGACTTCTACGAAAGGGCCGGCGGCGCCACCTGCGAGCTGCGCTGGTCCAGTCCGTCAACACCGAAGCAGATCATCCCGTCGGCGAGCCTGTATTCCGGCAAATAGCGCACTCTTTTCCGGAAGGGACGACCAGATTCCGCCCGGTGGGCGCCTTACGGCGCCAGATCGCAATCGCGCCAGGGAACGAAGTCCGGATTGGACTGCGGCATCAGCGCTTCGACCTCGGCCTGCCAGTCCTTGAGTCGTTGGTGCAGTTCCTGCACCTTCTCCGGCATCGCTTCGGCCAGGTTGTCCTGCTCGCCGATGTCGTCTTTCAGGTTGTACAGCTCCAGGCTGTTGTCTTCAAAGAACTCGATGAGCTTCCAGTCCCCGAGGCGAACCGAGGCCCCGGGCGTGCCGCCCTGGTTGCCGTAGTGCGGGTAGTGCCAGAAAATCGCGTCGCGGTCGAGGGCGCCCTTGCCTTCGAACAACGGCACCAGGCTGACGCCGTCGACATGCTGCTCGGGCATCGGCGCGAGACCGGCGACTTCCAGCATCGTGGGGTAATAATCCGGGCTGGTCACCGGCACCTCGCACTTGCTGCCGGGCTCCACTTTGCCGGGCCAACGCACAATCAGCGGCTCGCGCGTGCCGCCTTCGTACATCCAGCCCTTGCCTTCAACCAGCGGGAAGTTGCAGGTCGGTGCGCCTTCCGACGTTGACAGGCCGCCGTTGTCCGAGGTGAAGAAGATGATGGTGTTGTCGGCCTGCCCGGTGTCTTCCAGGGCGGTCATGAGCTTGCCGACATTGTCGTCCATCGTCTTGACCATCGCGGCATACACCGGGTTCGACTGGATCTGCCGGCGCTGGATCCGCTGGGTCTTCTTGTGCTCGGTCGGATGGAAGTCACCTTCAATGAACGCTTCCTGCTGATCCAGACCCATGGCCGCGGCTTTCTTCTCGAAGTACTCGACCAACTCCGGCTTGCCCTGGATCGGCGTATGTACCAGATAGAACCACATGTTCAGATAGAACGGCTTGCCGTCGTTCTCGCGGATTAACCTGGCGGCCTGATCGCCCAGGAAATCGTCCAGATAAGTGCCGTCCTCCGGGTCGTCGATGTTCTTCAAGTGCCACGGCGCGAAGTACCCCTTGAACGGACAACCGTACTCGGACCCGCCGATATTGACGTCGAAGCCGTGCTGATGAGGATAGTGCCCCTCGCCGCCGAGATGCCATTTGCCCACATGCCAGGTGTTATAGCCGCCCTGCTTCAGCGCCGTTGCCACGCTGGTTTCGGACTGCGGCAGGCCCTTGATATACGGTGCATCGATCAGCTTGCCCTTGCAGGGATGGCAGCCGCCGCCCCAGCTGATCCAATCCGTGATGCCGACACGCGCCGGGTATTTGCCGCTCATGACGCTGGCCCGAGAGGGAGAACACACCGGGCAGGAAGCATAGGCGTCAGTGAACAGCATGCCTTCGGCGGCCAGCCGATCGCAATTCGGGGTCTCATAGAATTCGGAGCCGTAACAACCCGTATCGGCCCAGCCGTAGTCGTCGAGAAGGATAAAAATGATGTTCGGTTTCATGCGTTGCACCTGGATTGTTTGATTTGGCTGATCTTGAAACCAATAGAATAGCCTCTCATGGCGCCGTTGAAATGTCAAATCTGACCCGGATTTTGTCGGATTTGCTGCGGCTCCCCGCGACAATTCGGGACGGACGCTGTAAGATTTCCGGCTTGAACGTGTTATGACTATGGTGGAGGGCCGTGGCCGGACAGCGGGCGAACCGCGTCGCCGGCCGGCGGTTGTTCACAGAGCAAATCGTGTTCGAGAGCTGGAGCGAGTCACTCGAAAATGCTCTCGGGCTGCCCCCGAAGCTGGCTTCGGGGGTGTTTTTTTGCCGGAATTTGAGGCGAAAACAGAAAAATTCGATTTTTCTTCGTTCTGCCGGTAAGATCAGGCCTATTTACTTGTTTAAGGCTATGGAAGCGCCGAACTATCGCTTCCGTGCAAGCTGTGCTGATAGTTTTCCGTCCCTGTGGCCGTCACTTTCTATTTAAGGGTCCGCGCGGAAATAACTTCACATTTTGAGAGACTTTCAAGAGTCGCGT
>CAYLNH010000066.1:0-28221 GCA_964384625.1 uncultured Lentisphaerales bacterium
TATCTGATTCAACCCCCTGAGAATCACACCCCCGGAGCTAGACACGACACACACTACTGAAGTACAGCGAACTCAACGGCTTTTCAGTTGCTCAGTGGACTCTGTGCATTCCTTGCTCCCTGGCTCCCGCGGAACTGCAGTGGTGGAGCCAGTTGTGCAATGCGGAGAAGTACGATTTCCCGTTTGACCTATGGGATGAAAGCTATCTCCGGTCAGTGTTGGAAAGTGAGGAAGGACGAAGTTTGCGGCAGCTGTACTTTGGTTCATCACCGAAACCAGGTGTCACATTTGGAGTTAGCTACGACAGCTCCAGACCGGTGGTAACTGTCTCGGGGACGTTCTGCTTCAAGGTGGATATGGACTTTGGCTCTACTTCTGATTCACTGATCGACCGAATCGTGGAGAAGATCAGGCAGGAGGCAAAGACCGCCAAGCGCGATATTCTTGATGGCAAGCGGGAAGGTTGTATTGAGCTTCTGCTCAGCCTGACAAAAGAGGAAGCAGCTCTGCTTTTCAGGGCGATTGGGGAGGGGAAGTTCGATGAGTTCCATGTCCGTCCTGAGCAGTGCAGTTTTGTCGCAGATGGTGTGGAGAGCTGTCAACTTCCTGAAATCAGAACTGGAAGACGTGCTACCAGCTCGCGCCTGATGTCACTATTGTCAGACGACATCTGCATAGATATGGGCTTCCCGACCAGTCTTGTCTCCGTTCGTGGCCAAGGGGTAGCGCTGGACGAGCCATCTCTGGTCGCGGTCAGCAGTGATACCGGCGACGTTCTGGCGGCGGGCGAAGAAGCCTCCCGGATGCTAGGTCGTGCTCCTGGCACGATTCGCGCACTGCACGTGACGGTGGATCTGATTGCTGATGATCCCAGACCCTTTGAGGCGATGATTCGCCACCTCATCGGGAAAGCGAAGAAGCGGACAAAGCCACTGCCCCCCCGGCTGATCATCGCCATTCCGCCAACTGTTACTGGCTCGAACTCGCAGAAAATCAAGGAAACTGCACTTCGTGCCGGTTGCCGAGAAGTCATTGCCCTGAAGGAACCTGTTGCCATCGCTCTGGCGATCGGTGCGCACATACCTGCTGCAACCGGGAAAATGATTGTGGACATTGGGGCCACCAAGACAGAAATCATCGTCATCTCTTTGAGCGGGATCGTAGAATCTCGCCCCCTGAAAGTCGGTGATGAAACCATAGTCTCAGAAATCATCAAGCATCTCAAGCATTCCCACGGGATTCTTGTCGGCAGCTATACGGCCCAGACGGTGAAGGTCAAGATAGGTAGTGCTCTCCCTGGAGACAAAAGCGTCACGATGCAAGTGCGTGGTCGTGATCTAGAGGGTGGCTTGCCTAGAGACAAGAGCGTCACAGCGGATGAGATTTGCCGGGCAATTGCGGGACCCATCGCGTTGATTACAGATGCCATTCAGTCCACGCTGGAACGATGCCCCGCCGAATTGGCATCGGACCTAGTTGATGAAGGCATCACCCTCACCGGTAGCGGAGCAATGCTCGATGGGTTGGACCGGCATCTTGCGGCAGAAACCGGGCTTGCTGTTACAGTCGCTGATACACCTTCACATGCAGTAGTCCAGGGACTGGAAATCTACGCTGAGAGTTTGGCAGGGCGGCGATGAGCCTTTACTGCGGATCGGGCGGCTGCGCCGCCCTGTTGGTCGGTGAAGGTTAAGTTGCTTGCATGAGCCAGCTTAACTTCTAAATAGCAAAAATGTGGTCTTAGCGCAATTTTCGGGGGTATTAACGTTTTTCGCGTCTACGCATCCTGAGCGCGTGAGCAATGGTGATTGACTCCGGTCGGTGGTAACGTTGCACTACGCCGGGGTTACGCCACGGAGTGTCGTGCTACATTGTGCTGGCGGTGCCGCTTCGCGGGTAGCAAAGGCGCAGCACAGCTGCTGACAGTTCACAGCGATGGAAGCCTGCGTTCGGAATAATGCAGGTGCCGCACGCTGGGGGCACCAACGGCTACATCACGTTGCTGGTTGTCGGTGGTCTATGGTTGATCGTCGCGATGATTATCACGGCCAGCCGCACCAAGTGCCGACCGAGGTTTTCGGTCATGAACGTTGGTATGATCTTGGCTATCCTGATCAACCACATTGTCCAACTCGTCGGTATCTGGTCGATAGTCCACAGTTGATGACCGAGGCGCCAAGCGCAAAGTGAGGGGCGGCTGCGCCGCCCCGGGGTCGGGCCTGGTAAGGATTTTGTTTTCTTACGATACCTCGTTCTGCCGCTCGCGGATACCCGCTGCAATCTCTGCCAGGCAACGACGTGCCTTACCGAAATCGCCGTGGCAGATACTGCGCAGGCGATGGGCGATTTCCACTCGCGACTGACTTTGCACTTCACGATCAAGAATACTGAGCACGCGCGCCGCAGACCCGGCGGATGCGATGTCGCCAAGGTCGCGCCCAAGCAATCGACTGGCCGCCAGCAAGAGGTCGCCGTCAACTGCAGGCAGAATGTCCGCATCAGCACCAGTGGACAACAGTCGAGGGCGATGGCCGGCGTCGAGATAGTTGCTGATGATGAACCCAATATCCCGGCTGTCCTTGCCGGCCCGATTGTGGGCGTTCTCATTGATCGCAATGGTCTTGAGCATGACCAACGCCGCCGGGTTTGCATAGGGCATGCCGGAACCGCCAGGCAAGGCCAGAATGTCGGCGGCCGCCAGACTGTCCAGGCATCCGGCAACGCTCCAGACGATGCCATCCCGCCAGGTCAATTGCTCGCCCTCGCTGATCTCGCCAAATGGCACGAGATCCAGTTCCACCCCGTTCTCGTGTCGATGTCGCTCGGGGTGCGCGCCCGCATCCGGCACGCTGAAGCCGTGTCTGCACAATAGGCCCGACATCGCGTCATAGTCAGTCCAGGTCTGCAGCTCAACGAAGAGATCCACATCATCCGTTGATCGCGGCGCGGTGATGCCGAAACGGTGGTGGAAAGCGATGTCGCGGGCCATGGCGCCAACGACCAGACCTGCCACGTTCGCTTCCGTCAGGACCTGCGCCAGACGGTTCAGCGTCTCAAGTTTGACCGGCTCAAGCGGTATCGATAATTGGTCGAAGGAAATCTGCATAGATCCTTTCTGCCGCCTCGCGATTGCGATCGCTTCGGGTGGTCTGCAGGTCGGCATACACCAGCAGTGGGTGTACGCAGTCCCGCCGGTCTCGCCACGGACGGCCGGGCAGCGGCGCCAGAAGGAGAACATTTCCCCCGTCGTCCACCCGCTGCAGGCCGTACTCCACCGTGAAGTCATAGAGCAACTCGTCTGAGTACAGTGTCACGACCTCCGGGTGCAGGAAACCGTCCGTCATCAGACATGCTGCCGTCTCGCCCCCGAGTCGGATCGGCACGTCCTCCCAATCCACAGACCGCCACCAATCAGTATCAGCCGTCTGCAGGTGAACCGCATTCCGGCGTTCGCGCCACTGCAGATATCCGTGAAGCCAGCGTTCCACCAGCGGCCGACGCTCCACCAGCAACCGGCTCCGGCTGTCTTCCACCAGGAATCCGCGCTCCTTCATCTCGGTGAATAGCGTGGACACGCTGGCCGGCGAAATACCTGCCGCAGCACTGATGGTCTTGTACGTGCTGTTCAACAGCGATCCGCCTGGATCCGCATCCAATGCCGGATCGGTCAGCAGCGCGAAGACGAGCTTCGTCCCGGCATAGCCGAACAGGGGGCGTGTCGGCGGCTTCACCCGTCGTCTGGTCGGATCACTCTGTATGGGGTGGTCGGCAGCCGGGTCAAGCAACAGCAGCGAGTAAGGTATACCCAACCCGCGGTGCAGCTTGCGGACCATGTCCAGACTCAGCGTCCGCCGACCGTGCATCACCTCCGACACGCGGCTGGCGCTGCCGAGGTACGCAACCAGATCCTTGGGCGCGAGCTTGAGCTGCCGCATGTAGTGGCGCAAGACATCGGCCGCCGATCGAAACTCCCGGGCCATCGCCCTTTCATCACAGTGCTCGACCAGGATGCGCAGCAACGCCAGTTCGTCGTCCTCAGCCGGGGTGCGTGTGCTCGCCGACAACGCCGCAATCCGCGCCACCGCCGCATTCAGTTCCGCCTTTGTCCGAATCACCTTCACCTGCGCAATAATTCCCATTTTGGTAACTGCATATCATTACCAATATGGTAATGTATAGACTATTTCAACCATGATTATAGAAAAAACTACATAATTTTGCAGGAGATGAAATTTGACTATAAATAGACAAACGCCGTCGTCTCTCCCAGCTCACCGCTCCGCGGATCACCCTTCCCCTGATCATCCAGGCAGTGCAGCGAATGAAACACGACATACTCATCGGAGAGCCCTTTCTGGAACACCCCGAACAGCAGTTGTTCGGCATCGCTCTCCAACTTCTCCGAACACTCACTTCGGATCATTCTCGCCATGGCCGATTCACCCGTCCGCTTGAAAGCGTTCCCAGTCAATCCCGATCCCCAAACCGGTACGTGCGGCTGCGCCGCCCGGCGGGGTCGGTCTACTTGGTACCGTTGCACTACGCTGGGGTAACGCCACGGAGTGTCGTGCTACTTTGTGCCGGCGGTGCCGCTTCGCGGGGAGCTTGCGGGGATGACGTTGCACTACGCTGGGGTAACGCCACGGAGTGTCGTGCTACGTTGTGTTGTTTGGGATGACGTTGCACACGGGACACCCTTCGACGGGCTCAGGGCAGGCGGGACGATATGAAGAGGGAATTTGGTCGGTCTTGCCGGCTGGCGGCCAACAGGCTATATTCATGGCCAGGATGAAGACAGAACAAGCCACATTCTATTCGGCTGACGTTCTCTCGCCGTATAAGCGCGAGGAATGGGTTCGGCTGACCCCGCGGGAGCGCTTGCGTCGGTCGTGGCTCCTGCGCAAACGTCTGATTAATCGCAGGGCGATTCATGATCGAAAGCTTTTTCCAAAGCCTGCGCCGTGAGGGTGTTGCGTACCTGCTGATCAGCGGCCAGGCTACGGTGCTGTACGGGGCCGCCACCTTTTCGGAAGACATTGATCTGTGGATCGACCCCACCCCCGCCAATTGCACTTCCCTGCTCAGCGCGCTTCGCTCACTGCAAGCCGCCTACTACAAGCTGACGCCGCCGCTCCAGGAGGAGTGCCTGAAACGCGGTCACGGTTTTCATTTTGCCATCCCGGATGACGATGAGGAAGCTGTTTATCTGGATGTCATAGGCCAGCCGCCGCGCGTCAACGGTTTTGCCGCGGCTGCGGCTGCGGCACGGCTGATGGCGACGGACTGGGGCGAGATCCCGACCGCCAGCATTCGGGATCTGGTCGCATTGAAGCGTACGCAGCGACTGGCTGACTATCCTATTATCAGCCGACTGGTTCTGTGTTTTCTGCAGGAGCTTAGCTCGGTCACTGAAGAAGACGCTCTATGGGCGCTGGCGAACCTATACACTGTAGACGAGTTGCTGGAGGCGCTGGCGTGTCAACCGGCCCTGGCAGATTTCGCGGACGACGATGTTCAGCTGCTTTGCCGGCAGCAGGAAGCCGGTGAAATCGAAGAGGACCTGCGCCACGCGATCGAGACCGCATTGCTCGTCAGGATACAGCAGTCACAGCGCGCTGACCGCGACTATTGGCGCGGCATCATTGCGGAACTTCGTGATCTACGCAGCCAAGGGATGCTGATGCCCACCGGGACTGCGGTTTGAGGGGCAAGCGGGGGCTGACGGGCCGCCGTGCGGGCCGAAGCCCGGTGAACCGGGCTGGGATTGGCCACTTCCATCACTATCGGCCGATCGGGTGCGCCTGCCTGAGCTTAACGGTTTCACATAAACCGACGTTAAGGGCACAAATCCGGAAACCGTTAAGCTTATGCTCACGCGAGGCCGTAATTCGGCCCTTCAGGCCTGTGTTTCAGGCCCAACCCAAGACCCGGGCCTGCAGCCCCCGCATGTCATGCTCACCAGACCTGACAGGCCAGGTCGTTCGGTGGCTCACTCTGGGTACGATATCAACACCGGCCCGTTGGGCCTCTGAAGGAAGTCCTGAGGCTAAGCTTAAGGGTTTCCAAATCCGACATCTGAATGATATAATAGCCTATATTATAACACCGGTTGGCTCTGGCCGACCACGTTGGCCGGCGCAGCCGGCCGAGTATAACATGCAGGCAACAGACAGGAGGCGTTCCATGAGTCCAACACTGTTTTTCAGAACGACCTGTACTGCTTTTGCGGTTGTCGTGGGGTGTGTATACGGTCAGGGCACAAGCGTTACCTACGGCAGCCATGAATTGGAGCTGAAAGGGCAAGCCAGTGGTGGAGAACTGATTCTGACCACCCCCCCACCGGCACTTGCTGAGGTGCGCATTCCCACTCGTAAGGGCGAGTCAGCGGCGAGCGTGGCGAAGCGGCTGTATGCCAAGCTCAAAGACCTGCCGGCCAAGTCACTGGCAGCTCCCCTGCGCCCGGTTGCGGGCAAGGGTGAGGTAAAGGATGGTGCCATCTGCGGATTCAGAGGCAGACAGCAGTGTGGGTTTTACCTGTTGACAGGCAGTGAGATCGGCCTAGGCATTCCTCCATCACCAAGGTCTGTAACTCTCCGCTATGATGTCAAAGAAAACGAGATGCACATCTTCTGGGAGACGAACCCAGACAAGGTGAGTGCGGCCGTGCCGTGGGTTCCGTTTGACGCCTACGGAGGAGTGGACCAGAAACGGATCCTACAAAATGGGTCTCTGCGTCATTGCGTGTTCTACGGTGGCAGCTCGCGGTTTGTGGATGGGGCGTATCCCACGGTTACCGTTGTGAACTACAACGGTAACACACCCTCCGCCGGTTCATCCGTCCGACTGACCGGCAGTCGTCTTGAGGACGTAAACGAAACACCGTTCCCTGGTCGATCCGTTGCCCCCAACTGGCAGGACTTCGTCGGCGTGGGCAAGAAGTGCAAGGTCGAACTCAGGGAAGGGAAGGAGCAGAACATGAGAAGACGCCTTCCCGCCTACGTCTACTACCAGGTGCTCCATGCGTCGGGAAGCGAGGACGACAGTGCGTACAGTGTCGGCGTGTGGCGGAAGTTCCTCGGGCTGACCGCGGGCAAGCGCTACAAGGTTGGGCTGAAGTGGCACTGCTCTCACCAGAAAGATCCCGCGAAGGCAAAGCTGAGGGTCTTCGTTGCGGCTCTTGAGAACAGCGGTAGCGAAGTCAACAAGACCAGGTTCCAAGAGGGCAAGAAGATAGGGAAGCTCTCCAAAATGCTCCTCGAAAAAACTGCCGAACCGGAGAAGCTTGAGACTCAGGACGCTGTGCCGAAGTGGAACCGGGAAGCTCTCAAAGTCCCCGTCTGGGCCAGTTTCCGCACCGGCTCCAAGAAGCAGCCGGACATCCAGTTGCCGAAGGGCTGTGACTCGCTCGTCGTTTGGGTCCAACTCAAGGGAACGGGGAAGGGCGAGGCGACCGCTGCCTTCAAGGACCTCTTCCTGGAAGAACTTCCATAGTAGCCATGCGGCACAGCCGGGCAAAACGCAAGCGTCAATTCCATCCCATGTGGCTGGGGATGGGTTGGTCAGGGATCGGGGTGTGCAGCGTGCCAGCGTTCGGGTAGGAATTGTTCGATGTCTTCGGTTTCGGCGAAATGGGTGAAGAGATCCTCGAGATAGGTCAGGACATTGATGTTCATGGCGCGGCAGGTCTGGACCAGCGAGAGCAAGGTGACCGCAACGCGGTCCGCTTTTTCGCTGCCGAGGAAGATCCGATTCCCGCGGCCGATGACGAGCTTGCGCAGGGAGCGTTCGGAGATGTTGTTGTCCATGCGATGTTTCGGTCCGGAAAAGACCCCCGTCAGCTCGTCCGCCGGGTGAATACGTTGTTTAGATGCAGGTTCGGGCACGGCGGGGTGGGGGCGTTGCCTGATTGCACAACGTATTCACCCACGACACGAGGCCGTGGGGTCACCAGAGGGCTTTTCGCGCTACGTGCAGCTGGGCTGACCACTGCTTCCACAGCAGGTCAAGCCTGTTCGTGGCAGTGGTCGACGCAGCTGCACGTGGCGCCGCCTGCGTCCATAGCCCACCGACCATCACTGCAGCAGGTCACGCCTGTTGGTGGCGGAACGCCGGCCGACGCTGCTCCCCGTGACTGACGCATTACCGGGGTTCTTGATTCTGCCGTGGAATCCGGCGGAAAGTGTTCTACGTTTATGATTCGGTTTGGAGGCCGCAGATGATTGTTGAATACCCGGAAGCACCGGAAGAGATCGAGTTCACCGCGGAAGAGCAGCACGTTCTGGATCTGGTAAACCAGCGCATTGCGGCGGGCAACTCGATGCGGGCGGTGATGGACTTCCTGTTTGAGATGACGCATGCAGTCTGTCCGTGGGACCGTCTGAGCATTGCCTTTGTGGAAGAAGGCGGACAACGTCTGCGCTCTTCCTGGACTCGGGCCAAGTACGACACGCTGGCGCTGAAAGAGGGCTACGTCGAAGACCTGCGCGGCAGCTCGCTGATGCCGATCATCGAGGCCGGCAAGCTGCGGATCATCCACGATCTGGCGGCCTATCTCGAAGAGCATCCGGGCAGTCGATCCACGCGCATCCTGCGCCGCGAAGGCGTGCGCTCCAATCTCACCTGTCCGCTGCAGGTTGACGGCCGGCGGGTGGCGGTGTTCTTCCGCAGTTCGCGACAACCGAATGCCTTCGGCAAACGGGAAGTCGCCATGCACGTGGCCATCGCCGAGCGCCTGTCGCAGGCGATCGAAAAGGCCTGGCGCATCGAACAGCTGGAAGCCGCCAACCACGCCTACATCGAACTTCTCGGTTTTGTCAGCCACGAATTGAAAAGCCCCCTCGCCTCCCTGATCAGCAGCGGCCATCTGCTGACCGACGGCTATCTCGGCGAGCTGGTTCCCCAGCAGCGCGATCGTGTCGAGCGCATGATGCGTCAATCGGAATACCTCATGGGAATCGTCAAGGAGTACCTGGATCTGGCCCGCCTCGAAAGCGGCGAGGTCAGGACCTCCTGCCGGCCTGTGGATCTCGTCAAGGAGGTCCTGACGCCGGCGCTGGACCTGGTCGAAGCGCTGGCGCAGGAGAAGCGCATCACGGTCGAGACCGATCTTCCGGACGCGGCCGAAGTCGAGTGCGACCCGGATCTGCTGAAGGTTGTCCTGGTCAACCTGCTGAGCAACGGCATCAAGTACGGCGTCGAGGACGGCGCCTTGCGTCTGCACTGCACGGCGGCGCCGACGGGGGTTGTGATCTCGGTGTGGAACGCGGGCCCGGGGTTTGCCGAAGGCGAACGCAACAAGCTCTTCCGCAAGTTCTCGCGGTTGTCGTCCCCGGAGTTGATGAAGCGCAAGGGGACGGGCGTGGGTTTGTACAACGCCTGGAAGATCGTCCAGCTCCACGGCGGCAAGATCACGGCGGCGTCTCAGGAAGGCGAATGGGCCGAGTTCACCGTTCGCATCCCCCAGCCCATTCCCGCGGCGGATTGATCAGGCTTCGACAAACTGCGTCGCGATGAACTCGGAGACGATCCCCAGATCGAGATAGCGCTGCTGCAGGTCGGGCGGCAGCGCCCGGAAATCGCGGACGACGCCGCGGCAGCCGGGAGCGCCGCAGCGGCAGGACATGGTCCAGAGATCCTCATCCATGGTTGTGGAGTAATCGAACCGTATTTCTTCACCGGCCTCAATCCGCCGAAGCGCCGTCAGCTCGCGGCTGTGGCGCACGCCGGCATTCGGTTCACAGGAGTGGTTTACATAGAGCCCCGGCGGCTGGGGCCAGAGATAAGCGTTCCGGTCGATTTGAAACAGGTTTGCGCCGGCCGGCGTCGCGTGCATCGGATCGAAGCGCGAGTACGTCGGTCCTTCGAACAGGAGAATCAGATCACCGGGGTGGAACGGGCCCGTGGCGAAAACGCCGAGCCCCACGTCACAAAGAGCAATCGTCAGTGCAGGCATAGGCAGGGAGCCGGTGGCAGCGGTCGGGTTATCGGTTGTTCGGCGACAGGATGCTGCCGGCCGGCAGCCGGCAGCATCCACGTGGGTGTGGGTGAAGAGGTGCTGGTTCGCACAGTCGTCTCGATCAGTCGTCGAGATCCAGCCGTTCCCGTTTGGCCGGCGCCTCCCGTTTGGCCGGCTTCTGCGATTCCTTCTTTTTGCAGCCCTCGAGCATGGGCATGATGATGACGGTGAGCACGACGAGCAGCAGCAGTTTTCTTCTCACGGTTTCACTCCCGCATAGAGATTGTTGGTGCAGTCGACCGCGGTCGACGGATCGAGTATCGGCATGTGCAGATTCGATGCCAATTCCGTAAGTCCCGGCGTCGAAATCAGCGGCTGCCGGGCGGGCGGGCGTGACGATGGCGGCGTCTCGTTGAACTGCCGAGTCATCAGCTGCGGCCGGCTCGCGGTTTCGGAACTCCGGGTTCTGATTTGAGTGATGTTTCATGTTGCGCGGGGTTACCCGCGTGATACATTTTTCCGGATTTGGACTGAACAGGTGCAGACGGCAATGGAAACCATCCTGGTACTTTCGGATTCAGACTCGCTCCCGACCGCGCTCAAGACCGTGCTGGCCCCGCGGTTTACCGTGGCCGCAGTCGACAGTTCGCTGCCGGAGCCGGACGGCGCAGAAGCCGGCGATGTCCGCTTTGTGTTCTGCGATGTCGAAGGGCTCGAACAGGTTGGCGGCTCCCGGGCGGTGGCCGGCGGCATGACGCGCGTCCAGGAGGCGTACCCGGCGGCGGCCGTGGTGGTGGTCGGCGCGCCGACGCAGATGCGGCAGATCGTCGGCGCCATTCAAGCGGGGGCGGTCAACTATCTCACCTGTCCGATTGAACCGGCTGAAGTGAATCTGGTGGTGCGAACGGCCACCCGGCAGCGGTCGCGGCAGCTGGACTTGTCATTGATGCACGAGCAGACGGGCGCCGCACCGGAGTTCGAGACCCGCAGCGACACGATGCGCGGTGTTTATGAAAAAGTGAAGATGGTGGCGCCGACCAACAGCACGGTGCTGTTGACGGGCGAGACGGGAGTGGGCAAGGGCGTCATCGCCCGGATGATTCACGAGCACAGTGCGCGCCGCACGGGACCGTTTATCAGCGTGCATTGCGGTGCGATTCCGGACACGCTGGTGGAAAGCGAGTTGTTCGGCCATGAGAAAGGCTCGTTCACCGGCGCCCTGCGCCGCAAGCTCGGCAAGTTCGAGATTGCCGAAGGCGGCACGATCTTTCTGGACGAGATCGGCACGATATCCGCGGCGGCGCAGATCAAGCTGCTGCGGGTGCTGCAGGAGCGGCAGATCCAGCGGGTCGGCGGGGAAACGGACATCCGCGTGGATGTCCGCATCATCGCCGCGGCCAACGAGGACCTGGCTGCCATGGCCCGGGACGGCAACTTCCGGACCGACCTGTTCTACCGGCTGAATGTGTTTCCCCTGCACCTTCCGGCCTTGCGCGATCGTCTGGAGGATCTGCCGCTGCTGGTCGACGTGTTCCTGGCGCGCATGAATGAACTGCATCAGCGGCGGATCACGGCGGTCAATACCGCCGTGGTGGAGGCCTTCGCCCAATACAACTGGCCGGGGAATATCCGCGAGTTGGAGAATGTCATCGAACGCGGCTGCATCCTGGCGACCGGGATGGAGCTGCAGCCGCGCCACATGCCGGAGGAGATCATGGGGGCGGCGATTCAGGTGCCGTTGTCGCCGGCCGACTTGAACGGTTCGCTGGCGGACGTTCGCCAGCGAGCTGTCGAGCTTGTCGAACGCGAGTACCTCAAACAGTTGCTGACGCTGCATCGGGGGCGGATCAATGAGAGCGCGGCGGCCGCCGGCATCGGGGTCCGGCAGTTGCACAAGCTGATGCAGAGATACGGCATTGAGAAAGCTGCCTTCAAGGGTTCGGCCGGGGATGGCGCAGCGGCCGGCGGCAAGATCGGAACTGGCGGTTCGGGCCCGGAATAGCCGATTCCGGTTCCGGGCGGTTCGGCTGCCGCGCGCGTGCCGCCGCGGCGGCACGCTGTGAGGCCGGCGGCCGGCGCATTCCCGTTCGACTTGGGATTTGGCATTGGCTGTGCTTTCGCTTGCTCCGGCGCAATTCCGCGCCGCCCGGGCCGCGGGGCCCAGAACTCTACGTCAACGCCAAAGGAAAGGTGTCAGGGAGTATGAACAAACCGCTCGTCTACATTGTCACCGCCGTGATCGCGGCGCTGGTCTGCCTGCCGGTCCTCAACGCCAAGGAGAAGAAGGCCCGCAAACCGCGACCCAAGCCGGTTACGGTGGTCGGCGTCCTCGCCCAACAGGATGAGGAGAACGAGAAGTCCCCGTTGACGCTTACGGATGCAGCCGCCGAGAAGACCTACATCCTCATGCTCAACAAGAAGGTTGAGGGACTGAAGGAACTGGTCGGCAAGACCGTCAAGGTCACCGGCATTCCCGGCATGAACAAGAAGAAAGCCGCCACCCTCCGGGTCCAGAAGTTTGAAGAAGTCCAGCAGGAGGCGGACGAAGGAGAAGGTGACGCCGGCGGCGGCGGCGACGATCTCGGTGATGAACCGATCGAAATCGAATAGCCCGCACGCAGTGGAGTTGCCGCCGCCGGACGCGCGCGGCAACTCCCTTTCCGAGCGCGCCGGCGGCGTGCTGCCGGCGCGCTCGGAAGGGGGAAAGAACAGATTGTGATTTCCATGAAGAAGATTAAGCAAGGGTTTATTCTGCCCAGTTCCGCCTGCACCGTTCCCCGGCGCCGCATCGCCGCGGTGGTCCCCGCCGACCGCCCGCCGCAGATCGGTGATCTGGTCTACGGCACGGTGCAGTATATCGGCCAGCATTCATCGCTGGAGAACTGTCAGGGCCGTATCCATGCCATCCACGACGGGACCAGGGCCGTCTTTGTTTACGGCAATCGCTATGCCCCCGATTACTACGAGGGCCTCGTACCGCGGGCCGCCCGCGCCGAAGTGGATCTGCTGGCGCGCTCCGGCCTGATCGGCGAGGTCGTCTGCAAAAGCTCCAAGGTCAAGGACCCGACGCGCATTCGTGTTGCCGGCTATGTCGTCGACGCCGACGGCCGCGCGCTGAACACGCGGGACTTCTGCCGCATCCAACCGAAGAAGACGCGAAAGACCAAGTCCCGCGCCCGGATGATCCTGAACATCGGCACCTCGATGAACAGCGGCAAGAGCACGGCGGCGGCGGCCTGCTGCTGGGCTCTGTCGACCATGGGCCATACGGTGCGCGGCACGAAAGTCACCGGCACGGCCAGTCTCAAAGACATCCTGCTGATGGAGGACAACGGCGCCGCACCCGTGGCGGACTTCAGCTTCCTCGGCTTTCCCTCCACCTATCTCCTCAGCCGCGAGGACCTCCTGCACATCTTCAACAGCCTGGATCTGAAGTACGCCAACTGCCCCAAAAACTACTGGGTCGTTGAAATTGCCGACGGCATTCTGCAGCGCGAAACGGCCATGCTGCTCGAGAGCGAGGACCTCCGCCGCCGGGTTCACCGGGTGATATTCAGTGCGCACGACGCCTTCGGCGCCATCGGCGGTCTGCGGCTTCTCAAGGAGCGCTTCGATCTGGTACCGGACGCGATTTCCGGGGTCTGTTCCGGCTCGCCCCTGGGCATTCGGGAACTGCGGGAGTACACCGACATCCCGCTGTTCGACAGTGTCAACCGCGACCTGAAACAGATTGCCGGCATTCTGTTGTAAAGGAGGAACATGGGATCAAAACGACGTAGAACGATCGGTGTCGATGCCGCCAAGGACCTGGCCGACGCCCGGGCCGGGGCCGTCGACGAAGTGGAACGGCATTACCTGTCGCAACTCCTGGCGCAATGCGACGGCCGGGTCGACCGCACGGCCGCGGCAGCGGGTATCAGCACGCGCCAGCTTCGCAAGCTGCTGCACAAACACGGACTCCGGAAGGAGGACTTCAAGCGCGACAAACGCCGCCGGAACGGAAGTGCGGCCGCCAACTCCCAGGCCCGGGAGTAACGATCCGCATGGACGTCCAGGTCTGCCTGGTCCGGCTGGAAGACGGCCGTCCCGGGCAACCAGAAACCGGAACCGCAAGTTCCGATTTCTGCACGCCCCGCCGCAGGCCGGGCAGGCGAAGCCCTCGATTCCGCTTTGGCATCTGTTGTGCTCAAGGCTGGCGCCGGAATCCGTCGGTGTCTTGCCGGGAGTCAGTTGGCTTCTCAGCCGGGCATGGACGACGATCACCGCGAGCTGTTCGATGCAGAGAAGAACCGAGCTGCGAGCCGAAAATGCCCCGGTGCAATTGAGACAATTGCGGCACGAAAAGCCGCATGACATCGGCGGCGGCCGCAATCCGGTCACGAGCCGTTAACCATCCCAACTGAAAGGTCGATCATGCGAACCCACCTGAATCTCTGCCTTGGTCTTCTGTTGCTGGCCCTGGCCTGCCCGGCGCTGGCGCAGAAGAAGTCGTCGACAAAGATCAAACCCGAGCCTCTGACGCTTACCGGCAGTCTGCGCCGGATCCGGGAAACCAAGGTGGATCCGAAGACCAGACGGAAACGGGTCTCAACCCGCTTTGTCCTGCTGGACGACGCCAGGAAAGCGACGTACCTCTCATTCTCGCTGCCCAAAGACACGGAGAAGCCGGACGTGGAACCGTTGATCAAGAAGAAGGTGACGATCAAATGCGAGGGGTACCACTACGTGCGCGGCAAGCGGCGGTACGTCAAGATCACCAAGCTTGAATCCTTCGAAGCTTTCAAGGAGGAGGGCGGCGGCGATTTCCCGGGGGCGGCGGAGGAGGAGGAAAAGGACGAGGACCAGACCGAATAGCGCGATTCGGTTGTGCCGCGATAACCTGCCCTGCCGGCCGGAGGGCACTTGCGCTCCGGCGGGCGGGGCTTTCGACTTGCAGCAGAGAACGGAAACGACCATGAACAGACTGATCCCCAAACGGATGTTCTTCACCAAGGGCGTCGGACACCACAAGAACAAACTGCAGAGCTTCGAGCTGGCCCTGCGCGGCGCCGGCATTGAGATCTGCAACCTGGTTACGGTATCGAGCATCTTCCCGCCCGACTGCCGCATCATCAGCCCGGAAGCGGGCATCAAGGAACTGTCTGCCGGGCAGATCACGTTTGTGGTCATGGCCCGCGAGGCCACGAATGAGCCGAACCGGCTGGTCTTTGCCTCTGTCGGGTTGGCCCGGCCGCAGAACCGCCGGCAGTACGGCTACATCAGCGAACACCATGGGTTCGGCGAGACCCGCAAGAAGGCGGGCGACTTCGCCGAAGACCTGGCTGCGACGATGCTGGCTTCCACGCTGGGTATCGAGCTGGACGCCGACAAAGCCTGGGACGAACGCAAGAAGCTGTACGTCGCCGGGCCGGAACGCCAGTTCGTCAGTCGCAGCACAACGCAAACCGCCGAGGGGCACAAGGACGGTCTGTGGACCACGGTGCTGGCGGCCGCTGTAATGCTGCTCGACTGAATTCGGAGATCGAAGTGATGGAGCATTCCCTGTTCTCGGGCGCGCCGGACATTGTCCCGCCGCTGCTGCAGCCGAACATGACGGTCATGGACCTCCTGGACGTCATGGGGCAGACCTGCTTTGAGGCGCGCAACGTCGGTCGCGGCGCCGCGCTCTTCCGCCGCATGGTCAGCGAAGGCGACACTATCTGGCTGGGGATCGCCGGCGCCGGGATTGCCGGCGGCATGGGCGGTATGGTGATCAGCCTGCTTGATCGCGGGTTCATCGATGTAATCTGTTCCACCGGCGCGCAGGTTTACC
The DNA here is from genome assembly GCA_964384625.1 of uncultured Lentisphaerales bacterium. Taxonomy (GTDB): domain Bacteria; phylum Verrucomicrobiota; class Lentisphaeria; order JABSQK01; family JABSQK01; genus CAYLNH01. Next base: position 15,768 of record CAYLNH010000066.1, read on the forward strand.
ATGATCTGCATTTCGCCTTCGGCCTGCCGGTCAAAGCCATCAACCCGCATTGCGACGACAACGAACTGCGGCGCCATGGCGACACCCGGATCTACGACATCGGCATTCGCGAACGCGAAACCCTGGAAGCCCAGGATGCGATCATCCGGGATTTCATCCGGGCGGAGTACGAGCAGCTTCGGGACGGCGGCGGCAGTTCCTGGGAATTCAACGCGGCCCTGGGCCGCTGGGTCAACGAACACGCGCCGCACCCCGAGTACAGTTTCGTCGCGGCGGCAGCCCGCCTGGGCGTGCCGGTGTTCTGGGATTCGCACACCAACCATTCCATCGCCATGAACCTGCTGCGCTGCCGGCAGGAAGGCATTTGCGTCTCGTTGTCCGCCACGGCGGACATCCGCGATTCGGCGGCCATCGCCTACGGCGCCGGCAGCACCGGTTTCGTCGAACTCGGCGGCGGCGGCCCGAAGAACTTCATTCAGCAAACCGGCCCGACGATCAGCCAGATTCTCGGCATCGACTTCGAGGGCGCCGACCGCGGTCTGCAGATCGGCACGGCCGTCGAACGCGAAGGCAGCCTGTCGAGCTGTACCTTCGGCGAAGCCGTGACCTGGGGCAAGTACCAGGCCGCCGACGTCGACCGGCTGGTCCAGATCTGGGGCGAGTACAGCGTCATCTTCCCGTTGCTGGCCGCCCACGTTCTGGATACCTGCGAGCCGCGTCAGCCCGGAGAGCTGAGCGCCCGGATCCCGGAATTCGTCAACCGTCTGGAGTCGTCGCCATGTTAGCTGCCGCCGCCGCCTCGTTTCTCAATCTCGAGGAGGATCTGACGGATTTCGGTCGAGCCTCGATTGCCGTGTTGCCCCTGCCCTGTGAAACCGGCGTCTCCTTCGGCCGCGGCGCCGCACTGGGACCCGCCGCGATTATCGCGGCCTCGGCGCACGTCGAATTCTATGACCAGGACCTGGACGCGGAGCCCTGCGATACTGGTATCTGCACCCTCGAACCGCCGGAGCTCGCGGCGGATCCGGCCGCCGCCCGGGAGCAGATCGCCGCGGCGGTCGGCTGGTTGATCGAACAGCGGAAACTGCCGATCATCCTCGGCGGCGATCACTCCGTTACTGTTGGCTGTGTGCAGGCCATGGCCGAACGCTGCGGCGCGCTGTCCGTACTTCAGCTCGACGCCCACGCCGACCTGCGCGACGAATACGACGGCACCCCCTGGAGCCATGCCTGCGTCATGCGCCGCGTCCGCGACATCACTCCCGACACACTGCAGATCGGCATCCGCAGTCTCTGTCGCGAAGAAGCCCGGCTGATCCACGACGACCGTCTTCCCGTCTTCTACCGGAGTGATCTGCGCCTGGCCTGGCAGGACGTCGTGGAAGCGATTCGCGAACTGCCCGATCCCGTCTATCTCACCGTGGACGTGGACGTCTTTGACTGGTCGGTGATTGCGGCGACCGGTACGCCGGAGCCGGACGGCCTGCTCTGGTCCGAGGTCATCGATGTGCTTGAGGTTCTGTTCGCCGCGAAGACCGTCGTCGGCATGGACTTCGTCGAACTGGCGCCGCGGCCGGACGACATCAACTCGCCCTTCGCGGTTGCCCGGCTGGTCTACAAGGCCGTCGGTCTGCTGCAATCCGGTTCGCTCGGCGCCGCCGTATTCGACTGCGGCCGCTTCGAGCTGCCGCTGGATCCCTGACTTGGCGATCGTCTCGCGATCGTACTGCCGGCCTGGATGATCCGCCGGCCGTCCCGGCAGGGCGCGAACTTGTCCGGCGCTTGCCGGAACCCCGCCGGAAGGCGGCGCGGCAGCCGCTGCGGGGTTGCTACTCGGCGGCGCCGGGCAAGTCATCGAAATAGAGAGCCCGGCCCTGTTCGACGCATTCCGCGGCGTAGAGATACATGGCCGCAGACCAGGTCTGCCAATCCTGGCCCGCCGGCTCACCGGTATCGGCGCGATGCCACTCGTTAAAGCCGAATTCCAGGTCCCCGTTGCGTGAACGCCGCACGAGTCGGGTCAACGCCTCCAACTGACGCCGGGCAACCCGCGGGCGGCCGGCGGCCACAGCGGCGGCGATGTAGAAGCCGCAGACAAACGGCCAGATGCCGCCGTTGTGGTATTCTCCGGGGCGGTTGAACTGTTCATACCGCGGCCGCCAGTCCGGATCGGTGCGTTCGATGAACGGGAAGAAATTCGGCGGCAGCGCCGCACCCAGGACGCCCTCTTCCCGCATGGCGTCGCACTCGCCTTCGACCCAGCGGATGATCGCTTGCGCTCGTGACGGCGACGCCAGCCCCGACAGGATCGCCAGGCTGTTGCCGAGCAGGTCGAACCGTTCACTGCTGTAGGATTTGTACGACCACAACGCGTAGTACGGCTTGGCCTTCAACACCAGGCCCTCGTGCACATGGCGGCTGCTGTCTTCGGCGCGCACCGTGAAATGATCCATCATCGCCTTCAACCGGGCGGCCCGCTGGTGCTGGCCGTAGAGCTGCAGATAGATATGAACCAGGACATTGACATACAGCCCGAAGCCCGGAACCCACTGTTCATCGCGCCAGTCGCTGGTCGGCATCTGGGCAATGAGAATCCGGTCCGACGGGCTCTGGCAGCGCATCCAGAGCAATGCCTTGCGGGCGGCTTCGGCCAGAAACTCGGGTTCGCCGGCAACGCGGCGATAGATCCCCAGGGTCATCAGAAACAACGGCGTGCTGTCGCTGGCGCCGCGGTCTTCCGGGTTATGCACGAGCGACGGGATATGGCCGTGTTCGGTCTGGTTCAGCGCCAGCGTCTGCAGCACGCGACGCAGGGACCTCATCAGCTTCGGGTGTCCGGTTGCCATGCCCCCGAGAGCCGCGATCATCAGGTCCCGGGTGTACGGTTCCGGATAGCCCCAGGCCGCGGTGCGCGGCAGGCCCTGGAACGGGCCGCGGTTGTTGTGCAGGAGGACCTTGAGCGCCGCTTCCCTGGCTTTACGGCAGGAATCCATTGGTGTCGGTGCAGCCATGATCAGGTAAACCCCAGACGTTCGCGGGCAACGTCGATGAACCGGCCGGCAACGACGCGATAGTCGAAGTTCGCCACGACGTGACGGCGGCCGGCAGCGCCCATGCGGTCGCGCAGCTCTTTGTTGTTCATGAGTTTCAGCAGGTACTCGGCAATGTCATGGACGCTGGCGCGATGATCGGTGATTCGCGGGCGTTTGAATTTCACGCGGTGGCCGGAGGCATAGCCCTGGTCTTCGCCGACGATCGCTTCGGACTGCCGGACTTCCTGGGCGACGCGCGCGAGGAACGCGGTTTCCTTATGCACCATGGTATCCAGCATGCCCATGGCCTTGATGCCGATGACCGGTTTCTCGCAGGCGTTGGCTTCCACCTGAATCATACCGAAGCCTTCCAGGCGCGACGGCGCTGCGTAGATGTCGCAGGCCGCGATCAGGTACGGCATGAAATCACGCGATACCCGGCTGGGCGCATAGACCACGTTCTTATCAATGCCGAGCTGTGTCGCCAGGCGCATATCATCGTAGTCCTGGATTCGCGTGCGTTCCTGGGGCCAGACCTTGCAGACGTACTTCCAGTCGGGGGCGTCCTTGTCGATCAACGCCAGCGCCTGCATCACCTCCTGGCCGCCCTTGGAAGCGGCATCGCCGCCGACGGTCAGGATCATGATCTGGTCGTCGGCGATGCCCAGCTCCTCGCGAATCGCCTTGACTTTGGGATTGGTGCGGTCCCGCGGTACGAAGGTGTCGGTGTCGCAGCCGACCGGCAGGGTGACGAAGTTCTTTGTGTTGACGCCGTCGCGTTTGTAGACTTTGGTCACCCAGTTGGACGTGGTCAGGACCAGCGGCAGGGAACCGATGATCTCCTGGTAGTTGGCGACATAGCCGTCGGCCACCAGCCAGGGAACGGGCATGATGCCGTAACGCTGCGGGTGCAGCACCAGGTGGGCAGCATGCCCCCAGTAGCCGATGCCGACCGTCAGGTCCGGCTGGAACCAGCGGTAGCACCATTCCTTCTCGTGCGGCGATTCGAAGTGCGCCGCACACACCTCGACGCCGGCTTCCGCCAGGCCGCGATGCAGCAGCGCGCCCTGCGTCGCGAGACCGCCGGGCGAGGGTGGATAATCATAGAGTACCAGTGTTTTCATAGGGGTCCTCCGAGTGGGTTGATCAGGAACCTATAAACGCAGACGGGTGAATGTTTCCGGCGAGCAGCACGAACGGACTTCGAACGAATCGGGGCCGTAGCCGTATGTCGTGCGGACAATGTCCTGCTTGGTTGCCAGCAGGTCCCGGCTCAGCGGAATCTCGATATCCGCATCCGCCAACGGCGTGCAGGCCGCACCGTTGCCGTCGGTGTAGGCGAAGGTCCACAGCTCCCGGCACCACAGATCATCCCGGCGGACCATTTCGGCGACGACAAGATGGGTTTCCATATGGCGTTCATGGCCGTATTCGCCGTTCCAGCCGTGGGTCAGGATCAGGTCCCACTCGCCGTTTTCCGTCCATTGGGCGAGGCGCCGTCCGATCTCCCGCTGCGGCATGATGTCCGCCAGCGGGTTGCCGTCGTCAAGATCGGAAATCCGGCCCATGGCGTTGAGTCGTTGACAGGCCTGCATGAACTTCGGCCGGCGGTCCGGATCGTCGGCCCGGCATAGACTGATAACGGTCCAGTCCCAATCGGGATGGGCCAGAATAAGGCCGCCGCACCAGATGGTTTCATCGTCCGGATGGGCCACAATCACAAGCCCGCTTCGGAAATCCGAGAGATCGATCATGCCATTATCCTTTTTCCTGCAATTGCCGTCGCCGGCCGGCCGGGGTCCTGCAGTGGCTGTCGGAGCAGCTATCGTGCCAGCCGTGCGGCCAGCTCAACGGCGCCGGCGAACGGAATCGCGCGGACCGGCAATCGGCACCGGCAGTTCCGAATCGGCCGGGCCGGCGGCGGGTCGAGCTCAACTGGGGTTTGGCACGGGGAGTGCTCCTGGAACGCATATGAAGGCAACAACCGAAAACCTGGTCATCAAGGGGATCATCACCCCGACGGAATGGGATTTGGACGGTGCCGTTGCGGCGACCGCAATTGCCGGGATCGACGGCCGCGATTACCGCGTGATTCCCGACCGCCGGGGGCGGCAACTGCTGGCCTTCGCCCGTCAGGGCGTCGCTGTTCACGGGGACATCACCTACGATCGGGAGGCGCGTCCGGAGATTCGCATCCGCCAGTTCGAAATCCTCGGTCCCGTGGTTGATTGGGATCAGGAAGCAACATGAAGAATAATTGCTCCCGTTCGGCCCACGGCCGCAGCCGGGCAGGCCGCATTTCTCAATTGCGCGTAGATCCAGGGTCCCCCTGCCGGGTATTGCCGGGACATGTTGGAGCGCCTTGACGTTCAGGAGTTGAATCCATGATCACCCCGTCCCGAAGCCGACATCTGGACCGCCTCTCCGGCGTTGTCCTCATCACGATCGCATCCGCCGTGTCCTGTCTGGCGCAGCACCGCCCAGCCGAAGCTCCGCTTCGGGTCCCGCCCGCCGCCCGCCGCGTCGATGAAGTCCGGCTTGTCATTGTCGCCGACCGCCCGCGTGCCATGATCGCCCTGACGACGCCGGTGGTGGCCCGGCTGCAGCGGCCGCAGCGGCCCGTCTATCTGCTGGTCATGCCGCAGGATGAGCTGGTCGAATTCCAGCCGAATCGGCTGGTGCAGCTGCTGCCGCGCTCGCGGGCGCTTGTTCTTAACCGCCGGCGCATGGTCAAGCTGCCCGCCGCACTGGACGACTGGTACGTCACCGAGATTGACAGCCCGGCGCGTCTGCCGGAAGCAAGTATGGTCCTGGCGCGGCGCTTCTGGCAGCGCGCGGCAGCGGTTGTCATGGCCCACGAGGACCAGCCGGAAGCCGTGATCTACGCCGCGGCCGTGGCCGCCCACCGCAAGGTCCCCTTGCTCCTTTGCCGGCGCGATCAGGAAGCGGCAATGCTGACGCGCGCGGCCGGCGAACTGCGAACAACAGCGGTCGTGTTTGTCCATCCCGCAAACGGCAAGCCGAAGCCGGCCCGGCTGCCGGCCGGGCTCAAGCTGGAACTGGTATCGACCGCCGCGGCCCCCGCCCGAATCATCTCGCTGCTGCCGCACCGGGGCCGGCGCACCGTTATCCTGTCGTCAGCCCCACAGGAATTCAGCGACGCCGTCTGGCTGGCGCCGTACATCAGCCTGTTTCGTCGAGCGCCGCTGCTGCTCTGTCGCGACACCGCGGCGGCCGCCGTGGAGCGTGAAGCCCGGCAGTTTGCCGCCCACCACAAACTGCAGGACCTGCGCTCGTTCACGATTGTCGGCGAGGAAACTCTGATCGGCGTTCACGACCTGGAACTGATCTTCACCCCGCCGGCTGCCGGTGAACCGGCAGCCCTGCCGGAATTCCGCCTTCATCAGAATCGTGGTGCTGATGATGAATCCCAGCCCCCTCAGGATGAGCAACCCGAGCCCCCTGAGACCGAGCCGCAGCCGACCGGCGAGGACGGACAACCGGAACCCGCGGCGAACGTGTTGGAGATCTCCGCCGAGATCTTCACCGTTCCGGCTGATCGACGGGCGCTGCCCTATGCCGTCGGCCGGTTCCCCTTTGCCGAACCGGCGCCGACCAGTCTGATGATGACCCTCGGGTTCCTTCGGGAAGAACGCTGCCGCGGCAAAGCCGCCAACATCGCGCTGATAGCGAATCCGGCAACCAACTACGGCGACCTGCCCCTGTGCGAAACCGTCACCCGGCTGACCGCCGGCGAGATCAAGAATCTGCGCGTCGAGTTGGCGGCATTCTACAAGACCCGCACCGACGACCCCAAAGTGATTGCCGCCATTAACCGGGCCCACCTGATTCTGTATCATGGCCATCTGGGCGACCAGTTCCTGCTTGACGACCCGGCCTTCCTGCTTAATTGGGATAACGGCATACCCGCCGTCAACGATCCAGATGACGAGGACCGGAATGACGCTGCCGCGGACGGCGAACTGCACCGGGACCGTCCGCCGGAAGACGAGGAGGAACCGCCGCAGCGAGACGGCGGTCTGGACCTCTGGCCCGGCCCGCCGCCGGCACCCAACCCGCCGGACGGACCGAAACACCCGCGCCGGTTCGACGGGTTGCCGGTTGTCGTGCTGCAGAGTTGCCAGTCGCTGGATATCAACACAGCCCATCGCATTATCGGCTTCGGCGGGATTTCGTTGCTCGGCAGCACAACGAACATCCACAGTGCGTCCGGCAGCACGTTCGCCAAGGCCTTTACCGACGGTCTCCTGTACGGCGATCAAACCGTTGGGGAAGCGCTGCGCGACGCCCGCAACTATTTCTTCTGTCTGCAGGACCTCAAGAACCAGCGCGGCCACAAGGAGCAGCACAAGAGCATGCGCGTGGCGCTGAGTTTCCGCCTTTGGGGCGACCCCGAAATCCGGCCGCTGCCCGGCGCCAGACGGCCGCCCCGGCGCGCCCCGTTGACCTTGACCTGGAGCGGCCGGGACCAATTGACGATCAGCCTGCCGCCGCGCCGCCTGGCGGAAGTGAAAACCGACCGCTACCGGGCCCGCATGTTTCCCCAGGCGCAGGCCGCCGGCATCGTCCGCCGCGGCAAAGCGCCGGATGCTCCCCGCCGGCTGATGCCGCTCTATTTCTTTCATACTCCGGTTCCCCGGGGCTTTGCAGCACCGGATGATCGGCGGTTGTGCCGGATCAACGGCGACCCGAACCGCACAGTGTTTCGCGTCGACACTACCGGGACACACCTGTACCTGATTCATTTTCCGAAGAAAGAAAAGGCCAATGCAAAACTGGTGTTTGAATTTCGCTAGATGGACTCGGCGTAAGTTTTTCAGCCTGGGACGGCGGCAAGCTCCGGCACCGCAGGTCCGTCGCTGCGTTTCGCCGCGATCCCTGCCGGCGTCGGGATTGGGCCGGCTGATGCTGTTCGTCGGGCTGCCGTTCGTCGCGGCTGCAGACGGCAAGCTGACCAAAATCGCGGCCGTGCCGCAACCCGCGGTCCGCGCGACCGCCCGCATCACCGGCGGCGGCATTATCAAGCATGCCGGCGAACTGGCCGATGCCGATATGCAGGGCCGCGCCGCCGGCACCAAAGGCGCCCGGCGGGCGGCCGAATACATTGCCGGCGAGTATCGTCGCCTCGGCATTCGCCCCGGCGGCATCGCCGGCACGTACTTCCAGACGTTCAAGATTCGCGCCGGCTATCAGATCAACAGCGAGTTGATCTGCAGTGACCGCGGCGGCAAACACCGCCTCGCCAGCAAGCAGGATTACATGCCGATCCACATCCCGCACAACCGCAGCGCCGCCGCCGGCGAACTTGTCCTCGTCGGCTACGGCGTGCGCAGCAGCCACCTGCGCTTCGACGAGTACGGCGGCGTCGACGTCAAAGGGCGGATTGCTCTGGTGTTCGCCGGGGTGCCGTGGGGCTCCGAAGCGGATGTCTGGCTGCGGCGGGCGGAGAAGATTCGGCACGCCAGCCTCGCCCGCAAAGCCCGGACCGCCGCCGCCCGGGGCGCGGTGCTCCTGCTGGTGGTCGACGATCCCGTCGGCTGGAAACAGCGCTTCGGCGCGAAGGAAGAACTGCGCCTGCCCGATCGCGAATTCCCGGTGGACAGCCCCATCCCCGTGGTCCATATCTCCCGCGCCGGGCTGGCCCGGCTGACCGGCAAGCAGGACGTGCGCCTGCAGCAACTGGCGCAGGAAATCCGCACCTTCCGCAAACCGCAGTCCAGATTGATCCGCGACGTGACTGTCGACTACAAAGCATCAATCACCGGCAACGCGACCATCGGCCGCAACGTCATTGCCATCCTGCCGGGGAGCGACCTGCGCCGGCGTCGCGAAGGCGTGGTGATCGGGGCGCATTTCGATCACCTTGGCGAACGCCGGCAACGAACCTATTTCGGCGCCAACGACAACGCCGCCGGCGTCGGCGCGCTGCTGGCCGTCGCCGAAGCTTTCCGGGCGCTGCCGGAGGCGCCGGCGCGGACCGTCGTTTTCGTCGCCTTCGGCGCCGAGGAAATCGGCAAACTCGGCTCGACCCACTACGTCGCCAGACCGGTAATCCCGATGGCGCGGACGGTGACCATGATCAACTTCGACATGATCGGTCACAACGATCCGAACGGCGTGAACGCCTGTGCGACCCGGTCAAGCTCCATCCTGCATGCCATTCATCAGGCTGCCAACCGCCATGTCGGTCTGAAACTCACGCACCCGGCCAACTTCCGGATCGGCCGTTCGGATCACACCGCGTTCTATTTCGCCGATGTACCCGTGATGTACCTCTTCGGCGGCTTCCACAGGGAGTACAACACCCCGGAGGACACCGTCGACAAGCTGAACGCGAACAAGTTGGAACGGGTCGCGCGACTGGCATTCCTGACAGCGTACATGGTGGCCGCGGCAAAGGAAGCGCCGAAGTTCGACGGCGAAGAACCGTTCATCTCGGAACCGAAGGGCAAGAAGTAGATGCGACAGAAACACGTTCTGGTCATCGTTCTGGTCTTGATCACGGCGGGATTGGGCGCCATGACCTGGCGGCGGCGCGCCATCGACCTGACCGCGCCGGAACACGGCGACAGCTTCTGGCAACTGCAGTATGCCGTTGCGGCCCGCGCCGCAAAACCAGGCGCCAGAATCACCGTCTGCCTGCCGGAAGACACGCAGCACACCCGGCTGCGGCGTCAGAGCACAAGCCACCCGATGCTGCGCACCGCCATGCAGCGCGGGCGCTTCAGCCGGCGGCAGCGCATTCACGGCACCGCCATCATGGCTGCCGCAGTGGGCTTCGACGCCGAGTTCGACCTGCATGTCAGCTCGCGCCGCAAATGGCCGTTAACCGCGCCGATCCCGCTGACCACCGAAGCCCGCGCCCACTACCTGCGCAGCACGCCGCAGATTCAGGCGGCCGACCCGTTGGTTGCCGAAACCCTCGACCGACTCCAGCCGGCCGGCAAAAAGACAAAGACCTCCTTGTGCCTCATCAAGATCTATGAATTCTGCGCCGTTGAACTCGGAGCCGAGCACAGCTCCCATGGGTCGGATGCGGTGCAGGTGCTTCGCGCCGGAACCGGCACCGACCTCGGCCGGGCGCGAACCATGGTTGCCCTCTGCCGGGCCGCCCGGATGCCGAGCCGGCTGGTGACCGGATTTGAACTGATGGATGCACCCGTTGCCCGGCCGCATTATTGGACTGAAGTCTGGATCAACGGCGAGTGGACGCCGTTTGATCCCAGCAACGGATACGCCGGCAGACTCCCCGCGAGCATGGTACCCGTAACCCGCGACAGCAGCCGTATCGTTACTTGCCATGACGGCATGACCGACGCCGACGTCAGCTTCAGCATCGTCCCCGCCCCCGGCGCGCCCGGCGCCGAACTGCAGCGTCAACACCGGCTGGCCGCCATCGTCAACCTGCGGCGGCTGCCCCTGGCGATGCGCCAGACCCTGGCCCTGATCCTGCTCCTCCCGTTCGGCGCCCTGCTGACTGCCGTGCTCCGCAGTCTCGTTGGTATGCGGACGTTCGGCACGTTCACACCGAGTCTGTTGGCATTGAGCTTTGTCTATTCCGACTGGCGGACCGGATTGATCATACTCAGCGCGGCTCTGCTGCTTGCTTTCGGCGGCCGAGCCCTCCTGGATCGTCTGCGTCTGTTGATGGTGCCGCGACTCGGCCTGATGCTGACCGTCGTCGTCCTCTGCATGGTACTCGCGGTCTCGCTGCTGGATTCATTGATGCTGACGCCGACGGCGCAGGTGGTTCTGCTGCCGTTGGTGATTCTGACCATGATCGTCGAACGTTTCTTCGTTGCGGTCGAGGAGGACGGCTGGTTTTCCGGCATGAAGCTTGCCGGTCAGACCCTGGCGGTGGCGGTCTGCTGCTATGCCCTGATGCGCTGGGAAACCCTGGGAGAATTCGTCCTGACGTATCCGGAGGTGCACCTGTTGTCGATCGCCGGCTTCATCGCGATTGGCCGCTACACGGGGTATCGCGTGACCGAACTGTGGCGGTTCCGAGATTTCTTTCGCATCGCAAACGGGAGTCAGGCATGAACATCACTTTTCTCAGAGACCTTCTGCCGGTATCTCCACGGCGATTGCGTGAAGCGGGTATTCTCGGCATGAACGGGCGCAATGCGGCGTATATTCTGCCGTATAACCCGCGCGCTCGATACCCGCGGGTCGACAACAAGCAACGGACCAAGGAGATCTGCCAGCAGACCGGCGTACCGGTCCCCGATACCTACGGCGTCATCAGCCGCTACGGCGACCTGGGCCGGCTCGGACATCTCATCGCCGACCACCCCGAGTTCGTCATCAAACCGGCTCACGGCGCCGCCGGCCGGGGCATCATTGTCATTGACGGCCACAACCAGGACGGCTTTCGGACCGCCGGCCGGGAATCGCTCTCCGCGGCCGACCTGCAGTACCACATCTCATCGATTCTGGCCGGTATGTTCTCGCTGGGCGCCCGGCAGGATGCCGCCCTGATTGAACAACGGATCGTGCGCCATCCAAGCTTCGATCCGATTGCCGTTCGCGGCACGCCCGACATTCGGGTCATCGTCTACCGCGGCATCCCGGCCATGGCCATGGTGCGGCTGCCGACGGCGGCTTCGCGGGGCCGCGCCAACCTCCACCAGGGCGCCGTCGGCGCCGGCATCGACCTGGCTGCCGGCCGGACGACCGGCGGGGTTTATCGCAATGAAGCGGTCACGCGGCATCCGGATACCGGAACCCCCATTCAGGACTTCCGGATCCCGGCCTGGCCGGCCATTCTGGACAGCGCCATCCGGCTGGCTGACGCCCTGGAGCTCGGCTTCGTCGGCATTGATCTCGTCGTTGACGCGGAACGCGGGCCGTTGGTTCTGGAGGCAAACGCCCGGCCCGGGCTGTCCATCCAGATTGCCAACCGTACGGGTTTGCGGCAACAGCTTGACGCCATCGACCGGCAGTACCAGCAGCCTGAAAGCGTAGAGGCCCGCAAGCGCCGCATCCTGGGACCGCAAGCCGTCGAGAACCAGATCGAGTGCCAGCTCGCCTGACACGATTGACGGCCGCCGCCCAGGCGTCCGGTTCCCAGTGTTTGGTCAGCCCCACCTTTTCGCGGCCGGTGTAGCTACACCCCGCGCGAAAAGCCTTCTGGAGACCCCCGCGGCTTTGCGTCGAGTCCCGACTTTCAAGAGGTTGGCAACCTGCGGTACTTGCGGATCTGTCACCGGTATGAAGTCCGCGCACCTCCCCGGTTTTCCCGCCGCTTTGGCCGGCGCGCGGGCCAAAGCGGCGGGAAAACGGGAACTGGAGGTGGCTGTCTGGTGCAGGTGACCGATCCTGAAACTCCGCACCGCAAGCTCCGACGCCGAGGCTTCGGCGCTCAAGAGGGTGCGGGATCTCCAGGCGGACCGCGAAGG